>DASVWO010000084.1:0-13132 GCA_036393165.1 Polyangiaceae bacterium | reverse complement strand
GGCTACACCCATCGCCTTCCGGCACTGGCCGAGCGCATGTCCGACTTCGGCGTCATCGCAGCGGACGTGCTCGCCGACGTGGCCGGCGCGCGCGCGGAGAAGATGTCGTTCACCGCCGAGGCGGCACGGGCGCTCGTCGCTCACTCCTGGCCGCTCAACATCCGCGAGCTGCACCAGGCCATGGCGAGCGCCGTCGCGCTCGCGGTCGACGACGTGATCGATGCGCCGCACCTGCCCGGCGATGTGCTGTCGCCCCCCCTGGCGCCGCCGGCTGCGCCGGTCCCGACGCAGGCGCCGCCGGCCGACGAGGCGCTGCGCGATCGCATCGTGAGCCTGCTCCACGAGCACCGCGGCAACGTGGCTGCGGTCGCGCGCGCGCTCGGCAAAGCACCGGCCCAGATTCACCGCTGGATGCACCGCTTCCAGATCGACCCCGCGAGCTACAGGACCTGAGCGATGCGTGCGCGTATCGAAGTGACCCCCGTCGCGCTCCTTCTGTCGCTGCCCGCGTGCACCTCGGTGCTCGGCCTCGATGCGCCGACGCTCGCGCCGATGCACGATGCGGCGACGGACGCCTCGGATGCGTCCGCGGACTCGGTCGCGACGGAGGCGTCGTGCGCCGCCGACGACGCATCGCCCGACGCGATCCCACCGGGCGTGAAGTGCGGCGGCGGGTGCTTCGGCGTCGTCTACTGCACGAGCCCCAGCGCCGTGTGCTGTCAGCACACGAGCGACGCGGGCGTCACGACCTACGCGTGCACGGCGAGCGAGAGCACGTGCGACGGCTACCCGATCGTCTGCGCGAACGACGACGATTGTCCCGGGAGCGACATCTGCTGCCACTTCAACAGCAAGATGACGTGCGACACGACGGCCGCCTGTCCCAGCAACGCACTGGTTTGCCGTCCAGACATGTCGATCGACTGCCCGGCGAACAAGACGTGCGACGTGACGGCGGTGTACGCCGGCGTCACGTCGCCCTACTCACTCTGCGAGCCCTGACGCTCACCAGCTCGCGCGCAGGCGCACCGTTCCAGGCCCGATACCGACGGACGTCCGCTGCGAGGGCTCGAGAAGCCAGAGCGCCACGCCACCTGCGGCCACGACGCCACCGACGACCATGACGACCGTCGCGACGTCGGCCCTCGACCGTGCGTCGTTGCGCGTGTCGTAAC
The DNA here is from genome assembly GCA_036393165.1 of Polyangiaceae bacterium. Taxonomy (GTDB): domain Bacteria; phylum Myxococcota_A; class Polyangia; order Polyangiales; family Polyangiaceae; genus Palsa-1150. The sequence goes on along the minus strand of DASVWO010000084.1, from coordinate 11,957 downwards.
CCGCCTGCGAGCAACCATCCGGGGCACACTGGCCGGCAACGGAGTCGTACTGACTCTTCGCGCCGAGCGCGAGACCGCCGCCGACCCCGATGGCGACGACGCCGGCGCCAGCGATCGCGAGCCCCACCCAGCGCATCGGATTGTCGCCTCCGGCGCTGCTCGGAGGAGCGGCGGGCGCCGGTGCAACCATCACGGAAGGAGCAGGCGCCGCGACCGGCGTGAGAGGCGGAGGACTGGGAGCCGGCGCGGCGTCCCCGGCTCGCTCGTGCGCACACGCGCTCGTCGCGTCGCGCAGGTCGATCGTTCGCTCCTCGCTCTCGGTGAGGGTCACGTTGATGGTCGTGCACGGTTTGCCGTCCACGAGGACCGCGAGCGCATGGGCGCCGGGATCGACGCCCTGCCACGTGCCCGCGTCGAGGGTGAGCGGCTTTCCGTCGAGGAGGATCGTCGCGCTGGGCGGTCGCGCCGCGAGGGAGACCTTGGGAATGCGGCCGTCGAGAGACGCCGCGAGCGCGATCGCCTGCTGACGCGCGTCGCGACCCTTGTCCGACTCGCGGGGGCTGACGGGCAGCGAGGGGACGGAGCGAAGCAGATCCCGGGCCTCGACCAGGTGCCCGAGGTCGACGAGCAGGGAGCCCGCCTCCATGGCGGTCACGGGCGTCGGAGCCGTGTGGTACGCGGCGAGCGCCTTGTCGAGCGCCTCGTCCAGCTTGCCGGCGCGATGCAGCTCGCGCGCTTCGTGGAAGAGCGAGCGCGCGGCCTGCACCTGTGCCTCGGAGGGAGGCGAGGACGGCGGGTCCGCCCACGCGGCAGACGGAAGGAGCACGGCGAGCAGCGCGAGCCACCGCCGGCTATTCGATGCGATCATCGTCCTCGACGGTGCCGGCGGTCGTGCGCGAGGTCGCGCGCGGAGCCGGTTTCGCTGAAGGTCGACGCTGCACGGCGGGTCTCGCGGGTTGCGCGGCAGCGGGCGACGCCGGAGGGAGGGGCGGCGGCTCGGTCGTCGCGGTCGCCGCGCTCACTGCCATGGGCTGCGGAGGAGGAGGAGACGAAACCACCAGCGAGGGCACCGGCTCGGGAGACGCCGGCTCGGCCTCGGTCTTGTGTCCGGCGAGCGCCAGACCGACGACCACCAGCAGGCCAGCGCCCGGAGCGGCGACCCATGCCAGCCGCGGCCATCGCCGTCGATCCGGCGCGCTCCCTTCGACGCTCGTGGGCTGCGTGAGGGCCTCGACGAGCGCACGCGCATCGGCCGGACGCGACGCAGGATCCTTCGAGAGACAGCGATGCACGACCGCCGCCACCTGCGGCGGCACGTCGGGCCGGCGCGTGCTCAGAGGCGGAGGCTCCTGGTGCTCGATCTGATTGAGCACGGCGAGCACGGTCGTCCCGCCGAACGGAGGCTCGCCGGAGAGCAGCTCGTAGAGAGTGACCCCGAGCGCCCACACGTCGGCGCGCGCGTCGACCTGCTTCGACGACGCGATCTGCTCGGGCGCCATGTAACGCGGCGTGCCCACGATCATCTCGCTCCAGGTGAGCGAGCTCTCGGGCCGAGAGACAGGCTGCTGGAACGCGGCCACGCCGAAGTCGAGCAGCTTGATGCGCTCCTTGCCCTCGGCGTCGCGCTCGAGGAAGAGGTTCGACGGTTTGACGTCCCTGTGGACGATCCCCTCGCCGTGCAGCTGCGCGAGCGGCTTGGCGGCCTGGACGACGAAGTCCACGGCCTCCGCGCACGGCAGCGGTCCGCCGCGCCGCACGCGGTCCGCGAGCGTCTCGCCGTGCAGCAGCTCCATCACGATGTAGGTGGGCCCCTCCTCGGGTGCCACGAAGTCGAAGACGCGCACCACGTGATCGCTCCGGATCCGCACCGCCACGCGCGCCTCGCGAAGGAACCGCTTGCGACGGATTTCCGCCGTCTCCGGGATTCCGGGCCGCAGGATCTTGATCGCGACGCGATGCCCCAGCGCCAGGTGCTGCGCCTCGTACACGTCGCCCGAGGCGCCCGAAGCGAGCGCCTTCTCGACCTGGAATCTCCCGTCGAGGACGGTGCCGACGAGCGGCGGCGATTCGGCCATTCCGACGTTCAATGTAGCTCGCTCAGCAGTGGCCGGGGTACGGCACCCAGCACTGCGAGCGGTGCAGCGGCTCGAATGTCTCCGGATGCAGCATCTCCGCGAGAACCTCGGCGGTCTCGAAGGCGCTCGGGCCGGAGCGGTTGAAGTACCGGTTCCCGTCGGCGACGTAGACCCGTCCGCTCCGCACCGCCGCGAGACGATTCCACCCTTCGCGGGAGGCGAGCGCCGGCATCTCGCGCAGCGTCCGATCCATCGCGTAGCCGCAGGGCGCCACCACGAGAACGTCGGGGTCGGCGCTCACGACGGCTTCCCACGGCGTCGTCGTCGAGTGTCCACCCGGCGTCGCCAGAAGGCTCTCTCCACCAGCGGCCTCGACGAGCTCGGGGCCCCAGTTCCCCATCGCGAAGATGGGGTCGGTCCACTCGAGGCATGCCACCCGAGGTCGTCGCAATCCGCGCGTCCGTTTGCGGACCGACTCGACGCGATCGCGGCAGGCGAGCGCAAAGTCTGCGCCTCGCGCTTCACGACCGAGCACCCGCGCGACCTCCACGAAACCCGCGAGGATGCCCTCGAGCGTTCCGGCCCGCAGCGCCACCACCTGCTGCCGGCACAGCGCGGAAGGCACGCCGCGAGCGACGTCCCCCGGCGTCACCGCGCAGACCTCGCAATGCGTCTGCGTGATGAGCACGTCGGGCGCGAGCTCGACGAGCAGCTTCTCGTCGACCTCGTAGAGTGGTTCACCCGCGGCGAGCTTCGCGCGCACGAACCCATCGATTTCCGCGCTCGACCCCGTCACGTCGAACGTGGGACGGCTCACCGCCGGAAGGCGCTTCACCCACTCGGGCGTGTCGCACTCGTGCGAGCGGCCGACGAGCATTTCGCCGGCGCCGAGGGCACAGACGAGCTCCGTCCCGCTGGCGAGCAGCGACACGACGCGCATGCGGCGACGCTAGCACGAAGACGCCCGCTCCCCTTGCGCGGGCATGTTGCAGCCATTATGAGCATCTCGATTCCATTCCGAGGTCGTTTTTTCCTCGTGAGGCTGTTGTTACACGGGTGATTTGCAGGTGAACAATCCTGTGCGCGCAGAACCTGCGCGCGTCTGTGAGGCTGGAATCCGCACTGCCTGGGGACGGAGGCACTGTGATGAAAGCGAGCGCGAGCCGCGGAGCGGGATTGGTCCGCGATGCGGCAGACATTCTCGAGACGGCGGCGACCGCGTCGAGCGACGAGTTGGTTCGGACGTGCCGGCTGCTCGCCACCGAGCGAGCCCGCTACTACCACCTCTTCGCGAGCGGCCGCGACGCGTGCGTCATCACGGACGCCAAGGGCGTCATCCGCGACGCGAACCAGCGCGCCGGCGAGATGCTCGGGATGAGCCCGAGCGCGCTCCGCGGCAAGCTGCTCATCGCCTTCGTCGCCCGGGGCGACACGCGCTCGTTCCGTCAGCACCTCACCGGCCTCGCGGAGCTCGCCGGGCGCGGCAGCCCCGTGCGGTTGCGCATGCGCGCACGCGGAGCGGCGCCGTTCGACGCGACCTTGTGGGTCGACGGCGGCCCGCGCGCGTCGACCGACGAACCCATTTCGTACCGCTGGACCATGCATCCGCGGTCGCAGGCCGGGGTGCCCGAAAGCGCACTGAGCGACGTGCTCGGCGCCGTCGCGTCGCTCGCGCGCCCGGCGCCGGGCAACGAGACCGAGCTCGGGCCGGCCGGACGCACCTCGCGCATCGGCGATCTCGTCGCCGCCACGATCCAGCGCATGAGCGCGACAGCCGAGCAACGACGCGTGCGCTTCGCCGTCGAGGGGGGCGAGCTTTCGGATCACGTGCGGGCCGACGCGCAACGGCTGGAGCTCTCGATCGACGGCCTCCTCCAGACGGCGCTCGCCGCGGCGCCGGACGGGGGTGAGCTCCGCGTCCGGCTTGATCGCGACGAAGTCGACACCGTGCTCGACGTGCACGTCGACGGCGTCGACGCCGGCTCGATCGGCTCGCCGCTGTCCCTCGTTTACCTCGCGGCACGGCTCGCGGCGGACGGAGGTCGGCTCGAGGTGGGATCGCCGGGTACGCGGCCGCTGATGCGCGTGCGCTGGTCGGCCGCGCTCTGATCGAGGCCGAGCCCGGCGGGGCCTAGGGCCGGGCCCCCGTGTCGATCCACTGCTTGATGGCCTCGAGCGCCGGCGGACAGATCGACCCGGGCGAGTAGAGCGGCATGCCAGCGCCGTAGCGCGGGTCGTTCCCGGTCAGGGTGAGCTTGATGTAGAGCATGCTCGCGCCAGCGTCGAACGGCGCGACCCGCAGGACGACGTGCCCGGCGTCACCCGCGATGTTCGTCGCCGGGTAACCGCCTCCGTCGCCGAGCAGCTCGGCGTAGACGGCCGCGGCGGCGAGCGAGAAGTCGAGGTTGCTCTTGTTTTCCTGCGAGGCGATCGTCGAGTGGCAACCGAACCCCACCGCGCCGCACGAACCACCCTCTGGCGACAGGATCGATCCGTAGATGCTCCCGAAGGTCGCATCGAGCGCCTCGGGGCAAACGGCGTAGCCGGCTTCCGCGTCTCCGGCATCGCCGTCCTCGCCCGCATCGGTCGCCCCCTCGTTCTCGTCACCGGGAGCATCCGCCGGGGACGCTTCGATCTCACCATCGACGAAGGATGCGTCCACACGAGGTGAAGCGGGCGACCCACCGTTGCACGCGACCGTCGACATCAGAATCACGACGAAAGATCTGGAGCGCCCCCCCTTCCCTTCATCCGAGCGTCCCTGGGATCGAAAGTTCATCTTCGACGGCTTCGAGAAGGCGTCCGCCCTTCAAGATGACCTCTCCGGGGGTCCAAGTCACTTCTGTGGATGCATCGAGCTCTTCTTCGGGGGCTCGAATGATTTCGGTCGCTGACGAGCATCGAGACGTTTGCTGGAATCATCGGACAACCGGGATCTCCTGCATCGACGGAGCTCGTAGCGATCGATCGGTTTGCATGAACGAGCGGACGGTTTGGAAGAACGATCGATCCTTCCGCTCGTCCAGTCGATCCGGAGCTCAGACCAGACCATCCTTCGTTCCGTCCTTCTTCGAAGGAGCATGAGGCGTGATACGAAGTGATCATGCACGACGGGGAGCACAGCTATCCCCTGCACCTCGCGACGCGTGTCCGAGGCTCGTGGCCCTCCGATGCGCGCCCGCTTCCGAGGTGCCTCGAGGCGCTGCTCGACGTCGCGTATCACGCCTCCTTCCTGCGGAACGAGGAGCGACCGGTCGCGTGCCGCATCCTCGTGACGCCGCGATCGGGGCTGCCGCTCGAGGACGGCCCTCCGACGGGACTGCTGCCGATGGTCTTCACGACGCCACGACGGCTGGACGAGGACGAGCTGAGGCGAATCGCGCCGGCGGCGAACTTCTACCGGGCGCTGGTCGGCGTCGAGGAGAGCAGCTCCGGCGAGCTCTCGGCGTGGGGCCTGCTGCAGAGCGGTCCTCGCTGGATGCAGCCGTCGCGGGGCGGGCGCGCTCGCGAGCCGATGATGCCGCGCAGCCTCGTCGTGCGCATCGTGAGACCAGGTCACCTCGTGGTCGGCTGCGGCAACCAGGAGATCGCCGAGCTGCGTGGCGGGCGACTCTCCGATTTCTCGCTGGACGTCTTTCGTTCGAAGTGGCTCCCGGGTCTCTTCGCGGCGGAGCGCGAGACGATGGCCGTGGAGCACCGCGCGTCGGCGTCGCCGTCACTCGAGCCCGCGGTCGCCATGGCGCTCACCGGCGTGCTCGCGCAGCAGATGATCAAGCGGGTCATCGCGACGATTCGGACGGCTCACCACGGCGGGACCGTCCTGGCGGTGCCCGCCGACTCCCCGGGCGAGAGCTACCTGCACCCGAGGTTCGCGTTCGACGATGCGCCGCCGCGACGGCGGTTCCGTTCCCTCGTCCTCGCGATGCTGGAGCGGCTTGCGCGCCGTTCCGCCGAGACGGGGAGGCCAGCGAGCCCCGACTCGTACCTGCACGAGGACGACGGGCTCGTCGCCCAGCTCGACGAAGCCCTGTTCGAGACCGCCAGTCTCATCGCGTCCCTCGCCCAGGTGGATGGCGCCGTCGTGCTGACGAAGCGTTTCGAGATCCTCGGGTTCGGCGCGGAGATCGCCGGCGGCTTGCCGGCGGTCACGCACGTGCGGCGCGGCCTCGACCTCGAGGCCGATTCGTTCTCGAGCGAGATCGTGGACGACGTCGGGACACGCCACCGCTCGGCCTACCGTCTCAGCGAGGCGCTTCCGGGGGCCCTCGCGATCGTCGTCTCGCAGGACGGCGGCGTGCGCTTCGTCCAGCGTCACCGCGGTTTCGTCACGTACTGGGAGCACGGCCCAGGAGACTGACGCGACCTAACCGGCGCAGTCTCCGGCCGGAAGATCCACGAGCTCGAACGCGTCCGAGCACGCGACGCCGGCCTCGTGGTGGAGGATGCGCGCGGCGGCGGTCAGGAGCTCGAGCCGGCGATCGGGGCCAACGACGTTGGCAGAGCGCAGCGCGGCGCGCGCGGCCGACGGAACGTGTTCGCTGTGCGCCAGGAGAGATGCCATCGCGAAACTCATGATTGATCCCTCGTAGATCCGGTTCGATGCCGCGAGCCTGGACGGCGTCGCTCCGGACAAAACCGCCGGCTGATGGGGCGTGTATGGGGGACATGGCCACCCAACTCTTCCGCAGGCTGGCGGAGCTGCTTTTCCGCCCGAACATCGGTCACGCGACGCGAGCCACCCTGCTCGTGCGGATGGCCGTCGGCTTCGTGTTCATTTCCTCGGGAGCCGTCAAGTTCCTCTTCGACAACCAGGGGCCCGGTCGCTTCGCGAAGATCGGGATGCCCGCCCCACCCGCGCTCGCGGCATTCGTCGGCGCCACCGAGATCGTCTGCGGGACGCTGCTCCTCGCGGGGCTGCTCGTCCGTCTTGCGGCGCTCCCGCTCGTCGTCGACATGGTCGTCGCCATCGTGACGACCAAGCTTCCCCTGCTCTTCGGAGCGGGCCCCGAGCCCGTCGCCGCGTCGCCCAAGGTGGGCTTCTGGGCGTTCGCCTACCAGGCGCGCCTCGATCTCACGATGCTCGCGGCGTGCGTCTTCCTCGCCGTCGTTGGCGCCGGGCTACTCTCGGTCGACGCCCTTCTCTCCCGCCGCCGGTGGGAGGAACGGCTCATGGGCGACCCGCGCGTGGGCCGCACCGAGCCGACGCCAACCTGAGGATGGAGACGCATGAACAGCTCCGCAACGGACGAGGCGCTCGTGGCGAGGCTCGCGGATCACGACGAGGCCGCGCTGCGTGAGCTGCATCACCGGTACGCGGCGCTGGTCTTCACCGTGGCCGCCCGCTTCGTCGGCTCGAGCACGGCCGAGGAGGTCGTGCAGGACGTGTTCGTGACGCTCTGGACGAAGCACGCGTCGTTCGATCCCGCACGCGGCGCGTTCAAGCCGTGGCTCGTCCAGATCGCGAGGCGGCGGTCCCTCAACGCGGTTCGCGGCGCGAAGGCGGAGGGATCGCACGACGACGCAGCGCTCGGGCAGCTCGAGGCCGACACGCTGGCGCCCGACGAGGCGAGCTGGATCGCGCACCGCCAGGCCGTCATCCGCGCAGCCGTCGATGCGCTCCCGGAGGCGCAGCGCAAGGCGCTCTCGCTCGCCTTCTTCGACGAGCTCACGCACGAACAGATCGCGCGTATCCTCGGCGCGCCGGTCGGCACCATCAAGACGCGCATCCGCTCGGGCCTCAGACGCCTGGCACCCGTGTTGATCGCGGTGCTCGCGGCCGTCGCGGTCGTCCTCGTCGTTCGGCGACGGGAGGAACGTGCGGCGCGCAACGAGGCCGCCCTTCGCATGGTGACGACGAGCGACGTGGTGACGCGCCGGCTCGGCCCCGGAACGGCGGCTCCCGTCGAAGCGCACGGCAACTACCGGACGCGTCCCGGAGCGAGCGTCGCCGTCCTGACGACGAGCAGCTTGCCGCAACCAGCCCCGGGACAGTCTTACGCCGCCTGGTCGCATGCGCCCGATGGGTGGCATCGCCTGGGCATCGTGGTCGTCGAGAGCGATGGTCGCTCCCTGCTGGTCGGCGAGATCCAGCCCGGAGCCGATCCTCCCGACCGTCTCCAGGTGACGCGCGAGGCGAACGACACCGGCGCCGCACCCTCGGGCCCCGTGATGCTCGAGTGGATCAGCCCGTAGGCTAGCGGCTGCGACGGCGACGGACCGCGGCGAGGGCCAGTGCAGCAGCGGCCCAGAGCAGCGCTCCGCCGTTCGTCTCGTCGCCGACGGACCGGCACCCGCACCCACCGAGCTTTCTCCCGTCTCCGAACGTGTCCCCGTTGCCGGTCGTCGCGTCGCTCCCGCCGTCGACGTCGCCGCCCCCGCTGCTCGACGCGCCGCTCGACGAGCCGCCGGGCGGGCCGAACGATCCGCTGTCGGCGCCCGCGTCCGAGCCGGGAACGCCGACGCACTGACCCGCCTTGCACGTCTGGCCCGCGGGACAGACGGCGCCCGTGCAGTCGTCGACGCACTTTCCGGCGGAGCAGTACGTCCCCGTCGCGCAGGTGACGCCGACGCATGACTGTTGCACGCAGTGGCCGCTCGCCGAATCGCACGATTCTCCGGAGCCGCACGGCTGGCACGCGCAGCCCGTGATGCACACGCCCTGGTCGCACACCTGGCCCATCGGACAATTCACGCCGGCGCACGGGTCGACGCACTTGCCCACGCGGCACACCTGCGGATGCGGACACGTGATGCCATCGCACGGCCCCTTGCAGAGGCCCATGACGCACACCTGCCCGGAGGGGCACGTGACGTTGACGCACTTCGGATCGATGCAGTGGCCGTCGTTGGAGCACGCGAGCGACGGCGCGCACTGGAACTCGCCGCCCTGGCAGCTCTGCACGCACGTCCCCATGTCGCAGACGTAGCCGACCGGGCACATGGCGCCCTCGTCGACCATCCCGTTGCAGTTGTCGTCGACGCCGTTGCACGTCTCGGTCGGCGCCGGGGGATTGAGCTCCTGGCACGTCGTGCCGCTCGCGGTGCACTGCGTGAGACCGGCTGCGCAGATCCCCGGCTTCCCCGTGTCGCAGGGCTGCCCGCCGCCGTTGCAGGTCACGCCGGTGATGAAATAGACGTCGTCGTTGAAGTCGCCGTCGTTGTTCCAGCCGCTGGAGCTCGTCGGTCCGTCTTCGAAGCACACGTAGTACGCGTTCGGCGTGGCGGTCGACGCGTAGATGAGCGCGGTGATCCACGGTCCCGGCGGGCTGCAGCTCGTGCAGACGGTGTCGTAGGCGTCGTTGGTGTAGTGCGTCTCGCCGCCGACCAGGGCGAAGCCGACCACGCCCCCGGCGTAGTTCGGGTCGTTCTTGATCGTCGTGCCGCTGAAGGTCGTCCCCACAGGCGAATTGGGCGCGACGAGCGGATAGAGCTGGCTCGCGCTCGGAGGGCTTCCGGTGTCGTTGTACCAGGCGAGACCGAAGTGCGAGCCGGCTTGGTTGAGCACGTACGTCGCGGTGAACCCGCAAAGCGGCGAGAACTGGTTGGGCGTCGTGTGGGCGTCGTTCTGCCAGTCGATGTTCTCGCCGCGCTGCTGGAACAGCGTGTAGAGCTGCACCTCCGGCGACGAATCGTGCGGCACCGAGAGCCCGTTCGGCTCGGTGACGGATGCCAGCGCGGGCACGGCGACGAAGCCAAGAGCGACGGCGAGCAGGCCCGAGCAGACGAGACGCATGAGCCAACTCTCCCTCGCAACGCGCGGCACGGCCGTCTCAGTACCGTCCAGCCGCCCCACGTCAGCCCGCCGGCTCGACGAGACGCTGCAGCGCGAGGCGGCGTGCCACCTCGTGGAAGATGGCCCGCTCGTCGTCGGTGCTGCAGACGAGCGGCGGAGGGGCGGCCGCCACGTCGACCGGCGCGTAGGTGAGGAACGCCCGGAGCGTCTCCTCGTGCTCGCCCTCGACCGGATCCTCGGCGTGGACCTGGACGAGGACCGTCAGCGAATCGCCCGTGGTGTGCACCACGACAGACTGGATGTGGACGAAACGGTTCGGCCTCACCGGCCGCAGGAACGTGAGGCCGTGAAGGCCGACCATGCACGCCGCCTCCCCGTGCAGATAGGCCCGCGCCGACAGCGACGCGCTGCTCTCGATCCATCGCATGAGCGTGCCGCCATAGAGGGTGCCGTGGAAGTTGAGAGTCCCGGCACGCACGGGCTCGAGGGTGTGCACGTACGAACCGGCGCGCCCCTGCGCCGCCTTGCGCTCGGCGCGGTCCCACGGGAATCGAACCGAGCGCGGGAACGACTTGAGGAACTCGCGGATGTAGAGCGCGGTCTCGCGGTCGGCCGCCTGCCCTTCGACGGGCACGGGTACCTCCTTCGCTCCGGCCGCGAGCTTGCGACGGAAGTCGCGCCGCAGGTTGCCCTCGCGGAAGCGCGCGACCTCGGCAGGCGCCTGCGGCACGAACTGCGGCACACGCTCGGAATTCCCTCGCGCGTCGACCGCGACGAACGACATGAAGGCGTCGACCACGGGACGCGCGCTCTCGTCGAGCGGACGGCCGTGTGTCATCGACACGGAGACGCCGACGGACCGCTCGGAGGTGTGCGCCAGCGCCGCGGTCATCGTGACCCGCTCGCCGACGCCGATGGGATCGCGCATGACCATGCCGTCGACCGATGCGGTGACGACGGGCATACGGCAGTGCCGCGCGGCGGCGACGACGCCGACCACGTCCATCCACTCGAGCACCTGCCCGGCCCGCAGGTAGCCGCGCTCGTCGGCGATCGTCGGAGTGACCCACTGGTCGAGGTGCACGGTGGAACCGTGCTGCGGGCTCATCGGGCGGCGGGCGTTTCGCACTTCGGCGGGCATGGATTCCTCCCTCATGCGGCGCGAGAGCCGCAAAGCTGGACCACGATGGTCTCCTCCCCTCCGGCAACGCTCACGCGAAGCGCTCCGTGCCGCGCGAGCAGCCGCCGAACCCCGACGTTGTTCGGCAGCGCGTAGGCCACGAACGTCTCGATGTCGCCGCGCCGCGCCGCCTCGACGAGGCGCGCGAAGAGCAGCGAGCCGAGCCCTCGTCGCTGCCAGGCATCGGCGACGGTCACGGCCACCTCCGCCACGGTGGAACTCGACTGGCGGACGAAGCGAGCCACCCCCACGGCCTGCGACTCGTCTGCGAGAGCGACGAACGCGACGTGGTCGCGGCCGTCGACGTCACATAGGTATCGCCAGAGGGCGTCGCTCAGCTCCGACACCGGACCGAGAAACCGCTGATACCGAGAGTGCGCCGAAAGCTCGTGAAAGGCAGCGCGCAGGAAACGCTCGTCGGAAGGACGCACGGGGCGCACGTGCACCGTGGCGCCGTCCGGTAGACGGTGCGCGCGGGGAAAATCCCGCATGACAACTCCTCTCCCCCGGATGCGTGATGGGACGGGCGAGGCGATGCTTCTTGCCGATGAACCTACGGCGCACAACGCGACGCGTCAAGGACGCCGCAGGTGAAGGTTACGCAATGAAATCAACGAAACAGCGGCGAAACAGCTGCGACACGTCCATCCGGGTCGGAGCTGGTCCACCGCATCCGCGCTGACTCCGTCGCTGCACCGTCAGCACGTGGCAGGGCGAGGCGTCATGGACAAGGACCCTGCGGTCTCCAGTAGGAGTCCTGCGTTTCGGGGAGGAGCCTTCGGTCTCGAAGTGGCGTCACGGTTCTCGACGACGGGTCTTCGTTCTCGACGAAGCGGCTTCGTTCTATCCCGCGCCACCTCGTTCGATTTCACGCCACCTCAATCGTTCCGACGCCACCTCAATCGTTCCGACGCCACCTCAATCGTTCCGACGCCACCTCAATCGTTCCGACGCCACCTCAATCGTTCCG
>DASVWO010000083.1:0-8063 GCA_036393165.1 Polyangiaceae bacterium | reverse complement strand
AACCGACGCCATTGCTCGTCGCTCAGTGCGTGTCGACGCATCCCAATTTTTGATCATGCCTGCGCTCGCCACACAATGGTTTGCTGCAAGCGATCGAGATGATCCAGCTTTTCGGCGCGCAGAACTAGGGACACCCCCTAGCCGGTCACGGGCAGGGCGCGTGCGGGGCGAAACCGATGCGCTTCTGCGCTCGGTCGAAGATGACGACGTTCGAGCGAAGCACCGGGCTGCCCATGATGCCTGCGAGCGGCCCGATCGTGTTCGAGTCGGCGCCGAAGAGGGAGGAGCACCACTGGCCACCGTAGTTGAAGAGGTACGACTCGGTGGCGACCGCCTTCACCGAGACGCCGGGGTTGGATCCGAAGGTCAGCGTGAGCTCCGGGAGCGCGGCGTCGAGCTGCGCCTTGGTCTGGCTCAGGGTCTGGCAGGCGGTGTTCTGCGAGTTGACGGCGGGGAAGAACGTCGCGCCGAAGAGCTGCTTGAACATCGCGTCGCCCTCGAGCGCCGCCGTCAGGCCGTTGTAGGCGTTCGCGTTGAGGATGAACACCGACGTTCCGGTGTCGACGACCGAGTCGGGCAGCTGTCCTCCCGAGCCCACGGGCACGGTCGTCCCGCCCACGGTGATCGAGGCGAGGTTGACCGTGTAGTAGTACGTGGAGCTCACGTCGGCCGCGAGCGGCGTGTACTGCGGCGCCGCGGTCGTCGCGGTCGCGTCGAAGCCGCCGAGCCACAGCGTCCCCGTGGTCTCGCAAAGCTCGGTCGCGAACACGTCGGGGACATGGTTGGTGGCGACGTACTGATCGAAGAAGCCGTTGGTGCCCGAGACGGCAGCGGCGCTCGGGCCGAAGCCGACCAGACCCTGCATGCCGCCCGACTTCGAGTCGCACATGAGTGGCTCGAAGAAGCTCGTCTGGGAGGCGATCGAGACGAGCTTCGTCGGTGCGGTCTGGCTCGAGCCGAGAGCGACGGAGTCCTGGTAGATCTCCCCGCTCCAGCTTCCGGAGCCGAACTGCGACGAGGCCATCTGCTTCTGGTCCACGGCGGTGGGCCCGGGCGTGTACACCGGCGAGACCCCGCCGCAGGAGCACCCCATCCCGGCGACACCGAGGCTCGTCGAGCCGGTGTCGAGCACGAGCTGGAACATCTGCGATCCGCCGATGGTCCCGGGCAGTGTGTACACGGTGGGCACGCACGAGCTGAGGGGAACGGAGACGACACCCGTCGGTCCGGCGTCCTCCCCTGCCTCGGACGCGGCGTCGTGCTCGACGCGAGCATCGCCGTGCGCGTCGACCGCGGCATCTCCGGTGGAGGGCTGGCCGGAGTCCGGCTCGTTCGATGCGCTGTTGTTCGTCCCCTCGCTGCCGCCGCAGCCGGCCGTGCCGAGAAGAGCGAGCGTCGAGGCGAGCGAGAGGAACCGGGAAGAAAGGCGGATCTTCATGGGCGCGCGCAACGTAGCGACGGGCGCGCGCCCCGGGTCGTCTCAAGGCGGTCACTTGCGCGAGGTCAAATGACAGCCAGGATGCGAACCTTCATCGTCACCGAACGTGTAGAGCGGCGAGCACTTCCTCGTTGGGTGCGAGGTCGCCGGCCTCGCTGTCTCGGTGCGCGTACAGAATCCGGCCGCTTCGATCGACGACCAGAAGCCCACCTTGCTGCAGGGCGTCTCCGCGCCTCGCCGTCTGACGGAAGCCTTTGCGCATGGCGCGCGCCGCGTGGACCACGCCTTTCGGGGAGAACGTGGCCAGCACGCCCCGCTTGAAGCCGGCGAGCGCGTAGGTGCGCAGCGTTGGATCCGTGTAGAGCGGTCCGTCGAGCCCGAGCTCGTCACGGAACGCTCGCGCGAATTCGGGAGATCCATTCCCGACGACCACCAGCTCGGCGCCGGCTTCGCGGATGGCGGGGAGGATGTCGCGCAACTGCGCGACTTGCTCGCGGCAGAAAAGTCAGCCGAAGTGACGCACGAAGGCCAGCACGATGGGGCGGTCGCGCCACAGGGACGACAGCGGCACCGCGCGGCCGTCGACGTCGAGGACCGGGGCCTCTGACAGATCACTCTGGACGGCCTCGGCCGCGTGCACCATGACGATCACGGTCTAGCATGCGAGCGGGCGGACGTGTCCTTGACGATGGTCACGCCCGGCGCGAGCACCTGACGGTCGACGATGGGGAGTCACTCCACGCGCACGATGGTCAGTTCCCGCGCGCGGCCACCGACGGCGACCGTGAGGTCGTCGCCGGCGACTTTGCCGAGGACCGCGCGTCCGAGCGGCGACGGCGGCGTCAACACTTGAACGCGCCCGTCCGCGAGGCGGCTCCCTCCACCGTGCGGAGCGAGCCAGACGACGATCTCGTCGCCGTCTTCGTCCAGGGTGACGAGCGCTCCTAGGGAGGCGCGCTCCTCCGCGAGGAACGAGCGCACGCCCATCGCCCGCACCTCGGCGAGAGCGGTGCGCAGCTGCTCGACGCGCGCGGCCTCTCCTCGAGCGAGGTACGACTGTTCGAGCGCGCGAGTGTCCTTGTCGTTCTCGGGTCGCGCCTCCTCGTGCGTCGCCCCCTCGCGCGCCGCCCGGTGCGCGCGCTCGCGCGTGTCCAGATCGGCGGCAATGAGTCGCGCCAGCTCGTCCCGGAGGGCATGCTTGTCGAACATCCGACGCACCCCACAGTACCGGCAGGGGCATCGAGCCGTCTAAGCTCACGGCATGGACCGAGACGGAGTGGCCGGCGTGCGAGCGGCGCAGGTCGTGCTGCCGTGCACCGATCTGCACGCCACGCTCGCCTTCTTCACCACGCTCGGATTCCGCGTCGATGCGGTCCATCCGGCCGACGACCCGTCGGTCGCGGTCGTCTCGGGGCACGGTCTCCAGGTCCGTCTGGAGCGGGGGCTGGATGCGGGGCCGGGCAGGCTCCGCTTGCTGTGCACCGATCCCTCTGCCGTCGCCGGCGGCGCGACGGAGCTGACCGCGCCGAACGGCACGCATATCGAGCTCGTACCCGCCAGTCCGCCGGTGGCGTTGCCTCCGTGGCGGCCGTCGTTCGTGCTGAGCCGGATGCAGAGCGGCGCAGCGTGGGTCGAGGGGCGAGCGGGCATGCGCTATCGCGACCTCGTCCCGGGGCGGCAGGGCGGCCGCCTGATCGCGTCGCACATCGAGATACCGCGGGGCGGCCCGGTGCCGGACTACGTGCACTACCACCGGGTCGCGTTCCAGATGATCTACTGCGCCAAGGGCTGGGTGCGGGTCGTCTACGAGGACCAGGGCGCGCCCTTCGTCCTTCGAGCGGGCGACTGCGCGCTGCAGCCGCCGGAGATCCGTCATCGCGTCCTCGAGTGCTCGCCCGGACTCGAGGTCATCGAGGTGGGCTCGCCAGCCGAGCACGAGACGTTCGCCGACCACGATCTCGTGCTGCCGAGTGCGGCGCTGAACCCCGACCGCGAGTTTGGCGGTCAGCGCTTCGTGCGGCACGAGGCGGCCGCCGCGACGTGGGCACCGTGGCGGGTCGACGGGGTCGAGGCGCGCGACCTCGGCATCGCTGCCGCGACGAAAAGGGTCGCAGGGGCGTGGGTCCTGCGCGCGAGCGGCGATCGAACCGCGCGGGCGTCGTCGCACCCTGCCGAGATGCTCTTCGGCTACGTGCTGCGGGGCCACGCGACAATTCGCCGTGAAGACGGCCCCAGCGACGGAATCGGGGAGGGAGATGCCTTCGTGATCCCGGCGGGACTGCGGTACGCGATCGAGGACGCCTCGGGAGACCTGGAGCGGCTGGTGGTGCTTCTGCCGGCGTAGCCGCCGGGAAAGGACGCCAAGGCGACACCCGTGGCGTGGCACGCAGTCGTCGCGTGGTGCGAGGTTACGGCGCCGAGCGGCCCGTGATGCCGGGACGCGACGAGGAAAGCCGGCGCCAGAATCGTCGCGTCGAGATCGTCATCCGCGGCAACGAGTCCGCTTCGACCGATTTCGCCCCGACGCGCGGAGCTTGCTGCGGGCCGGACATTCTCGTGAGCCACTCGATGCAGAGACATGCGGGCACGCTCGGTGCGAGGTCCTCCGCCGCATGACTGATTCCAACATCGACAGGCGTGCGCTGTTGAAGGGCGTCATCGGATCCGCCACGGCGCTCGCTTCCACCAGCGTCGTCGGCTGCGGAGCGTCGGCAGACTCACCCGGGGAGAACGTCGGCGACGCCGTGGAGCCCATCGCGCTCGGACCGCTCGATCCGGTGGCGCGCGCCGATGCAGCGTTCGACGTGCGTGTCGATGCCGCCAAGCAGCAGCGCGCGTTTCCCATTCCGCCCCATCCCACGAATGGCGACGAGAAGCGGTACCCCACCAAGTTCGCGAACTACAGCAAGGCGCTGCCCCACGACGAGGTGGGCAACGTCGACCTCGCCGCCTATGCGACCCTGATCGCCGCCCTCGAGAGCGGCCGCTTCGAGGACTTCGAGCGCGTCATCCTCGGCGGCACACGGCCGCTGACGGATCCGATGTCGGCCTACGCCTTCCTGCTCCAAGGAGGCGACTCGCACGACTTCTTCGTGCCTCCGGCGCCGCGGTTCGCGAGCGCGGAGCAACAGAGCGAGGCGGCCGAAGACTACTGGATGGCGCTGCTGCGCGACGTGCCGTTCAACGAGTACGACGAATCCCCTCTGGCACGTGCCGCCATCGCGGATCTGAACCGCTTCAGCGATTTTCGCGGGCCGAAGATCAACGGAAAGGTCACGCCGCAGACGCTCTTCCGCTGGAAGGCGCCGGGAACGCTCGTTGGACCTTACGTCTCGCAGTTCCTCGTCCACGACGTCCCCTACGGCGCTCAGCCTTTCGCGCAGAGGAACGTGACGCGCGTGCCGGGCGACAATCGGTTGACCGACTTCGACGAGTGGCTGGCGGTCCAGAACGGAACTCGGGACGTCGTGCCGGCCGTCTACGATCCCGTGCGACGCTACATGCGAGACGGGCGCGATCTGGCCGAGTACGTGCACATCTGCCAGCTCATCCAGGATGCATACAACGCAGCGATGATCATCGGGGGCTTCGGCGCGACGCCCGGCAATCCCTTCAGCCCCGAGACCGCTGGCCTCAACCCCGTGCTCCTCGACGAGGGCAACCCTTACAAGCAATCCGTCAAGCAGACCGGCTTCGGCACGTTCGGAGCGCCGGACGTGTACGATCGTCTGGCTCGCTCCATCGTCCCCGCGCTCAAGGCGGTGTTCTTCCAGAAGTGGCTCGTGCACCGCCGCCTGCGCCCCGAAGAGTACGGTGGCACCGTGCAGGCGACGCTGACGGGAACGGAGTCGTTTCCCATCGGCGACGAGCTCCTGAGCTCTCCGGTCCTCAAGGCCGTGCTCAAGAAGTACGGCACGTATCTGCTGCCCCAGGCCTATCCCGAGGGATCCCCCACGCACCCGTCGTACCCCGCCGCGCACGCGACGTTCATCGGCGCGTCGGCGACCATGGTGAAGGCGTTCTTCGACGAGAACTTCGTCATCCCGGACCCGATGGTCGTCAGCGACGACGGCCTCTCGCTCTGCCCGTACAAGGGCAAGCCGCTGACGATCGGCGGGGAGCTCAACAAGCTGGCGATGGACGTGGCCTTCGCTCGCAATCTCGCGGGCGTCCACTGGCGCAGCGACTCGGAGCAAGGGCTCTACCTCGGCGAGGCGGTGGCCATCCGAATCATGAAGGACCTGAAGCTGCTCTACGCGGAGCCGTTCCGCGGCTTCACGTTCACCACGTTCTCCGGGCAGAAGATCACGGTTTGACAGAGGGGGGAGGGGAGGCTGTCACGATGACTCGTGACGAGCCTCCGCCTCATGCGGGACGTCCGCGTCTCACGCCCTGCGCGCTCGTGCGGGCCGGGTCTTGCTTCAAAGCGGCGAGGGGGAAACGTGAAGACGCACAAGGTCGTCGGGTACGTAGCAGTGGCGCTCGCTTGCGCCTGGGCGTGCGGAGGCTCGCCGGCCACGTCCATTCCCGTCACTGCGGTGGACGACGGTGGCGCTGCGGACAGTGGCGGACTGGCCGTCGCGTCGGATGCCGGCGGGGACGACGAGGCAGACGTCCCCTCGGGCCGGTCCGAAGGAGGGGCGGCAGACGGGGCGACGAATGCCACCCCGAACGCGGGCCCCAGCCAATACTGCTGCGTGAGCGGCGCCTACTACGCGTGCCCGACCGAAACCGCGCTCCAGCGATGCACGGGGTTCGACGTCACCGGCTGTTTCCAGAGTTGCGATCCGAGGGATCTTTCGTGCAACAGCGCGTGTGGCCAGAAGGCATCGAGCGCGCGCACCGACCCGTCGGCGTGCGTGCACGACGCGAGCTACGACGCGCTCTGCGCCTCGGTCGACGCGGGCCCGAGCTCGACCTCGAGCGGCGGCGGCACGCCCGGACCTTCGCCCGCTCCGGCACCCGCGCCTGCGCCCACGCCGAAGAACGCATGTGGCGGCTATTTCCTCGGCACCGGGTGCATGGCGGGAGGCCAGTGCCTCGGCGGTGGGCACTGCACGCAGAACAAGTGCTACCCGAACGACGTCGGCAACCCCTGCACGTTCCCCAACGACTGCGGGGACGGCAACCACTGCGCGAACGGCTGCTGCGCGAGCCCCGCGAAGGGAAGCGCCTGCAAGACGGCCATCGATTGCACGTCGGGCATGTGCACCGGCGGCGTCTGCAAGTGACGGCCAGCTCTTGACCACTCTTCGTCCAAGCGCGACAGCTGGACGATGCGCGCAAGATCCCCCATCGCCGTTGCAGCTGCGGGAATCGCGCTCGCGACACTCTCGACGAGCGGGAGCGCACGTGCGGACGGAGTGTGCGATCCGGCGGGGCACTTCTGCGTTCACATCGACACGACGAGCGCCAGTGTGTGTGACTTGCTGCGCCCTGGCGGACTGGATCCGGATACGTGCTCGATGCAAGACGTCCAGCGTCGCGAGCGGGCGCGCACGTACTCGCCGCGGCCTCTGCGGGCGTTGACGGTGCGATTCGACGACTGGTGGGTCATGGCGAGCGTCAGGCGCATCGACACGGGCGGCGAGATCGGGGCCGATGCCCTCGCCGCTCAGGGGCCGGTTGTCCGCGCATCCATCGCGTCGCAGGTCGACTCGATCGACGACTTCGCGTCGCCGAGCGTCCGGCACATCCACGACGTGCAGACCATCTGGTTCGACACCCTGGCGTCGCGCGGCGGCAATCGCTCCGAGCAGATCGACGTGGAGGTGCGCGCGGCAGATTCTGCGTACGACGTCACGTTCTACGGTCCGCCCGGGCCCCGGCTGCACGCCTTCGCCGAGAACGCCCTGGCCACGCTCGACGCCTTGCCGGCGAAGGCGTCGCACGGCCCGGGCGAGGCCATCACCTGGATCGTGCGCGCTCTGGTCGCGGCGGCCCTTCTCGCGGCGGCCGGCTGGTGGGTCGGAAAGAGCAGGAAGCGCCGCGGAATGGACGCGCGCGACCTCTGGCCGCACTGAAGCACGGCGAGACGACCGGTCCCGGCGTCGCCGGTCCTTCCGGGCAAAGCGGTCGCGGGGTGGCGATGAATCGCGCGAGCTTGCGGTCATTTGTCCCGACCCGTCGCGGCACGACCGGTGCACCACCACGGAGCGATGATGCGAGCGCCCTGGCTCCTCCTTCTGCCATGCGCGTGCGTGGTGGGCGCCTGCGACGCAGACGACCGACCGCCCGCGGAGTATCCCGTGGTCGTCGACGCGCGGCGGGCCGAGGCGGACCTGCCGCCCCCTCCCGTGTTCGTCTCGACGACGTCCGGCACGTGTGACGACGCGGACACGTCGGGCTGCGACAACCGATGAGCCGACGGCGACGCGCGAGCATGCCAGCGGCTTCGAGAGGAGTATGCCCGCGCGTAGGTCGCTCCCGGGCCGACGGCGGCGCGCGTCGAGGTCACCGGTGGCGCGCAGGTCGCGCAGGCGACGCGGCGCATGGGGCTTCAGCCACTCGCGGCGGCCGTACTCTCGATACGACGCGAGCAGCCAGCCTTGAAGCTCGCGGTCGAAGTCTGCCGGCCGCTCCAGGCGCAGGTGGTGCACGTGCAGGCTCCCGAGGTCGTCCACCC
>DASVWO010000082.1:0-14903 GCA_036393165.1 Polyangiaceae bacterium | reverse complement strand
CGTGAACCAGCTGCATCAGGTCCTTGTCCGAGCTGACGATGACGACCCGCATCCCCTCGCGCGTGGCACGCGCCGTGACGGCTGCGATGAGGTCGTCGGCCTCGAGGCCGTCCTTGGCGAAGCAAGCCGCGTCCCAGGCCTGGATGATCTGCTCGACCCGCGCCATCTGCTGCGACAGATCCGGCGGCGGCGCCGGCCTCGTCGCCTTGTAGCGAGGGTCGATTTCCCGGCGAAAACCGGGCCCCTTCGAGTCCATCGCCACGGCGAGCATGTGCGGCCGTCGCTCGTTGGCGACCTTCTGCAGCATGTTCACCGTGCCGAGGACGGCGTGCGTCGGCTCCCCCTTGGTGCTCGAGAGGGGCGGCAGCGCGTGGTAGGCGCGAAAGACGTACCCGGAGAGGTCCACCAGGTAGAGGACGTCGCTCGCGCCGGGCTCGGGGAGAGCAGTCATGAAGAGCGAAGCCTTGTTAGCGGCGGCGGAGAGAACCGTCTAATGTAGACATGGGCTCCGGAGCCATGACCGACTCGACGCCGCCGCCCGTCAGCGGCCTTGTGGCCGGCAAGTACGAGGTGCTGCGCCTCATCGGTCGCGGCGGCATGGGCTCCGTCTGGGAAGGGCGCCACACGTCGCTCGGCACCCGGGTCGCCATCAAGTTCATCGATCAGGAGTACGCCGACTCGAAGGAAGCGCAGAGCCGCTTCGTCACCGAGGCGCGCGCCGCGGCGAAGCTCGAGAGCAGGCACGCGATCCACATCTACGACCACGGCGTGACCGACGACGGGCGCCCCTACATGGTCATGGAGCTGCTCGTGGGAGAGCCGCTCGACAAGCGGCTCGAGCGACTCGGGCGGCTCACCCTCCCCGAGACGGCGCGCATCCTCGTGCAGGTGTGCCGCGCGCTGCAGCGTGCGCACGCGACCGGGATCATCCACCGCGATCTCAAGCCCGAGAACATCTTCCTCGTGCACGTGCCGGACGACGACGACGAGATCGCGAAGGTGCTCGACTTCGGCATCGCCAAGATCAAGGCGGCGCCCGGAGAGAAGGGGCTCACGTCGAGCACCAAGACCGGCGCGGTGCTCGGCACGCCCTATTACATGGCGCCCGAGCAGGCGCGCGGCCTGCGGTCGATCGACACGCGCGCCGACCTCTGGTCGCTCGGCATCATCGCCTACAAGTGCGTGACCGGCGTGCTGCCGTTCGACGGCGAGAGCGTCGGCGATCTGCTGGTGAAGATCTGCACGGCGCCTCCGCCCACGCCGTCGCTCACGATGCCTGGGTTGCCGCCGGCGTTCGACGTGTGGTTCGCGCGCGCCCTCGAGCGCGAGCCTGAGCGCCGCTTCCAGGCGGCGAGCGAGCTGGCCGACGCGCTCGCGCTGGCGGCGGGCGTGAGCGTGCGCCGCGGCCCCATCTCGAGCCAGACCGACGGCACGGTGCCCTCGGTGTTGCCGACGAGCGGCCCGGCGCAGACTCCCCTGCCCGCTGCGGCGCTCACGTCGGCGCCCTTCGTCACGTCGGCTTCTCCCGGATCGAAGCGCGGCTCGCGCGGCGTGTTCCTCGGGGTCGTCGCGGCGGTGGTCCTGGGCGGAAGCGCCGGCGTGTTCGCCGTGGTCAAGCTGATGGGCCCCCAGCGCAACGTGGTGCAATCGCCGTCGAGCGCCGCGGCACTCGTCGTCGCGCCCTCCGCGACGGCATCCGTGACGCCCGGGGCGAGCGTCGCCCTCGCGCCCGTCGCTCCGCCGAGCGCGTCCGCCGTGCCCTCCGCGCAGCCTGCACCGGCGAAGCCTCACGGCGGCGGAGGGTCCCGACCGGCTCCGACGCGCCCTTCTCCTTCTCCCAAGCCTCCTTCTTCTCCTGCCGATCCGGGGTACTAGTCCGATGCGACGCTTCCACCTCGCACTTCTTCTCTCGCTTTCCACGTTGCCGCCGCTCGCGTGGTCTCCGCCCGCGCGCGCCCAGGTCTCGGACGCCGAGCGCGCCGCCGCGCGCGACCTCTTCAAGCAAGGCGACGAGCTGCAGCGCGCCGGCAAGTTCCCCGAGGCCCTCGACAAGTTCCAGCGCGCCGAGCAGGTGATTCACGCGCCGACCAACATTCTGCGCATCGCCGAGTGCCAGGCCGCGATGGGTCGCCTCGTCGAGGCGGCCGAGTCGTACCGGCAGGTGACGCACTTCCAGCTCTCGCCGACGTCGCCGCCCGCGTTCCAGTCGGCGATCGATCAGGCCAAGGGCGAGCTCGCGCAGGTCGAACCTCGCGTGCCGAAGGTCACGGTGCAGGTGACGCCCCCGCCGGCTCAGGGATCGCAGCCGGAGCTCGTCATCGACGGCGCGTCGGTCCCCTTCGCCCTCGTGGGCGAGCAGATCCCGCTCGATCCGGGCACGCACACGCTGCAGGCGAAGGCGGCCGGCTACGCGTCGCAGACCGAGACCGTGAGCCTCAAGGAGCGGGACACCAAGACGGTCGCCCTGAAGCTCGAGCCCGCGCAGGGAGGCGCCACCGTGGTGGCTCCCCCTCCCGCCGGCGGAGGCGCGCCTCCTCCGCCTCCTCCTCCGTATGGTTCGACCGCATCCCCCGGCACGCCGCCGCCTCCGCCTCCGGTGGTGATGGAGAGCGCTCCCCAGGCAGTCCGGCCGCGGTCCAACGTCGGCATCCTGATCGGCGCGCACCTCGGAGCGGTGGCGACCTCCGGGAAGATCGACACCAACACGGGGACGCAGAACCTCAACGACCTCGCCGCGGGTGGTCTGGGCATCGGGCTAGACGGCGGCCTCCGCTTCGCGCGGCACTGGTACGTCGGCGTCCAGTACGACCACACGACGTACAGCCCCTCGACCACCAACAACAACCAGTTCAACGGCTACAGCTCGCACAGCGACACGTTCGGGCTCGACTTCGCGTTCATCGTCAATCCCGACCGCGTGAGCTTCTACGGGACGCTCGGTCTGCAGACGCGCATCTACACGCTCGCCATCCCCGGCCTGAACACGGACACGTTCACGTCCGGCGAGTTCCTCGCAGGCGCGGGCATCTGGATCCCGCTCGGCCACTGGTTCCGGCTCTTGCCGGAGCTGACCGGCGGCTTCGGCAACTTCAACGTCCCGACCGACGCCACCGGCACCGGCGAGGGCCACGCGTTCTTCACGCTGGGGCTCGTCGGCTACTACAACGTCGACCTGTAAGTGCAACGAAATACAAGTCGGTGACAATTGCACGGGCCGCCTCGGCCTATCACCGAGGTCATGCACCTCGTGCTGTGCACGGCGTACTTCGCCGTGCTGCTCGTCCTCGCGATGTACGGCGTGCACCGGTCGCACCTGGTGCTCACGGTGCTGCGCCATCGCCGCACGGCCCGGGACCTCGAGAAGGGCGTCCCGGCGCTCCCCGCCGCCGGCATCGGCGCGCGCGACGACCTTCCGCACGTCACCATCCAGCTCCCGCTCTACAACGAGGCGACCGTGGCCGTGCGATTGCTCGAGCACGTCGCCGCCATCGAGTGGCCGCGCAGCCGCCTCGAGATCCAGGTGCTCGACGACTCGACCGACGAGACGCGCGCCCTCGTGCGCGGCGTGATCGAGCGCTACCGCGAGCAGGGCCTCGACGTGACGTACATCCACCGCGTCGATCGCACCGGCTACAAGGCGGGCGCGCTCGACAACGGGCTCAAGGTCGCCAAGGGCGACCTCGTCGCGATCTTCGACGCGGACTTCCTCCCGCAACCCGACTTCCTGCGTGCCGTCGTCCCTCACTTCATGTCCGACGCGCGCGTCGGCATGGTGCAGGCGCGCTGGGGCCACTTGAACCGCGAGTACTCCCTGCTCACGCGCACGCAGGCCCTGATGCTCGACGGGCACCACCTCGTCGAGAACCGCGCGCGCGCCGCGGCCGGCTGGCTCTTCAACTTCAGCGGCACCGGCGGCATGTGGCGCAAGGAAGCCATCGCGAGCGCCGGCGGCTGGCAGCACGACACGCTGACCGAGGACCTCGACCTCTCCTACCGCGCGCAGATGGCAGGCTGGCGCTTCGTCTACCGCGAGAACATCGTGACGCCGGCCGAGCTGCCGGAGGACATCAGCGCCTTCCGCGCGCAGCAGTATCGCTGGGCCAAGGGCACCGTGCAGACGGCGCGCAAGCTCCTCGGGCGCGTGCTCCGCGCAGAGCTCACGCCGATGCAGCGCATCGAGGCGTTCTTCCACCTGACGCCGCACTTCGCCTACCCGCTCATGGTGTTCCTGAGCGTGCTGCTCCTTCCGGCGCTCGTGCTGATGCCTGCGGCTGCCGACCCGCGCACCATGCTCATGATCGACCTCCCGCTGGTCATCGGCACCACCGGGTCGCTCGCGGCGTTCTACGCGATGGCCGAGGTGGCGCAGGGCCGCTCCCGCCTCGGGGCGTTCAAGCAACTGCCCGCGTTGCTCGCGCTCGGCGCGGGCCTGGCGCCTCACTTGTCGAAGGCGGTGTGGGAAGGCCTGCGCTCGATGGCCGGTGAGTTCGTGCGCACACCGAAGAAGGGCACCACACAGGGGCGCTACCGCGCTGCGGCAGACCTGCCGATGATCGAGATCGCGCTCTGCCTCATCTCGGGCGCGAGCACGGTTGCCTCGGTGGAAACGGGGCACTGGTTCGCCTCGCCGTTCGCCCTGCTGTTCACGTTCGGATACGGCTACGTCGCCTTCTTCGTGGCCACCGAGCAGCTGGCACGCGCGCGCGCCGCCCGCACGGCGGACGTCCCCGCTTCCGTTCCTCCGCCTGCGATGTCCGGTGAGTCGCTCGAGTCGCCGCTCGACGCCGAGTAATCCGAGTGAGTCGCTTGGCGTAGCCATTGGCCAAGATCGCGTTTAGACTCCTCTCTACCCTGGCTCGAGGGGGGAGAGGCGACGATCATGACGAAGGCGGAGATCGTCCAGGCGCTTTACAGCAAGGTGGGCGGCTTCTCTCGCAAGGAGTCCGCGGAGCTGGTCGACCTGGTCTTCGAGATGATGAAGGAGACGCTCGGCAAGGGCGAGAAGATCAAGGTCAGCGGCTTCGGCAACTTCGTCCTCCGCGACAAGCGGCAGCGCCCGGGTCGCAACCCGCAGACGGGCCAGCCCATCCGCATCAGCGAGCGCCGCGTGCTCACCTTCAAGGCGAGCCAGATCCTGAAGCAGGCGCTCAACGACCGCATCGCGGGGGGAACCAACGGCGGCACCACCCTCGCGGCGGCCACGTCCGGGGATTCGACGGCGACCGAGGACTAGCGGAACGCCCGCATGAGCCGTTCGACCAGCGAAGCCACGCGCGGGGGCCTTCCGCCCAAGCTCTACTTCCGCATCGGCGAGGTCGCCGAGCTGGTGGGCGTCGAGCCGCACGTCCTTCGCTACTGGGAGCGCGAGTTCCGCAGCATCCGGCCGACCAAGAGCGCCAAGGGCCAGCGCGTCTACTCGCGTCGCGACGTCGAGAACCTGATGCGCGTCCGGCAGCTGCTCTACAGCGAGGGGTTCACCATCGCGGGGGCGAAGAAGAAGCTGCAGCGCGCCGGGGTCGAGGCGGACGGCGAGGCCCAGGTGGAGGCCGTTGCCGAGGAGAGTGAAAGCGTTCAGACGGCGGAGCCCGAAGCGTCGTCGAAGACGCGCGAGCAACTGCTGGCGATGCGCCGCGAGATCGAGTCCTTCCTGGGCGAGCTCGGTCCGACTCGCCGCTCGTGAAGGGAGCTTACGCTCGAGCTGAGAAGTGATAAAACGCGCGCCCGAGCCCATGCTTGCGCGCCACTGCTCGCTTTCCCTCCTTGCCGTCGTGTCGGTGACGCTCGCCGCGTCCTCCATCGCGCGTGCCCAGACGCCCGCGACACCTCCGACGACGACGCAGCAGGCCCCCGCCGCGCAGCCTCCGGCTGCCGCGCCTCCCGCTGCCACTCCCGCTCCGGCACCGAGCACGATGCCGCCCGGCTCGCCCGCGTCGGCCCCCGCGGCACCCGCACCCGCGCAGATCGCGCCGTCGCCGGTGACCACCATCAGCCCCGCGCAGGATCAGCAGCAGCTCGCCGCGCAGGGCCTGCAGCGTCCGGCGGGTACCGGCGGCGGCGAGAACGTGGGCAGCCCGCAGCAGGTCTTCAGCGAGGACTGGTGGGCGAACGCGCGCCCCATCATCGAGGTGCACGGCTACTTCCGCACGCGCGCGGAGCTGTTCCACAACTTCTCGCTGAACCGGCACAGCTCGAGCGTCGTCCCCGGCGGCGACCCGCAGTACCTCTGGCCCGTCCCGCTCGATCAGTCGTACCAGGGCGTCGGCGGACAGCAGGGACAGAACGTCACCATCTGCGGCAGCAACGCGGTGCCCAATCAGGCGTGCCAGGACCGCACTCAGTCGGGCGCGAACCTGCGCTTCCGCCTCAACCCCGAGATCCACATCTCGGACAACCTGCGGATCCTTTCGCAGATCGATCTGCTCGACAACCTGGTGCTCGGCTCCACGCCCGATTCGTACGCGATGCAGCCTGGGTTGGGGACCACGCCGAACGGCGTCAACGGCACCGGCTACGTACCCATCCAGTACAACGGCGGCTACGCGCCGGTGAACTACGCGCCCTTCTCGTTCATGTCGACCACGCAGGGCCCGCCCACCGCCGGCGTCAACGGGTGGTCGAACTCGATCGCGGTCAAGCGCGCCTGGGGCGAGTACATGACGCCGGTCGGCCAGGTCCGCTTCGGACGCATGCCGCAGCAGTGGGGTCTCGGCATCGTCGCCAACGCCGGCGACGGCATCGACAGCGATTACCAGTCGACCGTCGACCGGATCATGTTCATCACCGGGATCAAGTCGATCGACCTCTACTTCGGCGGCGCGTGGGACTTCCCGTCCACCGGCCCGACGAACGCGAACCCCTTCGACGTCTACGGCGGGCAGCCGTACAACACGTGCAACCTCTGCAACGTCAACGAGTGGGTCGCCTTCATCACCCACCGGACGAACCCCGAGATCCAGAGGCAGAGGCTCGCGCGCGGCGACCTCGTGCTCAACGGCGGCGTCTACGGCGTCTACCGGTCGCAATACCTCGACCTGGCGCCGTACTCGGGCGGGGCGACGAACACCCCGTGGACGACCAACTACTCCGAGTTCGGCACCGGACTGCAGAACAACGGCCTCGAGCCTCGCCAGGCCTGGGCGCTCGTCCCCGATGCCTGGGTGCAGCTCCTCTGGCGAAAGTTCCGCTTCGAGGCGGAGGCCGTCACCGTGCAGGGGCAGATCGGCTACCTGACGGGGCTCAGCACGAACGTCAACAACCCGGTCGGCATCCACCAGTACGGACTGGCCACGCAGACCGAGTTCCGCGCCGTCGAGGACAAGCTCGACCTCCAGTTCGGCTTCGGCTGGGCGAGCGGCGACGCGTACGCGAACAACGCCGGCGCCGGCGCGCTGCAGCCGAACCAGGCGGGCATCCAGAGCGAGTTCACGAGCGGCGGGCAGCCGTCGGCCATCTCGACCTTCCGGTTCCACCCCGACTACCGCATCGACCTCATCTTCTGGCGCAACATCATGTCGCGCGTGGAGGGCGCCTACTACTTCCGCCCCAGCGTCGACTACGACTTCATCCGGCACGCCGACGGCGAGAAGTTCGGCGGCGGTGGAGCGGTCATCTGGAGCCGCGCGAGCGAGTTCGAACAGACGCCCGGCCACAAGCGCGACCTCGGCGTGGAGCTCGACCTTCAGCTCTACTACCAGTCGAAGGACGGCTCGCTGAACGACGACCCGACCAAGATCGGCGGGTTCTTCACGATGCTGCAGTACGGCGTCTTCTTCCCGCTGGGCGGGCTCGACTACCTGCCGCAGCAGCTGAACAACATCAACTTCGACGCTGGCCTCTCGGCCGCGCAGATCGTTCGGCTTTTCCTGGGCATCGTGTTCTGACGGGCCCGAGGCTCGGCTAGACTCGCGTCCCGATGCGCGGCTTGGTGTCGGTTCTCCTGGCTCTCGTCGCCGCGTTTGCTTGCGGCTGCAACGCGACCGGTGCCGAGCAGGGCGGACAGGCGCTCGCGCCCGACCCTTGCGACGCCACCAAGGGCGGCCACACCTGGACGGACCTCTACACGTGCTACTTCGGCCCGCAGGGCCGGGCGAACTGCTCGGCGCAGGCGGGCTGCCACGTGACCCCGAACAGCTACGCCGCCAGCATCAGCGGCTTCGTGTGCGGCGCCACCAAGGAAGACTGCTGGTTCGGGATGACCCATCCCATCTACGTGCTCCAGGGCGTGGAGCCGCCGACGGCGTGCGACGCCGGACCCGCCGCGCTCGACGGAGGGTGTCCGATGCCGCCAGCGGATGCCGGAGCCGACGCGGCGCCCATCTGCAGCTGCTATCCGAGCGCGGCCAACCCTTACCCCCCCATCGTCCCCACCGGCGGGACGTCCGATTACACCGCGGCTTACATCTGGGACGCCCTGCACGTGTCGTCGGGCACGTGCACGAAGCTGCTCTGCGACAACATGCCGTGCGGCAACCTCGGGCAGAACTGCCCCAAGGGCACAGGGGCGTACGTCTTCACGTCCGACGACATGGCGCGCATCGAGGCCTGGATCAAGGAAGGGGCTCAGGATAACTAGGGGGGGCTCCCAGGGGTGGGTGCGCTCATGGCGAAGATCCTCATCGTCGACGACCAGCGCAACATGCGCACGACGCTCGCGATGATGCTGCGCGGGGCGAACTACGAGGTGGACGAGGCGGCCGACGGCGAGCAGGGCGCCGACCGCGGCGCGACCGGAGCGTACGACCTCGTGCTGACCGACCTGCGCATGGGGACCAAGGACGGCATCGACGTCCTGCGGACGACCAAGGACGCACATCCGCTGACGGAGGTCATCGTGATGACCGCCTACGGCACCATCGAGAGCGCCGTCGAGGCGATGCGCCTGGGCGCGTTCGACTACATCCAGAAGCCCTTCAGCGAGCAAGAGCTGCTCGTGAAGGTCGCCAAGGCGCTCGACAACCGGCGCCTCGCCGGCGAGGTCACCTTCCTCGCGAACGAGTTCAAGGACCGCTACAAGTTCGAGAACATCATCGGCCGATCGCGGGCCGTGCGCGAGGTGCTGGGGCGCATCGTACGCATCGCGCCGACCGACGCCATCGTCCTCATCACCGGCGAGAGCGGCACGGGCAAGGAGCTGGTCGCCAAGGCCATCCACGCCAACAGCAAGCGCGCCGACCGGCCCTTCGTGCCGGTCAACTGCGCCGCCATCACCGAAACGCTCCTCGAGAGCGAGCTGTTCGGCCACGCCAAGGGCTCCTTCACCGGCGCCGTGAGCGCGCGCAAGGGGCTCTTCGAGGAGGCCGACGGCGGCACCTTCTTCTTCGACGAGATCGCCGAGACACCCATCACGTTCCAGGCGAAGCTCTTGCGCGCGATCCAGGAGAACGAGATCCGGCGCGTCGGCGAGAACAAGCCGATCCGCGTCAACGTGCGCGTCATCGCGGCGACCAACCAGGACCTGCTCGACGCAGTGGCCGAGAAGCGCTTCCGGCAGGACCTCTACTACCGCCTCAACGTCGCGCGCTTTCAGCTGCCGCCCCTTCGCGAACGCCGCGAGGACATCCCGGATCTCGTGAGCTACTTCCTCGACAAGTACGCCCGCAAGATGAGCGTTCGCCCCAAGCTGCACGACAACGTCATCGACTCGATGATGCACTGCGACTTCCCGGGCAACATCCGCGAGCTCGAGCACATGATCGAGCAGGCGGTGGCCCTCGTGCAGAACGGGGTCATCACCTCCGACGACGTGCTGCCTCCGCCCCCGAGCGCCCCGCATACGCCGACCAGCGGGTCGGCTGGCCGCGCCCTGGCGGACGTCGTCGATTCCGCCGAGCGCGGGGCCATCGAGAACGCCCTCCGCGAGAGCGAAGGCAGCCGCGAGCGCGCCGCGGAGCTGCTCAACATCTCCCCGACGACTCTCTGGCGGAAGATGACCCGCCTGGGCATCACGTTCGACGGCCGCGGCGGATAGCCCGCCCACCCTTCGCTCGGGTTCCACACCTGAAGCTGGAGCGCTTCAAAGGTGAAACGGGACCGGGCCGGCCGGCGGCCTCTGGCGCGGGAAGTCGCTAGAACTCCTAGGGCCGCGAAAACATTCCCCGCGGCACGTGCCTTGCTCACGCCGCGCCCCAGGCACGGAGCGGGCACCGCCCAAGGGAACCCCGGCTCCGCGCCGAAACTTTCGACATGGCTACCCGCATCCTGGTCGTCGACGACGAAGCGAACCACGCGCGCGTGATGAGCATCGGCCTGCGCATCGAGGGCTTCGAGGTCGAGACGGCCCAGGATGCCGAGGGGGCCATGAAGCAGCTCGGCGCGGCGGAGTTCGACGTCGCCATCGTCGACCTGATGATGCCCGGGACCAACGGCATCCAGCTCGCCCGGATGGTGCGCGAGCGCTACCCGCAGACACGGGTGGTCCTGACGAGCGCCTACCATCTGAGCGAGCGGCAACTCGTTCGGGCCGACTGCGGGGCCGTCGGCTTCGTCCCGAAGCCGTTCGATCTGAGCGAGCTCGCTCGGTTCTTGCGGACCAAGATGGGGGACGGCCCTTTCGCGATGCGGGGGGCCGCCGCGTAGCGCGCTAGCCGGGATCGCTGTAGAAGCGAGCCCCGGCCATGCGCGTCGACGCCTTCGCATACGAGCTCCCCCCGGAGCTCATCGCGCAGCGGCCCGCCGAGGAGCGGGAGCTCGCGCGGCTGCTCGCGCTGCCGCGAGGCGCGGGCGAGCCCGAGCACCGGCGTGTCGCCGAGCTCCCGGACCTGCTGCCCCCCGGGGCGCTCGTCGTGGTCAACGACACACGGGTGGTGCCGGCGCGGTTGATCGGTCGGAAGCGCGAGACCGGGGGGCGCGTCGAGGTGCTGCTCGTGCGCCGTGTCGGCGTGCGCGAGCTCGAGGTGGCTCCCGGAGAGGTGAGGGCGGCCGAGGTGTGGCGCGCGCTCGGCAAGGCCAGCAAGCCGCTCAAGTTCGGGTCCGACGTGGACATCGCGCGGCGTGGGGCGGAGGACGGACCCGCGGTGCTCGTCGCGCGACTGCTGGGGCGCTCGGAGGACGACGGGCTGCTCGAGGTCGCGGTGTGGACCGTGTCGGGCGAGCCGGTGGAGACCGCGGTGAAAGCATGCGGGCACGTGCCGCTGCCGCCGTACATCAAGCGCGAGGACGAGCAGGACGACGTCGAGCGCTACCAGACCGTGTACGCGCGCCACGACGGAGCGGTCGCCGCGCCGACGGCGGGGCTGCATCTGACGAACGCGATGCTCGGGCGTCTGGCCGTGCGCGGGTGCGAGGTCGCGAGCGTCACGCTGCACGTCGGGCTCGGGACGTTCCAGCCGGTCACGGTCGACGACCTGGATCAGCACCCGATGCACTCGGAGCGCTTCGTCGTATCGCAGACCGCGGCGGACGCGGTGGCGCGGGCGCGCGTGAGAGGCGCGCCGATCGTCGCGGTCGGCACGACGACGGTGCGGGCGCTCGAATCGGCGGCCGATCCGGATCGCCCGGGATGCGTCGCGCCGCGTACGGGCGACACGTCGCTCCTCATCCAGCCGGGGCACGCGTGGGGCGTCGTCGACGGGCTGGTCACGAACTTCCACCTGCCCCGCTCCACGCTGCTCGCGATGGTCTGCGCCTTCGGCGGGCGAGAGCGTGTCCTCGAGGCGTACCGGGTCGCGGTCGCGCAGCAGTACCGCTTCTTCTCGTACGGCGACGCCATGCTGCTCTGGAGAGCGGCTTGAAGCCGCCCACCCCGGGTTTCGCGTTCCGCGTCGTCGCCGAGGACGGAGCCACACGAGCCGCACGACGAGGCGTGCTGTCGACGCCCCACGGCGACGTCGAGACGCCCACGTTCATGCCGGTAGGAACCCAGGGCAGCGTGAAGACGCTGACCCCGCAGGAGGTCGCGTCGACGGGGGCGCGCGTCGTCCTCGGCAACACGTACCATCTGATGCTTCGGCCCGGAGCAGAGGCCGTGTCCCGGCTCGGGAGCCTGCATGGCTTCACGCGCTGGCCCCACGCGATGCTCACCGATTCTGGCGGTTTCCAGGCGTACTCCCTGGCTGCGTCGGGTACGCAACCGCTCGTCGGAGTCACCGAGGAGGGGTTCACCTTCAAGTCGCACCTCGACGGTTCGACGCATCGGCTCACGCCCGAGGAGGCCGTGCGCGTGCAGTCGCTGCTCGGCGCCGACATCCAGATGCAGCTCGACGTGTGCCCGCCGGGCGAGTCGCCGCGCGACGTCGTCGAGGCGGCGGTCGCCAGGACGACCCGCTGGGCCAAGCGCGCGCTGGCGACCGCGCGCGCAGAGGGACAGGCGCTCTTCGGCATCGTGCAGGGGGGGTGCTTCGTCGACCTGCGACGCGCGCACGCCGACGAGCTCGGGGCGCTCCCGTTCGATGGGCTCGCCCTCGGCGGCTTCTCGGTGGGCGAGCCGAACGAGCGCATGCACGAGACGCTGGCCGAGGTGGCCGCCGCGCTCGATCGCGAGCGCCCGCGTTACCTGATGGGCGTCGGGACGCCGCGTGATCTGGTGCTCGCGATGGGCGCGGGCATCGACATGTTCGACTGCGTGCTGCCGACGCGAAACGCGCGCAACGGCCAGGCGCTGTGTCGCTTCGGTCGCATCGTGATCAAGAACAACCGGTGGAAGGACGACCCGCGCCCCATCGACGAGCGCTGCACGTGCGCGTGCTGCGCCGGCGGTTACTCGCGCGCCTACCTGCGCCACCTCTACCTCGCCGGCGAGATCCTCGTGCTCCGGCTGCTCTCTCTGCACAACCTGCACTGGTACGGCGAAATCGTCGCGGGGGGCCGCGCCGCCATCGCCGAGGGTCGGTACGCGGCGTGGGCCCGGGCGACCACCTCCGAGTTGGAAGCGGGAGTCGGGTGAGCGTAGTCTAGTTTCGAGCAAGCGAGCCTCATGAGCGACGAGAAGCGCGACGAGAAGCGGCCGCTCGGCAAGATCCTGCTCCAGCGCAAGCTCGTCTCGCAGCAGCAGCTCGAAGAAGCCCTCCGCGCCCAGAAGCGGTCGCCCACCCCGGCGCCGCTGGCGTCGGTGCTGGTGGAGGAGGGACAGGTCGACGAGATCGAAGCGCTGCGCGCGCTCTCGGAGCAGAACGGCGTCCCCGGCATCGATCTGACGCAGGTCGCGATCGTCCTCGAGCACCTCGACGTCGTGCCGCGCGAGGTCGCCGAGACGCACAAGGTGCTCCCGGTGCTCATGCGCGGGGATCGCATCTTCCTCGCGATGGCCGACCCGCACGACAAGCGCGTGATCGACGAGCTCGAGTTCGTCACGGGCAAGAAGGTCTACGCGTACATCGCGGTGAGCACGACGCTCGCGAGGACGACGGCCGCCGCCTACGAGGCCAAGGCGCGCGGCGAGAAGCACTACCTGGGTCCGCGCGTGCCGGCGGAGACCCTCAGGCAACTCGGTCTCTCGGCACCGGCACCGGCGAGCGGACAGGCCGCGCCTGCGCCAGCCGCTCCCGCGCGCCCGGCCGCTCTACCGCGACCTGCGCCCCCGAAGTCCGCACCCGCGGCCGCGGCGAAGGGACAGGCCCCTCCGCTACCCCCGATGCGACCCAGGGTGCCGACGTCGCCTCCACGCGAGTCGGTCATCGTCGACGAAGCGACCGAGACGGCGTCGCGCAACACCGAGGTGTCGACCAGCGACTTCGGCGCCATCGGACAGGACGTGTCGAGCGTCACCAACCTGCCCGACGAGCTGCGCGCCGGCGCCGCGCAGGCGGCGAGCGCGAGCGCGAGCGGCGCGGGCAAGCTGATCCTCGTCGTCGACGACGAGGAGGAGATCCGCAAGCTCCTCAAGCGCCTGCTCGGCCAGAAGGGCTACCGCATCATCGAAGCGGACCGGGGCCTCCTCGCGCTCCGCCTGGTGAAGGAGCACGTGCCCGACCTCATCATCCTCGACGCGATGCTCCCGGAGCTGCACGGCTTCGACATCGCCAAGCGCATCAAGGGAAGCGCGAAGTACGGCCGCATCCCCATCATCATGGTGAGCGCCGTCTACCGCGGCTGGCGCATCGCCGAGGACCTCAAGAAGAACTACGGGATCGAGGAGTACCTCGAGAAGCCGTTCCGCATCGCCGACGTGATCGACGGCGTGCAGCGCCTGCTCAATCGCGACCAGGCGCGTGCGGCCGCCGCGGGGGGAGCGCCGGAGTCGAAGCGCGACCCCGAGTACCTTTCGGCCGAGGCCGAGAAGGCGCTGAACGAGGGGGTGGCTGCCTACAAGAGCGGGCAGATCGACGCGGCCATCGAGCATCTCAAGCGAGGCGTCGGCATCGACCCGCTCGCCTACCGCCTCCACTTCCACCTCGGCTTGCTGCTGGGGAAGAAGGGCCACGTCTACGAGGGGATCCAGGAGCTCGAGCGCGCCATCGACCTGAACTCCAAGCACTTCGCGGCCCTGAAGAACCTCGCCGTGCTCTACGAGAAGGCGGGCTTCAAGAACAAGGCAATCGAGATGTGGGAGCGGTGCGCAGCCACGGCGCCCGACGAGGCGACCCGCGGCACGGTGAAAGAGCACCTTCTTAAGTTGATCTGAGCCCCCTCGCGCAGGTCTCGGCTTCCTTGCTAACGTGAAGCTCTACGGCGCCACGCGATGAAGTTCCTCTGCGAACAGTGCAAGGCGAAGTACCAGATCGCCGACGAGAAGGCCGCGGGCAAGACCGTGCGCATGAAGTGCCGCAAGTGCGGCTACCTCATCGAGGTGCGCGCGGCGGTCACCGAAACGAGCGGCGTGGGCGGCGGCGCTGGCGCGTCCGAAGTGAAAGTGCATTCCTCGAGCCGTCCCCCGGCCGGGCAGGCCCCATCGCCCGGGCACACGGGGACCGCGCCAGCCGCCCCCAAGGCGGCGCAGAAGCCGGCGCCGCCGAGGGCGGCCAGCCCCC
>DASVWO010000081.1:0-5734 GCA_036393165.1 Polyangiaceae bacterium | reverse complement strand
GCGGCACCGCGGCATAGGCGTCGACATCGTCAATCACTGCGTCAACGACATCGCGTGCGCGGGCGCGCGACCTCTCTTCTTCCTCGACTACTTCGCGACGGGCAAGCTCGACGTGGGCGTCGGCGAGCGCGTCGTCTCCGGCATCGCCGCGGCGTGCAAGGAAAGCGGGTGCGCCCTTCTCGGAGGGGAGACGGCGGAGCTGCCGGGCATGTACGCGCCCGGCGAGTACGACCTCGCGGGGTTCGCGGTGGGTGTCGTCGCGCGCAAGCGAATCGTCGACGGGACGCGCGTGGCCGAGGGTGACGTGGCGCTCGGGCTCGCGTCGAGCGGCCTGCATTCCAACGGGTACTCGCTCGCGCGCAAGGCGCTGCTCGAGGTGATGAAGCTCGAGCTGTCGGCGAAGCCGGCGGAGCTGGGCGGACGCACCGTCGGCGAGGCGCTTCTCGTGCCGACGCGGCTCTACGCGAGGGCCGTGGCGAAGCTGCTCTCGGCGGGCGTCGACCTCCGCGCGATGAGCCACATCACCGGCGGCGGCCTGCCGGGCAACTTTCCGCGCGTGCTTCCCGACGGGCTGGGCCTGCGCGTCGAGGCGCGGTGGGAGCGGCCGGCCATCTTCGATCTCATCCAGCGCGGCGCCGGTATCGACGAGCAAGAGATGCGGCGCGCGTTCAACCTCGGCGTGGGGTTCGTGGTCGTCGTGCCTGCGGGCGACGCAGCGCGGGCGACCGAAGCTCTCCGCTCCGCCGGCGAATCGCCCTTCGCGCTCGGGCGCATCGTGCGCGTCCCCGCCGATCGCGCGTTCGAGGCGCGCGTGGAGTACTCGTGGTGATCACCCTGGGGGTTCTCGTCTCGGGTACCGGGACGAACCTGCAGGCGATCCTCGACGCAATCGCGGGGCGCGAGCTCGACGCGCGCATCGGCGTCGTCGTGTCCAACGTGCCGGGTGTGGGCGCGCTGCAGCGGGCCGAAGCCGCAGGGTTGAAGACGCGGATCGTGGACCACACGAAGTACGCCGACCGGCGCGCCTTCGACGCGGCGGTCGTCGAGGCGCTGCGCGCGCACGGCGTCGATCTCGTGGTGCTCGCCGGCTTCATGCGCCTGCTGACCGACGTGCTCCTCGACGCGTACCCCATGCGCATCGTGAACGTGCACCCGGCGCTGCTCCCGGCCTTCCCGGGGATTCACGCGCAGAGGCAAGCGGTCGATTACGGCGTGCGCGTCTCCGGCTGCACCGTGCACCTGGTGGACGCCGGAACCGACACGGGCCCCATCGTGGCGCAGACGGCGGTGCCGGTTCTCGAGGGCGACGACGAGGAGTCGCTGCGCACGCGCATCCTGAAGGAGGAGCACGCGCTCCTGCCGCGCGTCCTGCAATGGTTCGCCGAGGGACGCGTCACCGTCGAGCCGGCGGCGGGGCCGGGCAAGCGCGCGCGGGTGCGCGTCGCAGGGAGCTGACGCAGGTCCATGGCGAAGCATTACGACGTGGCCATCCTCGGCGCCGGGCTCGGTGCCCTCACGGCGGCGGCGCTGCTGGCGCGGCGGTCCTGGAGGGTCCTCGTGCTCGGTCAGGGTTGGCGGCCGGCCACGTACCAGTACGACGGCGTCACGCTCGCGCGCCGCCCGTTCACCTTCCTCTCGGGGTCGTCGCCGGCGTGGACGCGCGTGCTCGTGGAGCTTGCGCAGTCGCAGACGTTCCGCCGGCGCGTCGTCACGCTCGACCCGATGTTCCAGGTGCTCGCGCCGCGGCTGCGCCTCGAGGTGCCGCCTGACGTGCAGCTCTTCGCCCGCGAGATCGACCGCGCCTTTCCGGAGGTGCGGCGCGTGGTGGACGAGCTGTACGCCGAGCTGGCGCGCACCAACGCCGCCGCGGACGCTGCCTTCGAGCGCGACGTGGTGTGGCCGCCCGGCACGTTCTGGGAGCGGCGCGAGACCGCGCGGCTCGCGGCGTCGCTCCCGCGGCTCGACGGCTTCGCCGGCACGGCGCTTCTCGCCGAGTTCCCCGCGGACCACGACTACCGCACCATCGTGGACGTCCCGGCGCGCTTCGCGAGCTGGTCGGCGGACATGCCGGAGTTCGCCGTGGCGCGCCTGCACGGCGCGTGGACGCGCGGGGTCTCGCGCATCGAGGGGGGCGAGGAGGCACTGGTCGACTTCCTGACGGATCGCGTCCGCGCGCACGGTGGCGACACCCGCCTCCACGAGCGCGCCGCGCGCATCGTGCCCAAGCGGGGCCACGCGTCCGGCGTCGTCGTGGACGGGGAAGAAGAGACCACCGGCGTGGGGTTCGTCGTGACCGAGTCCACGAGCCGCGGCCTCCTCGATTTGACGACCGACTTCGACCCGCCGCGGCGCGCTCTCGCCGCGGTGCCCCACCTCATTCCGGCCGAGTGGCGCTTCGTGCTTTCACTCGTCGTGCGCGACGAAGGCGTTCCCGCGCCGCTCGCAGACGAGTCGTTCCTCATTCCCGAGTGGCCACGCCGCGGAGCGCATCCGCGCGCCCCGCTCGTGCATCTGCAGAGGCGGCGCGAGCCGTGCGGCATCCCGGGCGCCACGCTGCTCGTCGCCGAGGCGGCGTTCCCGGAAGGCGCGGAGCTGCCGGTGTCGCGGGCGCGCGAGGCGGTGCTCGCCGCAGTCGAGTCGCTGCTGCCCTTCCTCGAGCGGCACTACCTCGTCGTCGACTCGCCGCACGACGGGCGGCCGCTATGGGACATGCGCACGGGCACGCGCAAGGAAGTCCCGCGGGCGGCGCTTCGCACGTCGGGCGGCTCCCTCGAGGCGGAGCCCATGGCGGCGCGATGGCACGTCGATTCGGCGGGGTTCCACGGCCTCGCGGGTGAGCCAATCCGCACGCCGCTGGGCGGCGCCTTCGTCGTCGGCCCGAGCGCCTTGCCGGCGCTCGGTCAGGAGGGCGAGCTTCTCGCGGCGTGGAGCGCGGCGCGCATGATCACGCGGACCGACAAGCGCAAGGAGCGCATGCGGCGCGAGATGTGGAGCAAAGTCGAGCTGGGCTGACCGGCGGCCCGAGCCTCGTGGCTCTCAGTGCCCGCAGGGCGCTGCGCCCGGGCCGAGACAGTAGCCACCCGTGCAATGCGCCGTCGACAGGCAGCAGTCCGCGTCGGCCTTGCAAGACATGCGGCACATGGCGCCGCACGCCGCGTAGCCGGCGTTGCACGAGCCGTTCGCGTTCTTCTTGATGTCGAGCGGCTGCGGCTTGCAGGTCGGCGTCGTTCCGCCGTCGGTCGTGGCCGGGGGGGTCGTGCCGCCATCCACGTGCACCGGCGTGGGGACGAACCCGAACGCGGTCGCGTGCACCCAGCCCTCGAGTCTGTTGCTCGGGTTGGTCGGGTCGGTGAAGGTCACGAGGTCGAAGCCCTCGTGATCGGCGAGCTTCGTCGCCTGCGTTCCGGCCTTGAGCTCCGTCACGAGCTTGCCGCCCGTGGTGCTCGCCTCGGTCCGCGCGGCGACCATCACGCGCACATTGAGCGTCTCGTTGTTCCCCGGATTCTGATCGGGGTAATGCGTCACGTCGCCGTCGTTGGATGCGGCCGTGGGCGCAGCCGCCTCCGCGGCCGACGCGGACGCGGCCGGTCCTCCGTCAGTACCGCCCGCGTCCTCGCCTTGCTTCTTGAGCAGCGACGGACAGCCGAGGAGCACTACGCACAGCGAGGCCAGCGTCGCGCACTTCAGAGTTCGGACCATGGTCCGGCATCATAAACGGGTCCCGCTGACCGAATCCAGCCATCGCTCGACAATGGCGTATCCCTCGTGCACGAGGGGCAGCGAGGTCGACTCGTTCTTCTGGTGGGCCTGCGCGTTCTCCCCGGGGCCGAAGTTGACGGCGGCGATGCCGCGCGCCGCGAAGCGGGCCACGTCGGTCCACGCCTGCTTCGGCTCCACGGCGCGCACGCCGGCCGCGACCAAGGCCTTCACCAGCGGGTGCGACGCATTCGGCGGCGCCGCCGGAGAGAGGTCCACGAACTGCACGTCCGCCGCGTCTCCGACGAGCCCCCTCACGTCGTCGCACGCCTGCTCGATCGACCGGTCCGGGGCGAAGCGGTGGTTCAGGTTCAGGGCGAACCGGTCGGGCACCACGTTGCGTCCCCTCCCCCCGTCGCGCGCCTGGGTGACCGTCGTGCCACTTCGATAAGTGAGCCCGTCGACGACGCTCACCACGGGCTTGGCCGCGGCAAGCTTCGCGAGCAGCGGCGCCGCCTTCGTCACGGCGTTCTCCCCTTCCCACGGGCGCGCGCTGTGGGCGGTGCGCCCCGCGAACGTCACGGTCGCGTGGATGGATCCCATGCACCCGAGGTGCAGCTTGTTGTCCGACGGCTCGAGGCACACCGCGAGGTCCACGGTGCCGAGCTCCGGATCCTTCTCGAGCACCGGCCCGAGCTCGTTCTCGGCGTAGGGGCCCTCCTCGCGCGCGTAGAAGACGAGCGTGAGATCGCACCCGCCACGGATGCGGCCCCCGGCCCTCTCGGCGAGCTCGATCATCACCGCGAGCCCGCTCTTCATGTCGCTCGCCCCCGAGCCGTGGCAGCGGTCGCCCTCGATGCGCGCCGGCCCGTTCTCGGTGCGCACCGTGTCGAGGTGGCCCGCGAGCGCGATCTTGGGCCCGCCCGTGCCGCGCGTCAGCGGGACGACGACGGAGTCCCCGTATCGACGGATGGGCGCCGCGAGCGGCAGCCCGGCGAGACGCGCCTGCACCGCATCGCAGATCGCTCCCTCCTCACCGATGGGCGACGCGATCGCGCAGAGCCACAGCAGCGTCTCGTCCAGCGTCACACCGGCACCGAGAAGTCGCGGAGCGCCGCGTTCAGGCTCACCTTGCGGTCGGTGCTCTCCGTGCGCTGCCCGATGATGAGGGCGCAGGGGACGGCGAACTCACCCGCCGGGAACTTCTTCGGCCGCATCCCCGGGATGACGACACTGCGCGCCGGGACGCGCCCGCGGAGCTCGACCACCTGGGGCCCGCTCACGTCGAGGATCGCCGTAGACGACGTGAGGACCACGCCGGCGCCGATGACGGCTTCGCGCTCGATGCGCACCCCCTCGACGATCACGGCGCGCGAGCCCACGAAGACGCCGTCCTCCACGATGACCGGCTGCGCGCTCGGCGGCTCCAGCACGCCGCCGATGCCCACGCCGCCCGCCAGGTGGCAGTCGCGCCCGATTTGCGCGCACGAGCCGACGGTCGCCCATGTGTCGACCATCGTCCCGCCCCCGACGCGCGCGCCGACGTTCACGTAACCCGGCATGAGCACCGCCCCCGGCTCGAGGAACGAGCCGAAGCGCGCGACACCCGGCGGCACGATGCGCACCTCGGCGTCCACGTTCTTCTTCAGGGGGATCTTGTCGTGGAACTCGAAGGGCCCGAGGTCGATGCGCTCCATCTTGCGGATCGCGAAGTAGAGGAGCACCGCCTCCTTGATCCACGCGTGCGTCGTCCACTCGCCGCCATCCTGCTCCGGCGGAGTCGCGACGCGCAGCTCGCCGCGGTCGAGCGCCGCCATCGTGCCCTCGACGGCGTAGCGATGGTCCGGGTCGCCGAGGAGCTTGCGGTTGGCGAACGCCTCCTCCACGCGCTTGCGGTGCGTCTCCTCGAGGCTCATCGTGAGCCCACGTTCGGACGGCGCAGCGGATCTGTCAACCCGCCGGCGGCGGCAGGCGCAGCACGGCCCGCGTCGGCTCGACCTCGAGCGTCGCGCGGATCTGCTCGGCCACGAGTCGGGCC
>DASVWO010000080.1:0-14800 GCA_036393165.1 Polyangiaceae bacterium | reverse complement strand
CGGCCTCTCGGTCGGCGAGCGCGCCGTGGTCGCCGCGGTGGCGCCGCAGGTGGGCGCGGCCGCGGTGGTCTTCACGAGCGACGAGCGCACCGAGGTGTTCCTGCGCGACCAGCGCCGCTCCAAGGCGCACCGTGCGCTCTTCGCCGACGCCGGCGCGCCGACGGAGGAAGTGCTCAGCGTCGACCTCGGCGCGGTGGACCCGCTGCTGCTCGACGAGAGCGGCACGGTGCGCGCCGTGCGCGATCTCGCCGGCAAGCCGCTCGGCCAGGTGCTGCTCGGTGGCGACACGGGCGTGACGCTGCGCGACCTCTTCGCCGCGGCCACGCTCCTCAAGAGCAAGCGCGTCCCCTCGCGGCTCGACTTCCTCGTCGCCGTGCCTTCGCGCCAGATGCTCGAGGTGCTCTCGGCGGCCGGGGCCCTGACGGACCTCGTCGCCACCGGCGCGCGTCTCGTCGAGCCGGACGCGCGCGTCCTCTCGGGCGAGATGTACACGCCGCCCGCGGGCCTCGCGTCCCTGCGCACCTTCGACCCCGATGCCGCGGGCAACGGCGGCGCGGGCCGCGGCGCGTCCGAGCACCTCGCGTGGACCGCCTCGGCCGAGACCATCGCCTACGGAGTCGCCACGGGCGTCCTCGGGGATCCTCGCTCCTTCAAGCGTCCCGTGCGCATCACGCTTCCCCGCGCTCTGCCGACGGACGACGTGCTCGTCGCCCGGAAGCCCGAGCGCCCGGGGCCGATCGCGGCCCGACCGGAGCCCGTGAGGCTTCGGGCTGCCGGCTCCGGGCTCCGGGCTTCCGAAGCCTGAAGCCTGAAGCCCGGAGCCTGAAGCCTGGTATCCTTGGCCCCCGTGTCCAAGGGCAAGCTGACCCGCCAGGAACTCGGCTGGCTTCTGACGCAGGAGGCGCAGGGCGCCGCCGAGCGGTTGCGCAAGGGCGTCTCGGCCCTCACCCAGGCGCCGCCTGCGCCCGGCGCGGACGCGAGCGGCGTGGACGCCACGCTGTCGGCGCTCGACGACGCGATGCGCATGCTCTCGAGCCTGCACAACCGGCCGGTGAACGTGCGCGGCCGGCGCGGCCGCATCGACCTGGCCTCGCTGCTCTGGGAGGTGGCGCCGGAGGCGCGCGTCTCGATCGAGCCCGGCAGCGGCACCGAGGTGTTCGGCGACGAGGCGGAGATCCGCCGCATGCTGCACGTGATGCTGGGGCACGGCAGCGGCAGCGGGAGCGCCGTGACGATCAAGCGCGACGGCGACGAGGTCGTCGTCGGCGTCGTGCTCGGGCCGGACAGCTCGGTCACGGCCGACACCGAGCGCGCGTGGCTCGGGCGCATGGCGATCCGCTACGGCGGGCGCTTCGAGCTCGCGGGCAGCCAGGAGGTCCTCGCGCTGCCGGCCGAGGGGGTCGACGCGCGCGACGACGTCGCGAAGCTGCGCAAGGAGCTCGACGAGGCGCGCAAGCAGGGAGAGGCCTACGCGCGCGAGCTCGCGGCGGTGTGGGCCGCCGGCGACGAGCCGCTGGCGCAATCGAGCTACCCGCCGCCGGCTACCCCAGCGGCGGACCGCCACGCCGCCGTCGCCCGGCTCGCGGGCGGAATCGCGGCCACGCTGCGCGCGATGCTCTCGCCGGTCGGCCGCGAGCTGGCCGACGTGCGCGCCGCGATGTCCACGCGCCGGAGCTCTCCGGACCTCGAGGCGGCGTCCAAGGAGAGCGTCGACGAGCGGCTCGAGTCCATCCGGCGCAAGCTCTTGTCGGTGCAGGACTTCGTCGGCGAGCTCGCCGCCATCGGCGAGAGCGACCCGCGCGAGCTTCAGCGCGAGGTGGATCTCTTCGACGTCGTTCGCGGCGAGGCGCGCATCCTCGAGGCGCGCGCCGCGCGCAACGGCGTGGAGCTCTCGCTGCGCATCGTCCCCGACGAGCCGGGGGCGCGCGCGCCGACGCGGGTTTCTCCGCGCTCGGTCGCAGCGATGGTGCGCGAGCTCCTCGCTCACGCAATCTCGGCGACTCCACGCGGCTCCGGCGTCTCGGTCCTCGTGCACGCCGGCGGCACCGAGGAGGGCCTGGGCCCGCGCATGATCGTGGACGACGGGGGCACCATC
Source organism: Polyangiaceae bacterium (assembly GCA_036393165.1). Taxonomy (GTDB): domain Bacteria; phylum Myxococcota_A; class Polyangia; order Polyangiales; family Polyangiaceae; genus Palsa-1150. The sequence goes on along the minus strand of DASVWO010000080.1, from coordinate 12,705 downwards.
CTTCCTGCGCAGGCGCGTCGGGCGCTCCTGGCGCTCGAGGTGGAGCCGGGGACCTTCGGCCGCCCGAGCGGCGTGGGCCTCTTCCTCGCCTCGGAGATCGCGGCGGCCCAGGGCGCCCTGCTCGAGATCGGGGACGCCCCCGTGGTCGACGGCCGTGGCGGCGGCGTACGCGTCACCGTCACGTTCCCGCATTAGCCCGAGGTCCCACCGAAGGACGCGCTAGACTGGGGGCCAGCCGGATGCGGATCCTCGTGGTGGAAGACTCGGACGCCATCCGGCAGATGATCGAGACGCTCGTGTCGGCGCGCGGCCACCAGGTGGAGGCCGTCCCCACGGGCGCCAAGGGCCTGGAGAGCGCGCTCGCGTCCCCGCCCGACGCGATCCTGCTCGACCTGATGCTCCCCGGAGGTCTCGACGGCTTCGACGTGTGCCGCAAGCTGCGCGAGGCGGAGGCGACGCGCTTGATCCCCATCATCGTGATCAGCGCCCTCACCGACGATTCGTCGAAGCAGCGCGCGACGGAGGCCGGCGCCACCGCGTATTACACGAAGCCCTTCAGCCCCACCGCGCTCCTCAAGGAGCTCGAGACGCTGCCGGCGCGCGAGAGCGCCAAGCTGCGCGTGCGCTGACGCGCCTACAGCAGGTGCAGGTACTTCTTGGCGCGCTCGGCGCCCGTCTTCATGAGCGCCGTCTTCTCGGCGTCGGCGATGCGCAGCTTCGTCGCGAGCGCGTCGAGCATCGTCACTTCGTCCTTCGACTGATCGCCGTCGGCGAAGGTGAGGAGCACGGCGTGCTGAAACAGGACGCGGCGGTCGTCGGCCGAGAGATCCTGCAGCTCGATGTCCTCGAGCGTGCGCTTGGTCTCGGCGTACTCGTGGACCATCTCCTTCTCTTTGTCGCTCGCGCTGTACGCGTCGAGGAGCGCGTCGAGCATCTCCTTCTCGGTCTTCGCGAACACGCCGTCCGCCCACGCGACCGGCACCAGGGCCTTCACGATCGCCATGTCCTGCTCGTGCATGGGCCCTAGCCTACGTCATTTGCCCGAGACGTGCGCCACGCGCCGCGGCTGCTTCCCCGCAGGCGGAGCGCTGCCCGGGGCCGGCTCCTCGGCCGCGAAGTCGGACGCTGCGACGTGGATGCGCTTGCGGAACGTCGTCGGTCCAGCGAGAAGCAGGTCGACGTCCTCGTCGCACGGCTGCTGTTGCTCGATCTTCGCGTCGGGGCCGAGCCCCGCGAGCATCCAAACCTCGGCGCCGCGCGGCGTGGCCACGACGTGCACCGTGCCCGGCGGCCCCTGGCCACCGACGGCGCTTCCCGGCTCGCCCGCCGGCCACGGGTCGTTCGTGCCGTGCGCCGCCTTGGACTTGTCGAGCTGCACCCCCGCCTCGTAACGGGGCTTGCCGTCCGGACCCGAGTCCCAGGCCGCGCCCGCCGGGACGACCACGCGCTTCGGGGCGAACCCCTCCGCGGTCGCGACGAACTCGAGGCGCGCGCCCACCGGCATGCGATCGACGTCCACCGGCGCTTGCCCCTTGCGCACGAGCACCTCGGCGTGCGGCGGGACGTCGCTCACGACGATCGTCTGGACGCACATCGACGACGCCGGCGCCGGGCCGGGCACCGTCCCCGTCGGAGACTGCGGATCCGGGCGGGCCGACGCTCCGCCGTGCGGGAGCAGCGTGATCGCGTAGGCGCCGGCGGCAATCGCCAGGATGGCGAGGAGCGCGACGACCCACGTCCCGCGCGACTTCGGCGCTCGCGAGATGCTCGGGAGCGAGCCGCGCGCTTGCTTGACCTTGGACGGCTGCGTCGGCAGCTGGCGCTCGTCCGACGGCACGGAGACCGCCGGCGCGGGGACGGGAGCCGCGCGCACCGCGCCCGAGGTGGCGCTCGCGCCCGGACCCGGCTTCTTGCTCGCCGGTTCGTCTCCCATGGCAAGGAGCGACTCGACGTCCGCCTCGCCGCCCGCCGAGCCCACGTCCGTCGGTGGGGGCGTCACCGGCACGGCGCGCGTCTCCATGCGCCGCACGATCTCCGGAGGCGGCGGCGTCGGCTCGAGCCCCGCCATCTTCTTGAGGTCGCGCGCGTGCTGCTGCTCGCCCGCGCCAGAGACGCTGAAGTCGGCGATGAGTGAGTCCACGTCGGCCTGCGACGGCGAGGGCGTTCGGCCGCCGGGCGGCTGGAACTCCATCGTGGGAAGCTCGCTCACGTCGGACGGCGGCGGCGTCGCCTTCTTGAGAACCTCGTCGGGGATCTGCCCGCGCGCGGTCGTCGGCTCTTCCTGCGGCGCGAAGCTCGCTGAGGACTGCGTCCGCGGCGGCGGCGCCGGGGGTGGCTCCGGAGGCGGTGGGGGCGGCGGCGGCGGCGCCTCCTCCACCGGCGGCGGCGGTGGCGTGGGAGGAGACTGCGCCTGCGCGTTGTGGGCCGGCGACGACGGGCGTCGCGACGCTGGAGGCCCCGGCTCGGCCGACGGCGTCGACGGCAGCGCGTTGCGCCCGACGCCGAGCGTCACGCGCTTCACCTCGCGCGCCAGGCGCGCGAGCGCCCGCCGCCCCGCTGCGCGGTTGACCGGGATGAGCGCCGCCTCGAGCTCCTCGGCGAGCGCCGAGAGCCCGCTTCCGTTCTTCCGCTTGCTCGCCGCAGCGAGCGCCGGCGTCTGCGATCCGCTCGCCTCGAGCAGCCGCGCGAGCGCGGCACGGATGGACGACTCCGCGTCGCCCACGGCCGACTCACGCTTCGGCTTCACGAGCGCGACGATCCCGTCCTCGCTCACGTAGACGGCCTTCGGGTCCACGTCGCCGCCGTTCGGGTCGGCGTGCTCCGCCACCTCGAGCACCAGGTAACCCGCGAGCTCCGGGGCGAGCGGCACGCGCTTCGTGCCCACGACGGCGAACACCTGCTCCAGCGTGACCGACGACTCGAGCGGCCCGCCGCTCATGCCGCGCGCTCCTCGTCCGCCATCCGCACGGGCACGCCGTGCGCCGCGAGGTAGCGCTTCACCTCGCCGACCGAGTGCGTCCCGTCGTGGAAGATGCTCGCCGCCAGCACGGCGCTCGCGCGCCCCTCGACGACGCCCGCGAGCAGGTGCGCGAGCTCGCCCACGCCGCCGCTGGCGATGACCGGGACGGGCACCGCGTCGGACACCGCGCGCGTCAGCGCGAGGTCGTATCCGGAGAGCGTGCCGTCGCGATCCATGCTCGTGAGGAGTATCTCGCCGGCGCCCATGCGGGCGACTTTCTCGGCCCAGGCGACGGCGTCGTGCCCCGTGGCCGAACGCCCGCCATTGACGAACACTTCCCAGCCGGCGCCGCCCTCGCGCCGCCGCGCGTCGATGGCCACGACGATGGCCTGCGATCCCCACGCCGCGGCCGCGCGCTCGATCAGCTCGGGCGTTCGCACCGCCGCCGTGTTGATGCTCACCTTGTCCGCGCCCGCCGCGAGGAGCGCCCGCACGTCGTCCTCGCTCCGCACGCCGCCGCCGACCGTGAGCGGGATGCGCAGGACGTCGGCCGTCCGCGTCACCACGTCGAGCAGCGCCCCCCGTCCCTCGGGTGACGCCGCGATGTCCAGGAACGCGACCTCGTCGGCCCCCTCGCGGTCGTACCGCGCCGCCTGCTCCACCGGATCGCCCGCGTCGCGCAGCCCCTCGAAGCGCACCCCCTTCACGACGCGCCCGCCCTTCACGTCGAGGCACGGGATCACGCGCTTGGCGAGCATGGCGCCGAGAAGGCTACCGCAAACTCCCTGGGTTTACCGCTTCTTGGGCTCGTACAGGTCGAGCAGCTTCTCGATGGACGACAGGCTGTTCTCGATCGCGTCCTGCACGATGGAGTGCATGGTCGCGCTCGAGCCCTTCAGTGCCTCGTAGTAACGCTGCCGCTCGCTCGCGTGGATGATCGCGGGCGGGTAGCCGCTGCGCAGCAGGAGGAGATTCATGAAGAGGCGCGCCACCTTCCCGCTGTCGTTCGTGAAGGGGAAGACGCGCACCAGGTCGTAGTGTGCGCGCGCCGCGAGGCGCACCGGTGTTCGCGTACGGCGCGTCTCGGGGTCGTTCACCCAGTCGACGATCTGCCGCAGCTTGTAGCCAATCTTGTCCGGCTGCGCGTACTCGTGAAAGTAGAGGCGGTGCTGGGGGATGTCCTTGCGGTACTTGACCGTCTTGACGTCCCCCTCCTCCGGATGAAGCACCACGTAGATGCTCTTCACGACGTCCACCGTGATGGGCGATCGGCGTTTCAACGCGTAGTCGCGCACGAAGTCGAGAGCCTCGCGGTGGCGGCGGATCTCCTCGATGACCGGCTGCATGCTCGAGTCGAGCGCCACGTTGTCCTCGCTCGCTCCGATGGCCGTGCGTAGCTCGGGCATCGTGTAGACGACGCCCTCGAGGGCGCTGTCGTGCGCGATCCAGCTCATGTCGAGGTCGCGGCGATACTTCTCCTGCACGTCGGGCGGGGCGTCCTTGAGACGATCCTCGAGCGAGGCCGTGCGCTCCTCGACCGTGGGGACTCGGACCGACTCGGGCAGCGGCCGGGAGGGGGTCGCCTTGTGAGACGGCGCGGTCGCCTTCTTCTTCGCCGAGGTTCGTGACGCCATCTGCAATGCCGCGCGGCTCTCCCTACTTGGGCCATCGTCACGAAAGCACTCGCTTTTTGCCACGAGCGCTAGACGACGAGGTCGGCGCAGCCTAGTTGTGTCCCGCCAAAGGCGTCAAGTGCTCGCCCAGCTCACCGTCCGAAACGTCGTGCTCATCGAGCGGCTGGTGCTGGAGCTTTCGCGCGGCTTCAACGTGGTGACCGGCGAGACGGGGGCCGGCAAGTCGATGCTGGTCGACGCGCTGACCCTGGTGCTCGGGGGGCGGGCGCGGCCGGACATGGTGCGCGCGGGGGCGGAGGAGGCCGAGGTCGAGGCCTTGTTCGAGCTGGACCCCGGTTCGCGCCTGGGAGGGAAGCTCGAAGGGGCCGGGATTCCAGTGGAAAAGGAGCTCGTGGTGCGGCGCGTCCTGCAGTCCGAGGGGCGCAGCCGGGCGTACGTCAACGGGCGGCTGTGCACGGCCGCCCAGCTCGCCGACCTGGCGGCGGACCTGTGCGACATCGCATCGCAGCACGAGAGCGTCAGCCTGACCGACCCGGCGACGCACGTGGAGTACCTGGACGCGTTCGGCGACCTCGAGGCCGACCGGGCGCGCGTGGCCGAGCACGTCGATGCCCTCGCCGAGGTGGCCCGGGAGCTCGACGCGGCGGCGGCGCAGGAGCGGAGCCGCGCCGAGCGCGAGGACTTCCTGCGCTGGCAGCTGCGCGAGATCGAGGAGCTCGATCCGCGCGACGGCGAGGAGGCGGACCTCGAGCACGAGCGGGCCCGCCTGCGGCACGCCGAGAAGCTGCAGTCGGCGACGCGGCGCGCGGCCGACCGTCTCGACGAGGGCGAGAGCGCCATCTGCGACGAGCTCGCGCGGCTCGGTGCGGAGCTCGATCAGGCCGCGGGCATCGATGGGTCGCTCGCGCCACTGGCGCGCTCGGTCGAGTCGGCGCGCGCCGAGCTCGCCGAGGCTGCGCGGGCGCTCTCGCGGTACGCCGAGGGTGTCGAGGCGAGCCCGGAGCGGCTGGCGGAGATCGAGGAGCGCGCGTTCCGCCTGCAGAAGCTGCTGCGCAAGCACGGACCGACCACCGCCGATCTGCTCGCGCGCCGGGCGACGCTGGCGAGGGAGCTCGCGTCGCTGGCGACGGCGTCGGAGCGCGTGGCGGAGCTCGAGGGCGAGAAGGCGCGCCGTCTCGCCGAGGCGGGGGCGGCGGCACGGGCTCTCTCTCGCAAGCGCAGCGACGCGGCCGAGCGCCTCGCGTCCGCCATCGGTCGCGAGCTGCAGCAGCTCGGCATGGGTCGCGCGCGCGTGATCGTCGAGGTCTCTCCCTCCGCGAGCGCCGGCGACGCGCTGCTGGTGGACGGCGCGCGCCTCACGCGCAACGGAATCGACCGCGTCGAGTTCCTCGTCGCGCCCAATCGCGGCGAGGAGCCGCGGCCCCTGCGGCGCATCGCGAGCGGCGGGGAGCTCTCGCGCGCGCTCCTGGCGCTCAAGCGCGTGCTCGCGGATCAGGGCCCCGCGGGCACCTACGTGTTCGACGAGGTGGACGCCGGCGTGGGCGGCGCGGTGGCCGAGGTCATCGGCCGGTCGATCGCCGACATCGCGCGCCACCGCCAGGTCGTGTGCATCACGCACCTGCCCCAGATCGCGGCGCTGGCAGACGCGCACTTCGTCGTCGACAAGCAGGAGGCCCGCGGCCGCACGCACACCACGGTGCGCAAGCTCGACGCGCGCGATCGCATCGACGAGATCGCCCGCATGATCGGCGGCATCAAGGTCGGCGACGCCGCGCGAAAAGCGGCTGCCGAGATGCTCGCCTCACGCCACGAATAGCGCCGCGACGTTCTCGCTGTTGCGAAGCGCGCGATTGCGCGCCGTGAGGATCTCGACGCCGCTGCGCGTGACGAGCACCGTGTGCTCGAACTGGGCGCTGAGCGAGCCGTCGGCGGTGCGCACCGTCCACTTGTCGCCCTGGTCGACCTCGACCTCCCACCCGCCGAGGTTGACCATCGGCTCGATGGTGAACGTCATGCCCGCGCGCACCCGCTCGCCCGTGCCGCGCTTGCCGTAGTGCTTCACCTGCGGCGCGTCGTGGAACTTGCGCCCGATGCCGTGCCCCACGAAATCGCGCACGACGCTGCAGCCCTGCGCCTCGACGTACTCCTGGATCGCCGCCCCGACGTCCCCGAGGCGCGCGCCGTCGCGCACCTCGGCGATGCCGATCTCCAGCGACTTGCGCGCGACCTCGGTCACGTGGCGCGCCTGCGGGCTCGGCGTCCCGACGTAGAACGTGGCGCTCGTGTCGCCGTGGAAGCCCTCGAAGACGTGCGTCACGTCGACGTTCACGATGTCGCCGTTGCGCAGCACGGTCGCGTCCGGGATGCCGTGGCACACGACGTCGTTGATGCTCGTGCAGACGCTCTTGGGGAAGCCCTTGTAGTGGAGCGGCGCCGGGCGCGCGCCCTGCGAGAGCGTGTGCTCGTGCACGATGCGGTCGACGTCGGCCGTCGTCATGCCCGCGCGGATCTGGTCGCCCACGACGAGCAGCGTCTCGGCCGCCAGGTGGCAGACCTTGCGCATCAGCTCGATCTCGCGGGGGCTCTTGATCTCGACGGGCACGGGATACTCGCCATGCTCGGATAGCACCCTGTACCGCTCAGCGCACCTGCTGAAGCAGGACGGCCGACTGGACCGCCTGCTTGACTCCAGGCGTGTCCGCGGCGAGGTGGAAGTGCTCGTCCCACTCGTCGGCGGCCACGGGGCTCGCGAAGGCACGCACGAAGGCCACGAACGTCTTGCTCACCAGGCCGCCCTGGAAGGCGTGCACCATGGGCGCGCCGGGGTCGGTGTCCTCGACCTCCAGCGTGAAGTCGTCGTCGAGCGGCCCCGAGCCGGCCAGGCGCTCGACCGTGTGCATGCCGAGCTGCCAGGTGTGCCGCTTCTCCTCGCGCTTCTCGGTCACCGTGAGGACCCGCGCCCGCACGACGGCGTCCCCCGTCTGCGTCCGCTCGCGAAGGCGCGTGTCGCTCATGGGGGGCGGGCCCGGGTCGACCTGGAAGCCGACCGCATCCGGGTCGATCCCGTCGTCGAACAGGTCCGCCGAGTGGCCGGTGTACGGAGGCAGGTCCCGGCCGGGGCCGTTGGCCCCCTTGCCGCAGCCCAATGGGGCCGCCAGGACGGCGAGGACCCCGGCGATGGCGAACCCACGCCGCATCGCGTCTTCATGTATCGCGGATCGGGCTTGCTCGTCCAACGTGCGAGGCGAGTCTGCCATGTGGTACCTTCCGCGCATGAAAAGAGCGGTCCTTGCGCTCTCGCTGCTCACCCTCGGGGCGGGCGCAGCCCTGGCCAGCGTCGTCATCAGCGTTCCTGCCGCCGCGGCTCCCCCCGCGTCCGCGGGCGACGCGCCCACCGTCGGCTCTCTCTCGGGTCTCGTCGAGAAGGAGCTCCACTGGGGTCTGAGCCACGCGAACGTGACGCAGATCTACAACCAGACCGGTGGACTCTTCGACAAGGAGTACGCGCCGCAGCTCGTGAAGCTGCAGCCCGGCGTGCAGCAGCAGCAGCTCGAGGCCGACCGCGACAACCGGAAGGCGAACTTCGAGCGCAGCTACACCGAGTTCAACATCGGCACGCCGACGGGGTACGACGTCGGCGCGCTCCACAACGAGTACACGTACGGCAACGGCGAGGCCATCCAGAAGGTCTTCAAGGATGGCAAGGCCCGTTACTTCTTCTACATGAAGGACCGCCTCTGGAAGATCTACGACGAGGTCCCGCTGCGCGCCGACGCGCCGCTCGGCGCCTCGTACCAGGAGGCCGTCACGAAGATGAACGGGCTGCTCACGGTGCCGGGGCGCGTCCGCGCCGCCAACTCGGCGTCGGGGCTCGAACGCACGGAGGTCGACTGGCAAGACGCCAAGAATCACCTCCGCGCGGTCGATCGCTCGGGTGAGCACATCGTCGGCATCGTGCTCGAGGACCGGAACACGCTCGCGAACCTCACCTCGCTCCGCTCGGTCAAGCCGCCGGATCCCTTCGCGCTCGATCCGTCGATCGCCAACATCACGAAGAACGGCATCAGCGATCCGAACGCCGGCAAGGGCGGCGCCGCCGACGCCGGCAAGGGCAAAGGGAAGCACTGAGCGGAGGCGGGGGAGCGGCCCCGCCGACCCACTGCGGAGGCGGGGGAGGGGCCCCGCCGACCCACTCAATCAACCTCCGAGTTTTTCGGCGCCGTCGGGCACCTTCACGCCCGTCGTGACGAAGACGCGGAGCTTGGGGGCCGCCGTGCGCAGGGCCGGCAGGATCACCTTGTCGCCCGTGATGGAGGCGCCCGGGCAGCCCGCGCACGTCCCGGCGAGGTGGATGTAGACGTCCTCGCCGTCCACCTTCACGAGGTACATCTCTCCCCCGTCATTCTTGACCATGGGGGCGAGAATCTCCCTGCAAATGCGCACGATTTGGGCATGCAGGGGAGATTGTTTGGGGGTTTCTGCGGCTCGCTCCAACAGGCTCCTCGTGGCCGGGGCGGTCACCCATCATCGCGGTGCCGGCCGCGCAAGGCAAGGCGTTGTCCCCTTTTCCGGGGGAGCGGTATATTCCACGTGGGCGGCTTACCGCCGCTTTGTCCTCCTCTCGACCCCCCAGCGAGGCACGTGGCGCGTTATCGCCTCAGGTTTTTGCTCCAGGAGTTCGACCTGCCGGTCGGCACGACCGTCATCGGTCGTAGCCTGGACTGCAACCTGACCATCGAGGACCCGCTCGTCTCGCGCCAGCACGCGCGCATCGCCATTGCCGACGACGAGGCGACGGTCGAGGACATGGGCAGCCGCAACGGTGTGCGCGTCAACGGCGTGCAGATCAAGGGGGCGACGCCCCTGCGCGACGGCGACCGCGTGCGCATCGGCACGCAGGACTTCGTGTTCTGCCGCGTGGACCCGGCCGGCCGGGGGCACTCGAAGACCACGGGTGTGCTGCGCCTCTGCGCCAAGTGCCGCCTGCCGTATCCGCGCGAGATGGTGGCCTGCCCCAACTGCGAGGCGACCGAGCAGACCGACGAGGAGACGCTGAGCGGCAGCTTCGGCACCGAGAATCAGACCGCGTGGAGCGTTCAGCTGCTGGTCGAGGCGCTGGAGCGCGCCCTCACCCTGGGCCGCGTGACCGACGCCGAGCGCATCGCCAGGCGGGCCACCGCGCAGGTCGAGGAGATGGTGGCCGCCGGGGGCGCGGTGGACGCGAAGGCGCTCGCCTCCCTGGCCGTCCAGGCCGTGTCCACGACGCTCGCGACCAACGACCCCACCTGGGTCCTGTGGGTCATCGACATCTACCGGCGGACCAGCGGCGTGCCGCCCGTCGAGCTGATCGAACGGCTCGCCGAGGCGGCGACCCGGCACGCCGGGATCGTCCACGGCGCGCTCGAGGCGCTGCTGATGCACCTGAGTCAGACCGTCCACAGCGCGAAAGACGGGGAGATCGACGCTTTGGCCCGGCTGGAGCAGCTGCGGCGGGCGGTCCAGGAAAAAGCGGCCGCGCGCGGAGAGACCGAGACCACGGGGGAGTGGCCCGGACCCTCCTGAAAGTGCACCGAAGCTTGCCTGCCCGAGCGGCCAGACTGTAAGCCTGTAGCCGTATGCGCTTCCGACTGCGCTACCTGCATCACGACCTCGAGCTGAGCGAGGGGCAGTTCGCGGTCGGTCGGAGCGCCGCGTGCCAGCTGTCGCTGGACGACCCGCTGGTCTCGCGGCGTCACGCGCTGCTCGTCGTGACGCCCGACGGCGTCACGGTGGAGGACCTGCAGAGCCGCAACGGGGTCGTCGTCAACGGCGACCGCATCAGCGGGCGCGTGGAGCTGCGCCCGGGGGACAAGATCGTCATCGGCTCGCAGGAGCTGACGCTGCTCGAGGCGCGCGAGAGCGCGCGCCGGCAGACGGCGAGTCACGAGATGGGCAAGCGCACGCTGCCCAAGTTCCCGGCGGCGCCCGAGCTCATGGCCGAGCGGTCGTCGTCGAACCCGCCGGACCTGACGGGCGAGCCCGACGCCGAACCGAGCATGGTGAGGCGCGCCGACGCGTTCAACCTGCTCGGCAGCGTGGCGGAGAAGGCGCTCGCGATGGGGCGCGCCGACGAGGCGGAGCGCTTGCTCGCGAGCCCGCTGGCCGACGTGGTCGAGGCGAGCCGTGCTGGCAAGCGGCTGTCGCCGTGGCTCGTGGACATGGCGGCGAAGTTCGCGGCGAAGCTGGCGACGGCGACCGCGAAGGGCGCGTGGGCCGACTACGTGATCGAGCTCTACGACGCGCAGGTGCGCCCGTGCCCGGCGCAGGTGGTCGACGAGCTGTACGGCGCGTTCCGGCGCGTCAACGCGATCGACCTCGCCCGCCTCCGGTCGTATCTGGCCCGGCTCCGCGAGAAGCAGGCGACGTTCGGTCCGGCGGACAAGTTTCTGCTGCAGAGGCTCGAGGGGCTCGAACGGCTCGCCGCGCTTCGCTGACGGCGGGAGGGGCACCCTCGGCCGGCACGAGCGACTGGTACGCGAGGTTCGCCGCGGCGGCGCGGGCGATCGAGTCGCGCAGCTCAGGGTCACGCACGCCGCCGAGCATCGTGGTGAGGTCGCGCGGCAGAGCGCGCATCGTCGGCACCGTGCGGGCGACCCGCGGCTCGGGCGGGCGGCGTGCGATGGGGGACGCGCCGACGCGGAAGCGCAGCTCGCGCACGTCGAGCCCGCGCTCGCGCACACGCGCGCGCACGTGATCCGCGAGGAGCGACAGCTCGTGCGCCCACACGCTGGAGGGCACGCGAAGGAGCAGCACCCCGTCGCGCAGCGACAGCGGCTGCACGCGATCGGCGATGCGGGCGCCGACGGCCTCGCGCCACACGCGCTCGTCGATGGGCGGGCGCGTCCTCGCGAACCGGTTCTCCCCGGTGCGATCGAGGATCGCGTCGAGGCTCTCCGGGTGGGCCAGCGATGCGCGCTTCTTCTTCACGGCTGGGGCGAACGCTACTCCGGCGCGGGTGGGCGTGCTAGACGCGAGGGCGATGTGGGAAATCTCCGCCGAGATCACGCTCGCCGCGCGGCACCAGATCCGCGGCGTGCCCGGCGAGGGTGGGCGCGTGCACGACCACCGGTGGACGGTCCGCGCCCTCGTGCGGGCCGAGCGGCTCGACGCGACCGGCTGGGTGCTCGACTTCCACGCCGTCGAGCGCTGGCTCGAGGAGATCGTCGCGCCCTACCGGGGCGCCTTCCTCAACGACATCGCGCCGTGGGACGACGTGAACCCGACGCGCGAGAACCTCGCGCGCGTCATCGCCGACCGGCTCGCCGCGAAGGTCGATGACGGACGGGCGCGCCTCGCGCGCGTCGACGTCGCCGAAGGCGGCTGCTGCGCGAGCTACGTCCGCTAGCGAAGGGCCGGGCGGCGCAGGGTGACGTCGCCCTCGGGGGCGACGGGATCGAAGACGGCGCCGCGGCGATCGGTGTTGCCCGCGCGCACCAGGCCGTCGGAGAGGAGCATCGCGTAGGCGGCGCCGGGGCGGGGCGTCGAGGAGCCCTCGGGCACGACGTAGACGAGGGCCGCGTGCGTGTGTGACGGCGGCGCGGCGCGCGTGCGGCACCGCGCGGCGACGGAGCCCGATGGGTCGGAGCGCACGCAGCGCTCGAGCGCGCGCGCGTCGTCGGCGGTCGATGCGGTCTGCACCGCCAGGGCGGCCGCGGCGCGCACGTCCTCGCTCGGGTCTTCGGCGAGCGCCCGGCGCTCGGGCGCGCCGTCGCCGCAGCGGGCCCCGGCGAGGGCGAGGGCCGCGAGCGCGTCGGCGCGCACCGGTGGGCGCGAATCGGTGGCGAGGGCGCAGAGGAGCTGCGCCACGTTGCTGGCGGCCGGGCGATTCGCAGCGAGCGCGCGATGGGCGATGCGGCCGATGGCAGCGGTCGCGTCGGCGGCGGCATCGCCGTCGGGTCCGCGCGCGATCGCCGCGAGCGCGGGCACGTCGCCGGGGTCGCCCAGCGTGCCGAGAGACCACGCAGCCTGCGCCCGCACGCCGGCGTCGGGATCCGCGAGCAGCGCGCGCGCCGTCGCCAGCGCCGGCGCATCGCCCTGGTGCGCCGCGAGGAGCACGGCCACCGCGGCGCGGTC
>DASVWO010000079.1:0-3300 GCA_036393165.1 Polyangiaceae bacterium | reverse complement strand
GGGCCCATCAAGAGCCAGATCCTCGAGGACGCGGTGAACCACGCGCTCGCCAAGGGCGTCGTGATCGTCGCGGCGGCAGGCAATAGCGGGCGCAGCGTCGGCTATCCGGCGGCGTACCCGGGCGTCATCGCGGTGAGCGCGACGGACGACAAGGACAACATCGCGCGCTTCTCCTCGCGCGGGCCGCAGGTCGGCATCGCGGCGCCGGGCGTCTCGGTGACGCAGCAGACGGTGTGCAACGGCGGCAAGGACAAGTGCGAGGTCTTCGGCACGTTCAACGGCACCAGCATGGCGTCGCCGCACGTGGCCGGGGTCGCCGCGATGATCGAGGCGCTCGGCGTGACCGATCCGGCCGCCGTGCGCGACGCGCTCGAGAGCAGCGCGCGGCCCAAGGAGGGCAAGAACCTCTACGGCGCCGGCATCCTCGACGGCGGCGCCGCGGCGTCGCACGTCTTCTGGCGCCACCTGATGGTGCGCCTCGGCGCGCTCCTCGCGCTCGGGTGGCTGGTGCGGCGGCGCATCCGCAAGAACGGCGGGAAGCCCGCGCGCACCCTCGGCTCGACGCTCGGCGCTCTCGCGGCGGGCATCGGCGTGCTCCCCATCGTGCCGCTCATCGGCCTGGCGTCGCACGCGGGCAAGCTCCGCACGGCGCTCGAGCTCGCGATGCGTCCCATCGGTGAGTGGGACCTCGTGATGATGGGTGCCGGCATGCACCGGTGGCTGCTCCTCGCGAGCGCCATCCCGGCGGTCGTCCTCACGCTCTTCGGCTTCGCCAGCAAGCGCGCGCGTCCCTTCATCGGCGGCATCGCGCTCGGCAGCGCCGCCCTCTGCGCCCAGCTCGCGTGGTCGGCGGACGTCGCCTTCGTCGGCGGCCCGTTCCTCGCGCGCGTCTGGGCAGTGGTGAACGCCCTCGTCTGCCTGTGGATCGCCCGGCTGGCGCTCGACGCGAAGAAGACGTCCTGAACCGGCTCAGCGGCCGCGCCACTTGCGGCCGTCTTGACTGGCCCGGAGAGCCGGGAGGGCAGCCGCTGCCGCGCATGTCCCGCTGATGCGACGCGCGACGGGATAGCTGCGGACGGTGGCCCCGTGCCGCCGAGACGGGAGGGAAAGGGGCGGTCTGGATCTCCCGTGCCGGTGAGTCGGCACGCGATGTGTTCGCGTGAACATCCCGTCTGGCGAGCCGGCACGGGAAATGGGGAACGTACTCCCTGGCTCCCCTCAGGGGCGGACGGGAAGGGATCGCGCGAAAATGCCGTGCCGCCGACGCGGCAGGGCGAAGTGTCGAACGAACAGCCCGACCCGACGACGGGACTGGGGTGCGTCTCGTGCGTCTCGTCCGTCCTGGGCTTCTAGGGAACGGGCCAGCCCTTGAGTAGAGGGGGTGCGATCGCTCCCTCGCGCGCGCCCCATCCCGGAGGACCCATCATGACCATGAGCATGCACAAGACGCTGGCCGCACTGCGACTCCCCACACAGGTTCCGGCGCTCCTCAGCGTCGCCGAGGCGATCGTCCTCGCCATGAGCATCAGCCCCTCCTTCCCCGAGCCGACGCCCGCGCTCGCCTCCGTGCGGTCGGCGATCATGGAGCTGCACGACGCGCAGGTCGCGACCCTGACCAGGACGCGCGGCACGGCTGCCGTGCGCGACCGCAAGCTCGCCGTCCTCGTCGGGCTGCTGGCGCGGCTGAAGGGATACGTCGAAGGGGTGGCCGACGAGGATCCGGAGCACGCGGTCGCCGTCATCGAGAGCGCGGGGATGCACGTGAAGCGGTCCACCGCTCGGAACAAGCCCGGCTTCGACGTCCGAGCGGGCAGGGTGTCCGGATCGGTGCGGCTCGTGACGCGCTCGGCCGGCGATCGCGCGGCGTACCTGTGGGCGTGGAGTTCCGACGGTGGAAGCACGTGGCACACGGTTCCGCAGACCATCCAGGCGCGGACGGTGGTCTCGGGCCTGCCTCCGGCCTCGACGTGCTGGTTCCGCTACCGCGCCGTCACCAAGTCCGGCGAGACCGACTGGAGCGAACCGCTCTCGTTCGTCGTCCGGTAGACCCCGCTGGACCCACCTGGCCGTAGAGGCGCTGCTGGGCGCCCTCAGTCAGCAGCGGAATCCGGAGATCCACCGTCGGGAGCCTGGCCGTCGCCGCTCGCGCATCCCGCATCGACGATGCGGTTGCACGCCAATGCCGCAGCGTTGAAGCTGCAGGGGCCATAGCGGAAAAAGGTGCCGTTGGAGTCATCGATTTCGGCGAAGAGGGCTCCGGACGGGGCGTAGTAGTCGTAAGTTATCGTGTCATCGACCATACATTCGCTCATGTTGATCCCACCCGTGCAGGAGCTCGCATAACAGTGGACTCCTTGTATGCCGGAGTCCGCGCAGATGCTTTGCTCTGCCTGAGCCAAGGTGCAGCCGAGGGAACAATTGGGAGGAGATGAGTCCACGCAGGCATCGGCTGCCGTATCCGTGGCCACGTCGGCGGCCGCGTCCGGCGCGGTCGTGTCCAACCGCCCCTCCGCACTCGACGAGCTGCAGGCTGCCGCGCCGCACGCCCCCGCGGCCACGACGAGCACCGCGAAGGTTGCCGGCATGGCGCGCCGCCAAAACGGGTCGATTGAACGCATGATTCAGCCCTCGTCAGGCAACACGCATGCCGAGGATACGACGTCGAAGAACACGGCACGGCGTGAAGCCGCAACGTGCCACCTGATGCCAGGCGTGATCGCCAGGGCGCTTGTCTGACAGCAACGATTGCCGCCCCCCCGTCCCGGACGGATCAGGGGGCGTCCGCGGACAGTCGGCCGCGGCCTGATAGCATCGCGGCGGCATGACGCCGCTGATCGTCGCGCTCCAGAGCATTCCCGCTGCCGCGGCCGCCGTTCCGCTCGACGTGGAGGCGGCGACGCGGGCGTATCTGGACACTGTCTCGCCCGCGGCTCGGGCGTCCTCGGACGCGTACTTCGAGGGCGGCTACGTGCTGCAGCTCGCGGACTTCGTGGTCGGCGCGGTCATCGGAGTCGCCCTGCTGCACACTGGACTGTCGGCTCGCATGCGCGACGTCGCGGCACGCGTCACCCGCTTTCGCTTCGTCCACGTGGCGATCTACTGGGCAATCTACGTGCTCGTCACGAGCGTGCTCGGTTTCCCGCTCGGCGTGTACGAGGGCTGGATGCGCGAGCACCAGTACGGCCTGTCGAACATGACATTCGGCGCGTGGCTGGGCGACGAGGCGAAGGGGCTGGCCCTCTCGCTCGTGCTCGGAGGCATCGCCATCCCGGTGCTCTACGCCATCCTGCGACGCGCGAG
>DASVWO010000078.1:0-10103 GCA_036393165.1 Polyangiaceae bacterium | reverse complement strand
GGACAATCCGGTTCTAGGGAGGTCATCCATGGTGCGCTGGTCTTCGCTTGTCGCCGTCGCGATCGCTGCGGTGGGAGTCTTCTTCTCCGGGAGCGCGCGGGCCGGAACGAACTGCGCGGACCTGGCCACGGCCTGCAACGGGGCCGCGATCTTCGCCGGGAGCGGCACCGAGAACTGCACGCTCGAGGCGTCGGCGTCGTGCATGGGGGAGTGCACTCTCCCGTCCGTCCAGGTCGCGTGCACGGGGCAGCTCGAGGCGAGCTGCATGGGTCAGTGCACCGCATCGGCCAGCGCCAGTTGCAGCGTCAGCAGCTGCGAGGCGAGCTGCATGGGTCAATGCACGGCGCCCAGCTTCAGCTGCCAGGGCTACTGCCAGACCGACTGCGAGGGTCAATGCAGCGGCACCTGCATGGGCCAGTGCGCCTCCAGCAGTGACATGGCGACCTGCATGGGCAACTGTCAGGGCGAGTGCAAGGCGAGCTGTGGTACGCGTTGTCAGGGGAGCTGTCAGGGCAACCCCGGTGGCTGCATGGGCGAGTGCACGGCGAGCTGCAACGGCAGCTGCACCGCGCAGGCGAACGTGAGCTGCGACGTGAGCTGCCAGGACAAGAGTTACTTGAACTGCACCGCGATGGTGCAGGGCCAGTGTCAGGCCAACTGCATGGCCAAGGGGGCGCTCTTCTGCAACGGGCAGTTCGTCAACGTGAACGGCAGCCAGCTCGATGACTGCGCCAACGCCCTCGAGTGCGCGTTCAACATCAAGGTGAACGGCTGGGCCAACGGCAGCGCGAGCTGCGACGGCGGCTCGTGCCAGGCCGAGGGGGCCGCGGGCGGGTCGGTGTCGTGCGACATGTCGCCGAGCTCGCCGCCCATCTCGGGTGGACTCCTGGCGCTCGGTTTCGCCGGCCTCGCCGCGGGCATCGTGCGCCGCCGCATCCGCGCCCGCGTGTAGCGCGACGAATCAGCGCTCCACGAGCACCGCGATCGAGCGCGCCTTGACCGTGACCGAGGCGGCCCCGAGGGCCGTCTCGTGCCCGGGGGCGGCGAAGGTGCCGCTCGCGCTGTCGCCGGCGATCCACCACGACTTGCCGCTGCCTGCCGGCGGCAGCGTCGCGGGGAGGTCGCTCGTCCAGCCGTCGTAGGCGACGTAGATGGACCGCACTGTGCTCTCGCCGCCCTCGGCGCCGTCGAGTCGCCACGCGAGGAAGTGGTTGTTCGCGTCGCCCATGTAGGCGCTGCTCGCGGCCGCTCCGGTCGTGTCGAGGAACCCGACGTCGGGCAGGCCGTTGCCGTCGTTGTCCTTGCCCGTCCAGAACTTCGCCGGGCGAAGCGACGGGTGCGCCCCGCGGAACGCGAGGACTGCGCCGGTCCAGGTCACGAAGCTCGCATTCGTCGTGGCCAGCGTCGGATCGAGCCACATGGCGGAGTCGTCGAGGTTGTACGCGTTGTTGTTGCCCTGCTGCGTGCGCAGGAACTCGTCGCCGCCCTGGAACATCGGCACGCCGGCCGACAGGGCGACCAGCGCGATGCCCGTCCGCGCCGCCTGCTCCTGCGCCGCCGCCGAGCCGCCCTGGTCCCACGAGTCGTTGCTCGTGCTCCCGCCGGTGGAGGGGCCCCAGGGGTACGCCTGGTTGTTGTTCGGCGCGTTGTACGCGTACTCGTCGTGCAGCGTGAAGCCGTCGTGGCAGTCGACGTAGTCGATGGACGCCCACGGCGCGCGCCCGCCGTGGTCGAAGAGGTCCGGCGACCCGCTCACGCGCGATGCGATGGTGCTCGGCGGCGTCGCGATGGTGCCGAGGTCGTTCTGCGCAGCGCGCACCTGGTCTCGGAACTGCCCGTTCCACTCCGACCAGCCGGTGGGGAAGCTCCCGAGCTGATAGGTCCCGTTCCCCGTGCCCCACGGCTCGGCGATGAGCGGCACGCCGGCAAGCTCGGTCGCGGCGCGCATCGGGATGCCCGCGGGGTCGGTCGCGGAGAACGTGAAGCACACCGAGGCGCACGTGTTGCCGAGCACCGGCGCGACGTCGAAGCGGTAGCCGTCGACGCCCATCTGCTCGTGCCAGTAGTGCAGCGAATCGAGCACCAGGTTGCGCGCGACGTCGGTCGCCGCGTTCACGTTCTGCCCGGTCCCCGTGTCGTCCACCGCCGACGCGTGGTCCGCGGCGAGCTCGTAGTAACCCGCGTTGTCGAGGCCGCGCATCGACCAGATCTTCGCGACGCCGGTGTTCGACTTCGACGGCCCGCCCTCGGCGGTGTGGTTGTAGACGACGTCGAGGAACACCTTGATGCCCGCCGCGTGGAACGCCGCGACCATCGCGCGGAACTCCCTCGTCGGCCCGCCAGGCGACCTGTCGGACGCGTAGCGCCGGTCCGGCGCGAAGTACGCGAGCGTCGAGTAGCCCCAGTAGTTGGCGCTCTGCGGGTACGCGTCGTTCGTGTCGTTCTGCGTCTCGTGGACGGGAAGCAGCTCGATCGTCGTCACGCCGAGCGCCGCGAGCGACGCCGCCTTCGTGGCGGCCCCCGCGTACGTCCCGCGCAGCGCCGCAGGCACGCTCGTGTCGTTCATCGTGAGCCCGCGGACGTGCACCTCGTAGATCACGTCGTCCTTGAAGGGGCGCGCCGGCGCCGTGCCGGTGCTGGTCGTCACGGGGGCCCACACGATCGACTTGGGCGCCATCTGCCCGGTGTCCACGTCGCGGTTCGTCCCCGTCGTGTACGGCGTGCTCGACGCCTGGCTCGGCTGCAGCGGGTCGTGCGAGATCTCGCGCGTGTACGGATCGATGAGCAGCTTGTTCGGGTCGAACCGATCCCCCTGCGCGTCCACGTCCGAGACGAACCCGGCGCTCGAGCCCTTGGTCCACGCCGGATCCATCGCCCAGTTCGGCCCCCACGCGCGGTAGCCGTAGTAGACCGCGCTCCCCGTGATCCCCGCGGCGGCGAGCGCCGCGTGCGTCACGTCTGCGGCCCACGGGTCGGTCGGCGCCCCGCGCGTCATCGCGAAGCGCGCGACCTCGTCGGCACCCGTGGTCTTCGCGTACACGTCGAGCTCCACGGCGGTCGCCGGATCGGCGCGCACGCGGAAGTGCACCGCGTCGTTCCCCCACGTCGCGCCGAGCGGGAAGGGCCCCTGGTCGGGCCCGCCGTCGCCCGGCGGCGCGGGTGCGTCCGCTGCCGCGTCGGAGCCCGGGCCGCCGCCCGAAGAGCTCCCGCTTTCCGGTCCATCGGGCAGCCCACCGTCGGGCGTGCCGCTCAGGGCGTCCGAGCCGCACGCCGCGACGAGAGCGAGCAGGGCCAGACCGCCGCGACGCATCGTCGTGACTCGTAGCCGAGTGACGAACGGGGCGGTCGTCTCATGGACGCCACGGAAACCGGGGGCGGAAAAAGGCAGCGACCCTTCAGTCCGGCGGCAGAAATCGTCACTCGCCCCGAAGAAACCGAGGGGGCAAGTCGCGACTCGCGCAGTTAAATGGGTGAGACGAGTCGGCTTGGGCCTGAAATCGACCGCCGACCGAAGAAAGTTCCTCCCCACTTAGCCGGTTTTTACGTCTTAACAGGGTGAGGAAGTCGGCAGGGTCGACCCGACCCTCGGCAGCTCCGAAGCGAGTCGAGCAACCTCCGCTTCGACGACACGAAAAGCGGAAGAAGCGTCAGCAAGACCCGCTTCGTCGAAAGACACTTCGTCATCGTGGACGAGAAGTGACGAAACGGCGTCAGCTTCTTCCGCTCCATCGACACGAATCTCCGCAGTTGCGTTCGGTCCTTCGTCACCGACGACAGCAAGTGACGAAGAAGCTGAAGGAGCTTCCGCTTCGCCGAAAGACACAGCGGCTTCTCCGTTCGTCATCTCCGCTCCGACGAACGAAAGAGCGGAAGCTCCTGACGACGAAGCGGAAGTCGCTGAAGCGAAAGCGGAAGTCGCTGAAGCGAAAGCAGAAGTCACTGAAGCGAAAGCGGAAGTCACTGAAGCAAACGCGGAAGTTGCTGAAGACAAAGCCGAAGCCCCTGACGACGATGCGGAAGGAGCTGAAGCAAACGCGGAAGGAGGTGACGACAAAGCCGAAGGAGCTGACGAGGGTGACGAACTTGCTGCAGACGATGACGAAGTACCTCGACGAGCAGCGGAAGGAGTCGACGAACGGATGAACCGAACCAGAGCAATCGCCTCGGAACCTGAAACTCGAACCGAAAGGAGTGTCCCTTGAGCCCCACCAAGCAAACGCACCGACCCATCGCAGTCCTGCTTCTCCCCAAGACCGTGCCGGCCCTCATCACGTACGCCCAGAGCGTCGTGACGGCGATCACCGGCAACCCGTCCTTCCCTTCGCCAGTCCCCGCGCTGGCGCTGGTGACGGCGGGGATGACCGCGCTCCACGACGCCGAATCGGCGGCGCTGGCGCGCACCAAGGGTGCCGTCGCGGCGCGCAACGACAAGCGCCTCGCGCTCGTCACCCTGCTCCAGGAGGTGCGGAACTACGTGCAGAGCGTGGCTGACACCGACCTGGAGACGGCCGCCACGGTCATCCAGAGCGCGGGGATCGCCGTGAAGAAGGTGCCGGCGCCCAAGCCGCGCACCTTCGACGCGGCGCAGGGCGCGGTGTCCGGCACGGCGAAGCTCGTCGCCGCCTCGGCCGGTCGCCGCGGCGCCTACGAGTGGCAGTACAGCACCGACGGCGGAAAGACCTGGGTGGCGGCTCCGTCCACCCTCCAGGCCAAGACGACCGTCACCGGGCTCACGCCCGGAGCAACCGTCGACTTCCGTTGCCGGCCGATCACCAAGACCGGCGAGGGCAACTGGAGCCAGACGGTCCAGCTCATCGTGAAGTAGCGGCAGCACGCGGCCCCCGGCTCCTCGCTCGGCGAAGAGTCGGGGGCCGCCTTTTTCGTTTCCGCAGACGCCGCGGGTCGCGTCGGCCGCGTCGCGAAGTAGACTGGCGCACCGTGCTTCACGTGGTGACACCTCTGGTCGAGTCGCTCCCGATGTCGCGCGCCTCGGGGGCGCGCGTCTGGCTGAAGCTCGATTCGCTCCAGCCGAGCGGGAGCTTCAAGATCCGCGGGATCGGCGCGTCGTGCGAGGAGGCGCGGGCGAAGGGGGCGACGGCGTTCGTGTCGTCGTCGGGGGGAAATGCGGGGCTCGCCGTGGCGTGGGCGGGGAGGGAGCTCGGGGTGCCCGTCACCGTGTACGTGCCGCGCACGACGTCGGAGCGGATGATCGGCAAGATGCGTGACGAGGGGGCGCGCGTCGAGGTCCACGGCGATGCGTGGGACGACGCGCACGCGGCGGCGCTGAAGGCGACTGCGGGGACGGGCGCGTTCTACGTGCACCCCTTCGACGCGCCGGCCGTGTGGCGGGGCAACGCGACTCTCGTGACGGAGGCGGCGGAGCAGGGGATGAAGCGGCCCGACGCGGTGGTCGTCTCGGTCGGCGGCGGGGGGCTGCTCTGCGGCGTGCTCGAGGGGATGCACGCGGTCGGGTGGAAGGACGTGCCCGTGCTCGCCGTGGAGACGGTGGGCGCGGCCTCGCTCGCGGCGGCGATGAAGGCGGGGGAGCCGGTGGACATCGGGCGCATCGCGTCGATCGCGACGACGCTGGGCGCGCGCCGCGTGTGCGACCGCGTGATGGCGTGGACGCGGGAGCATCCGATCACCTCGTGGCTCGCGACCGACCGCCAGGCGGTCGACGCGTGCCTGCGCTTCGCGGACGATCACCGCGTCGTCGTGGAGCCGGCCTGCGGCGCGGCGCTGGCGGCGGTGTACACGCGTGCTCCGGCGCTGCAGTCAGCGAAGTCGCTCTTCGTCGTCGTCTGCGGCGGCGCCGGCGCGACCGCGGCGGATCTCATGCGCTGGGACGCGACCGTCGCTCACTGAGCGTCGCTGCCGTCGAGCCGCACGACACGCGCGTCGGCCACGAGGTACAGCGTGCGGCCCACGATCACGGGGCCCTCGAGCTTCTTCGCGTGCGGGATGGGGGCGTCGCCCCAGATCTCGGTGCCGTCGTCGAGGCGGACCACGTGGACGCGCGCGCCGGAGACGACCACGAGGGTGCGTGAGCCCATCGCGGCGGCGAGCGTCGTCGACGACTGCACCGGCGGAGCCGTGCGCGGCAGGCCCGCCGTCCACACGCGGTCGCCCGACTTCGCGTCGAAGGCGACGACCCCGTCGGACGCGTGCACGAGGACGAGGTGGTCCGCGATCACCGGGGCCGGCCCGCGCGCGTTCGCGAGCTCGGTCGCCCACGCGAGCGTGCCCGTCGCGAGATCGCGTGCGACGAGGCGGTCGGTCTTCTCCCCGGGCAGCCGCTCCACCGTGTAGACGCGGCCGTCGGCGATGCTCGGCGAGCTCTGGGGCGACGTCGTCGCGCGCCACCGTCGCTCGCCGCTCTGCGGCTCGAACGCCGAGAGCGCGGTCCCGTGGAGGACGCCGTGCTGCGACGCGTGCACGAGGAGGCCGCCGGCGAGCGCGAGGCCCCCGACGTCCGGCACCTGGTAGCCCTTGGAGAGCGCGTTGTAGTCGCGCCGCCAGAGCAGCTTCAGGTCCATGTCGAAGGCGCTCACGTAGAGGCCGTAGCCGTCGAGGTACCAGTTGTTCTCGGCGAAGAGCCGCTCGCCGTCGCTCACCGACTCGCCCCACGCGTCGAGCTCGGCGCGCCGACCGCGCCCCGTCTCGACGTCGGCCCAGTTCACCCCGTCGTCGACGAGGTAGACGCGGTCCTTCGCGACCGTCGGCCAGCCGCCGCGCGGCGCTTCGGTGTGCGACTCGTAGCCCCACTTGGTCTTGCCGGTGTCGGCCGCCATGCGCCACACCGACGGCACCGGTCCGAGCGCGCCCGCGACGTACACCGCGTCGCCGTCCGCGATGGCGTGCGTCGCCGTGCCCTGCAGCGTCGTCCCGTCCACGAACGACTGCGGCGTCTGCGACCACGCGAGACGAAGCGGGCCCCAGAGGCACCCGTCGCTCGCCGACGTGCGCGCGGCGTCGTGTCCGTACGTCGTCCACGCGTCGCTCCCGCACGAGGGCGCCGGCGGCGCGAGGTGCTCCCGCTCCGCCTGCATCTCGGCGGCGCCCTGCAGGTTCTCCTCCACCGGCTCCGCGGTCACCGCGTCGATTGACGACGGCGGCTTGCACGCGGCGAGGACGGCGAGCGCGACGGGTGCTGCTACTGCGTGTCGCAAGGGCGACGGCGGTACCACGCGCACGCGCGCGCCAGCCATACTGAACGGATCAGCCGAATGATCCTGGCAACTTGAGAGCGACTAGAAGTGCTTCTTCGCGTACGAGTACGCCGTGTACGCGGCGACGACGTGGCAGATCCATCCGAGCCACCCGCCCGATCCGATCCACAGCCCCGGCGTCAGAATGAGCCAGAAGATCCCTCGCAGGAACTTGCCGTTGTAGAACTGGCCCAGCCCGGGGATGAAGAACGAGAGCACCGCGGCGGTGCCCGGATTCGGCGAGAAGCGGTCGGCCATGACGTTGGCTGCAAGGTGCGCACGGGCCAGGGCGCCCGCAAGCGCCTTCCGCCCTCAGCGCAAGAGCGCGCAACGCAGCGACATCGCGAGCTGATCCCGCGCCGCCTTCTGCCCGAGCCGCATCTCGGTACGGAGCGCGTCCCACGCCCGCCCCGACGTGATGAGCGCGACGGTGCGCTCGGTCGCCTTCGGATCGGTCGTGCGGGCGATCTCGGCGGCGAAGACGCGCGCGGTCTCGGCGCGCCGCCGCTCCGCCACACGCTGCAGCGCGTGCGCGACCGCCGGCGACCGCGCCTGCACCACGGCTGCCGCGCCGCGCATGGCGCGCGACGCCTCGAGCTCGCGCGCGCGCGCCGCGACGAAGCGATCGAGGCGTTCGTCGAACGTCGCGCTGCCGTTCCCCGCGCCGTCCTCGTGCTCGAGCCGCTGGCTGTGGTGCGCCGCCACGGCGAGCAGCAGCTCCTCGCGCGTCGCGAAGTGCTGCGCGATCGATCGCACCGCGACGCCCGCGCGCTTCGCCACGTCCGCCGCCGTCGGCTCGATGCGCCCCTCGTCGAGCAGCTGCGTGAGCGCCGCCACGATGGCCGCGCGCGTGCGCTTCGAGCGCTCGCGACGGCCGTCGACCTTCTCGGTTGCCCCTCGCGCCGCGGTCATGGCTTGACGAACTTGAGCGTCATCCGGTCGCTCTCCCCGATCGCCTCGTACTTGGCGTGATCCTGGTCGCCGAGCTCGTAGGTCGGCGGCAGCGTCCAGACGCCCTTGGGATAGTCCTTCGTGTCCTTCGGGTTCGCGTTCACCTCGGACTTGCCGGCGAGCTTGAACCCGGCGTGCTCGATCGTCTGGATGACGTAGTCCTCCGGGATGTACCCGGTGTCGCCCACCGTCTTGGCGTCCGTCGGTCCGCCCGGCTTGGCGCGGTGATCGGTGACGCCGAGCACGCCCCCGTGCTTGAGCACCGCGAACGACGCCGCGAGGATCTTGTCCATGATCGGGTCGCCGACCCAGTTGTGGAAGTTGCGGAAGGTGAGCACCATGTCCGCCGACTCCGCCGGTCCGAAGGAGACGTCCGGCTTCACGACGACGGGCTGCACCCGGTCGAAGGCCTGCGGCATCTGCTGGAAGCGCGCCTGCAGCGCCTTCGCATCCCGGGCGCCCTCGCTCTTCGGATCGCCGTTCGGGTCGCCGCCGGCGACGAACAGCTTCCCCTTGTCGCGCAGCACCGGCGCGAGCACCGCCGTGTACCAGCCGCCGCCGGGGGAGATCTCGACCACCGTCATGTCGTCACGGAGGCCGAAGAACTCGAGCGTCTCGAGCGGGTGGCGGTAGACGTCGCGCGCCTTCTCCTTGTCGGTGCGCTGTCCGCCGGTGAGGGACGCGCGCAGCTTCGCGTCGGTGGCCGCGTCGGGCGTCCCGGCGCTGGACGCCGACGGAACCGTCGGAGGCACGGAGCTGCCGCACGCGGCGGCGAGCACGAGGAGCAGCGTCGAGGCGAGCGAGCCGGGTGTCTGCATGGCGAGTGCGGCCGGACACTAGCGCATGTGCAAGTGCGCGACACCCCGACGGACGCGCAACGCGGCTGACTGGCGATCCTCAGGCCAGGTGCTCGCGCATTTCGCCCAGCAGCGCTCGGAGCTCGAGTGGGCCGGGCATACCCAGGACCGGGTCTGCCCGCGGAGCGCGAGCGATCTCCGCGTCGATCGCGTCGAGGGTCCGTCGTCGTACGGCGGCGAGACGAGAGCGCTCACTCCGTGGCAACTGCGACAGGAGCCACTCGTGGAGCCGCCACGAGAGCGCCGCGTGGCGGATCTCGTCGCGTGCGATGCGCCGCATCGTTCTCCGCAGCGCGGGATCGGTCGCCGTCCGCCCCTGCACGACTGCGACGGCGGCGCTGAACGTCTCGCGCACGCAGCCCTCCTCCGCGTTGCGAAGGGCGAGCTCCAGAAGCGAGGTCGAGCGCGGCACATCGACGTGCACGCGCGATGATCGCGACCCGTACCGGCGTGCAGCGCGAGCCATGGCCCGCGCGTGCCGTACCTCGTCACGAGCCGCCCGCCTCGCGGCTGCGACGAGCCTCCGTGGCGCCCGGAAGCGCACGAGGTCCGTCGCCAGCGACTCGAAGGCAGGCACCGATGCAGCTTCCAGCTGCGCAGCGACGGAGAGCGCCTGCCCCGTCGGATTCGAGCACGGCACTCGTCGCGGTCGGAACGACCTCGGAGGTCGTCCAAAGTTGCAAAGGGTGCCGGTATCGAAGCAGTAGCCGACGTACGGGGGGCCAGCGTCGGCCGATTGCGGATATCCGATGCCGGTGAGCCCGGGCGCGAGCACCGCGCACCACGTATTGCAGGCAGCAACCGCCGCGTCGAAATCCCTGACGCAAGGGTCGGTCACCGACACGTTGCATGCAAACGCGGCGTCCGGACTCTCGCCACAGCCGTGGACCTCGACGAGCTGCGGGCCGCAGCAGCTGGGATCCTGCCGATAGAAAAAGTCCCAGCACGGTGGGCCGCTGTCAGGATCGTTCGGGTTCACGAGCGCCCCGGCCTCCACCACATCGACGAGGCTCTGTCCGCCGCAATCCATGATCTCGACTGGCGTGCCCGCGTCCATGTAGACGGGCTTGTCCGAGTCCGTCGTTTC
>DASVWO010000077.1:0-51262 GCA_036393165.1 Polyangiaceae bacterium | reverse complement strand
GTCAGCTTCGCGGGTGCCGATCTCACGGGCGCGCACCTCTACGCCGCCGAGGTCTACGGCGCGTCGTTCTCGGACGCTCAGCTCGCCGGCGCGGATCTGACTGGCACGCAGCTCCAGCTCGCCGACACGGGCGGAGCCAAGTGCGACGCCGCGACCCGCCTGCCGTCACCGTGGAAGTGCGACGCGGGTCGAATCAGCCGCTAGTCGTCGTCACTGCGCGGCCGCCGTCGCGTCCTTCGCCTGCAGCTTCTTCACCACGAGCGCATACGCGCCCTCGAGGTCCTTGAACCCCGCGAGCTCGTCGTCCTCGATCTTGATCTGGTACTGGCGCTCGACCGCCGCGACGATCTCGACGCCCATCATCGAGTCGATCCCGAGGTCCTTGAACGTCGCCCCGTCCGGGATCTCGTCCTTCTCGGCGATCTCGGCCACCAGGGTTCGCAGTTCTTCCTTCAGGTTCTCGTGCGGCATCTTGGCTCTCCGTTTCCGTTCGTTCAGGACGCCATGCGCTTCTCGACGACGTCGAGCAGGTCACGGATGGTGTGCAAGCCAGTAAGACTCTCGTCGGGGATCTGGATGCGGAGCTGGCGCTCCATGGAGCCGATGATCTCGAGCATGCCCAGCGAATCGATCGCGAGCTCGCTGATGACCGTGGCCTCCTGAACGTGCTGGAAATCCTTCTCGACGACCTCGGTCGCGGCGGAGCGAAACATGGCCAGCAAGCCGTCGCGGGTGGGTCGGGCGACGTCGTTCATCGTGGCGGGCTGCATTGAATCGCGTTCCTTTCCCCTTGTGAATCACTTTCGATGCCGCTCGAAACGGGCTCGTGGCGGACGCGTGGCAACGTGCCTTCGACGTACATCTGGCGCGTCTTCCGGCGCTGCGGCTTGCCGCTGGAGGTGCGCGGCAGGGACGCCAGCGGCGCCACCACGACGTCCTGCACGGTCAGCCCGAACTGGGAGGCCACGCACGCGATCGTGGCGTCCTTGATGGCGGACGCGTCGCCGGAGGTGCCCTCGCAGCAGATGACGAGCTGCTCCTCCCCGTCAGCCTCGAGCGGCGCGCCGAACGCGACGACGTTGCCGCGCCGGATGCCGGGGATCTCGCTCACCGCCCACTCGATGTCGCTCGGGTAGTAGTTGCGGCCGCGGATGATGATGATGTCCTTCAGGCGCCCGCAGACGAACAGGCGATCGCCGACCATGTACCCGAGGTCGCCGGTGTGCAGCCACGGCGCGCCGTCGGCCTCGTCGGCGATGGGCTTGTACGTCTCGGCCGTGAGCTCGGGCTCGTTGAAGTAGCCCTTCGTGACGCTCGGTCCGCGCGTGACGATCTGACCGATCTGGCGCTCGCCCAGGCGGCGGCCCTCCTCGTCGACGATCGCGATCTCGTGCTCGGGAAAGACGCGCCCGCAGTCGACGAGCTCCTGCCCGATGTGGTTGCGGTCCGTCGTCAGCCCCTCGCGCAGCGGCATGAAGGTGATCGCAAGCGTCGCCTCCGCCATGCCGTACGACGGGAGGAACGACCGCGGATCGAAGCCGGCCGGCGCGAGGCGCGTCGCGAAGTCGCGCAGCGCGCGCGCCTGGATCGGCTCGGCGCCGCAGCCGGCGATGCGCAGGCAGGAGAGGTCGAGCCCCTCGACCTCCTTGTCCTTGAGGCGCTTGGCGACCAGGGCGTACGCGAAGTTCGGCGCGTAGGTGATGGTGCCGCGGTGCTCGTGGATCTTGTCGAGCCACGCGCGCGGGGCGCGGACGAAGCTCGCCGTCGGCAGGAAGACGCAGGGCACGCTGGTGAAGAGCGGCCCCACGACGAAGCCGATGAGGCCCATGTCGTGGAAGAGCGGCAGCCAGCTCACGCCCTTGTCGACCGCCGGATCGCGATCGAGCCCGTGAATCATGAACGCCTCGGCGTTCGCGGCGAGGTTGCCTTGCGAGACCATCACGCCCTTGGGACGCGAGGTGCTCCCGCTCGTGAACTGCAGGAACGCGAGGTCCTCCGGGCTCACGGTCACGCCGGCCTTGCCGACGTCGCCCGCGAGCTCGTCGACGGTCACGAGGCCGGGGCGACTCTCGACCCGGGCGACGCCGGGCTCCACGTACTGCTTCGTCGACGCGCTCGTGAGCAGCATCGAGGCGCCCGACGCGCGGGCGATGTGGGCCACCGTGTCGTGGTAGGCCTCGATGTTCTTGAAGGTCAGCTGCGGGTAGATGGGCACCGGCACCACGCCGGCAAACAGGGCGCCGAGGAAGGACAGGACGAACTCGTCGCCCTCCGGCAACACCATGGCGAGGCGATCACCCTTCTTCAGCCCCCGCGCCGCCAGGTGCCCGGCACGCCGCTCGGCCTCCACGGCCATGTCGTGGAAGGAGTAGAGGCGCTCGGTCCCGTCCGACCGCACGAACGTGAAGCCGCGGACTCGGTCGTCCGCCAGCGCGCGGACGGCGTCGACGAGCGTCGGCGCCACGTGCTTCGGCCGAGAATGCATGGGGGGCCGCCGCGGCTGTAATGCGAACGGGGGGCCAACGCAAGAGAACGGTCTGCGTACCCGCCTGCGCCAGCGAACGGTGCTACGCGCCGGAGGGCGTTGCTCGCTTGTACAGCCACGCGCTAAAAGGCCGGCGATGAGGATCCGCCGCAGGCGGGCCGACGGCCCGAAGGGCCACCAGACATGAGGGTGCCGCGCGTCTTCATCACCGGCGTGGGCGTCGTCAGCTCGATCGGCCTCGGCAAGCGCGCGTTCTTCTCCGGCCTCGAGGCGGGCCGGAGCGGCATCACGCCCGTGGCCCAGTTCGACGTCTCGCAGCTCGGGAGGCAGCTCGCTGGCGAGGTGCAGGGCTTCGAGCCGCGCGATCACCTCACCCCCGCCGAGGCGAAGCGCATGGGGCGCTGCTCGATGATGGCGCTGGCCGCCGCGCGCATGGCGGTCGAGGACGCCGCGCTGCCCGCCGAGAAGCTCGCCGGGCCGCGCACCGCCGTCGTCCTCGGGACGACGATGGGCGAGGCGCAGCTGCTCGGGGAGCTCGAACGCGAGTGGATCGTCAACGGTCCGCGCGCCGTCCGGCCGTCGCTCGTCCCGCGCTACGGGTCCACGCTGCTTCCCATCCACGTCGCGCGCGCGCTCGGCGCCCGCGGAATGGTGCTCACGCTGCCGGCCGCGTGCGCCGCGGGCAACTACGCGATCGGGTTCGCCGCCGACATGATCCGAGCGGGGCGCGCGGACGTCGTCGTCACCGGAGCCGCCGAGCTGCTGCAGGAGCTGCAGTACGCGGGCTTCGTCCGGCTCGCGGCGATGGCGCCGGAGAGGTGCCAACCCTTCGACCTCAATCGCCAGGGGCTGCTGCTCGGAGAGGGGGCGGGGCTGCTGATTCTCGAGAGCGAGGAGCACGCGGTGCGTCGCGGGGCGCGCGCCGTCGCGGAGGTCGGCGGCTACGGCCTGTCGTGCGACGCGTACCACATCACGCGGCCGCATCCCGACGCGGCGGGCAGCATCGCCGCCATGCGCGCGGCCATCGAGCGATCGGGGATCACGCCGGCGGACGTGGACTTCATCAACGCCCACGGCACCGGCACGAAGCACAACGACGCCGCCGAGTCGAAGGTGGTGCGCGAGGTGTTCGGCGGGCGCCGCGTCCCCATCTCGAGCATGAAGAGCATGCTCGGGCACTGCATGGGCGCGGCGAGCGCGCTCGAGGCGATCGGGTGCGTCTACACGCTCGAATCCGGCGTGTATCCGCCGAACATCAACTACGTGACGCCGGACCCCGAGTGCGAGGTGGACGTCGTCGCCAACGTCGCGCGTCGCGGAAAGGCCGACGTCGTGATCAACAACTCGCTGGCCTTCGGCGGGTACAACGCCGTCGCCGTCTTCGCGCGACCGGGGGTCCTGCCGCCGCCCCAGGCCGTCGCATGAACCCCCGCGCGATCACCGGCATCGGCGTCGTCTCGCCGCTCGGCACCGGGCGCGCCGCGTTCCTCGAGGGCGTACGCGACGGCGCGCGCGCGTCGGTGACCGACGGCCGCGCCGACGTGCCGGGCTTCGATCCGACCAAGGTCCTGGGCGACAAGGGGCTGCGCGGGCTGGACCGCCTCACGAAGCTCCTGATCGTCGCCGCGCGCGAGGCGCTGCACGACGCCGGCCTGAAGAAGGACAACGCGTGGTCCGCTCGCGGCGGCGACGAGGTGGGGATCGTCGTGTCGAACGCCTACGGATCGCTCGAGGCGATCACCGAGCTCGATCGCGTGTCCATCCTCGAGGACGCGCGGTACATCAATCCGTCGCGCTTCCCGCTGACCGTGGCGAACAGCGCCGCCGGGTACGCGAGCATCTGGGAGGACATCCGGGCCGTCAACGTGAGCGTCAGCGACGGCAACTGCGGGGGGCTCGACGCGGCGGCATGCGCCGACGTGCTCCTCGCCCAGCGGCGCGCGCGCGCGATCCTCGTGGCCGGCGCCGAGCCGATGAGCGACGCGCTCCACCTCGCCTTCCAGCGACTCGGGGCGGTCGGCGAAACGGCGTTCCTCGGCGAAGGGGCGGCGGTGCTGGCGCTCGAGCCGTCGGAGCTCGCGCGCGAGCGATCCGCGCAGGTGCTGGCAGAGCTGATCGGATACGGCACGGCCTTCGAGGCGCCTCCGCGC
This sequence comes from Polyangiaceae bacterium, assembly GCA_036393165.1. Lineage (GTDB taxonomy): Bacteria > Myxococcota_A > Polyangia > Polyangiales > Polyangiaceae > Palsa-1150. Next base: position 46,627 of record DASVWO010000077.1, on the reverse strand, counting down.
GAGGCGTCACTCCTCCATCCTTCGACGGATGCCATGGAACGAGCCATCGCGGAGGCGCTCGCCGACGCGGGGGTCGCCCCGAGCGACGTCGACGTCGTGGTCTCGGGCATCTCCGGCCTGCGCGTCTTCGACGAGGCCGAGCTCGTCGCCATCGGACGCGCCCTCGGCGGGGAGCGCGGGGAGCGATGTGTGCTGGCTCCCAAGCTGGCCATGGGAGAAACGCTGGGAGGCGGCGGCACCTTCGGGATGCTCTGCGCGCTGGCGGTCCTCCGCGAAGCACCGCGCGCGCCCACGACCTACGCGGTGCGCGGCGCGCTTCGCACCACTCCTCGTACTGCGCTCGTCACGTCGATGGGCTACTACGGGAACGCGTCGGCCGTGGTCATGCGCGCGGCCGCACGATAGATAAGGCCCAGGAGTACCCGGTGAGCTTCATCGACGACAAGGCGCACGCCGAGCTCGCGCGCGTCCGGCAGGCGAAGGAAAAGCAGGTCTATCCGTACTTCCGCGAGTTCGAGCGCGGCGGCCTGCACACGCGCATCGCCGGGCGCGACATCATCAACTTCAGCTCGAACGACTACCTCGGGCTCACCAACCACCCGAAGGTGAAGGAAGCGGCGAAGCGCGCGATCGACACGTACGCGTGCGGCCTCTCCTCCTCGCGCCCCCAGGCGACGACGCGCGACCACGTCGAGCTCGAGGCGCGCTTCGCGAAGTGGGCCGGGTTCGAGAGCTGCCTCCTCTTCACGACCGGCTACCAGGCGATGCTCGGCACCCTCGTGTCGCTCGCCGACAAGGACACGACCCTGGTGCTCGACGCGTACAGCCACGCGTGCATCCTCGACGGCACCTTCCTCGCCGCGGGCGTGCCCAAGAACGGCCCGGAGATCCGGTTCTTCAACCACAACTCGGCCAAGAGCCTCGAGCGCATCCTCAACACGCGCGAACGCAAGAACGCGCTCGTCGTCGTGGAGGGCGTCTACTCGCTCGACGGGGACACCGCGAACCTGCGCGAGTTCGTCGACATCTGCGCCAAGCACGACGCGGCGCTGGTCGTCGACGATGCGCACGGAAGCGGCACGATGGGCCGCCACGGCCGCGGGACGCTGGAAGCGATGGGCCTCGAGGGCAAGGTGCCGGTCGTCGTGTCCACCCTCAGCAAGACGTTCGGGGGCATCGGCGGTCTGCTCTTCGCGTCGGCCGAGGTCGTCGATTACGTGAAGCACACGGCGCGGTCGTTTCTCTTCAGCGCCTCGCTCCCGGTCCCCGTCGTGGCCGCGGCGCACACGATCCTCGACATCGTCGAGAGCGAGGGCGACAAGCTCGTGGCCGAGCTGAATCAGAAGTCGGCCTACTTCCGCGGCAAGCTGGTCGAAGCCGGCTTCGACCTCGGCGCGAGCAACACGCACATCATGCCCGTGATGTGCCGCGAGGAGCGCAAGACGCTCTTCATGCACGTCGCTCTGCTCGAGTGCGGCGTGATGATGGTGCCCCTCACTTACCCTTCGGTAAAGCAGGGCGAGGAGCGCCTGCGCGTCAACGTGACGCGCGGTCACACGCAGGAAGACCTGGATACGGCGCTGCGGCTCCTCAAGGAGTACGGCGAGGCCTTCTTCGTGCTCTCGGGCGAAGACATCGGGCCGCTGGAAGATTGAAGCCAGAGCGGGCCCGCCGGCAGCCTGAGGTGGGATACGGCGTGCGCGACCGGGCAGCAGCCTGTACGCTGATACGGGAGTGGGCAACAGCGAGCGCATCACGATCCCCCAGGACATGAGCGCGCTCGCGCGGGCGGCGGACGACGACAATCCGCCGCCGAGCGGCGTCGTCTCCGGGGTGGTGACGGCGGAAGCCGTCCCCTGGCTGGACATCCCCTACGACGATCTCCTGGCGATGCCGCTCGACTCCCGGCAGGGTTTCCTCCTGTCCCTGGTGGACGGGCGCTGCACGGTCGAGATGATCACCGACATGAGCGGTCTGCCGCGCGCCGAGGTGTTCACGATGCTCCAGGAGCTCGTCGCCATGGGCGTGCTGACGCTGCGGCTCCCCGGTCGCTGACGCGTTGCTTGTAGAATCCGGCGCGTGCGACGAACTGCGGGACGGACGACGTCGGTAGCCGCCGTCTGCGGAGCGGTCGTCTTCGCGCCGACGCGCGCCCGTGCGCAGACGGCGCCGCCCAACGAGCAGGACGAGGACTACACGCAGGTCGTGCAGGTCCGCGCAACGAGCTGGTCGTCCCCGCGTGGCCTCGCTGACGTCCGCGTGAAGCGCGACGCGCTGGACGCTGCCCCGCACCAGCAGACGAGCGAGATGCTCTCTGCGGCTCCCGGGTTCTTCGTCGACCACGAGGACGCCGAGGGTTTCGGCAACGATGTGTACCTGCGGGGCTTCGACGTGGACCACGGCTCGGGAATCGAGATGCGGGTCGCCAACGTCCCGATCAACATCCCCTTGCACATCCAGGGGCAGGGCTACGCGGACGCGAACTTCATCATCCCGGAAGTCGTCCGGAGCATCCGCGTGCTGGAAGGCCCGTACGATCCCCGGCAAGGGGACGCTGCGATCGTCGGGAGCGCGTACTTCGACCTCGGGGTTCCGGAGCGCGGCTACCAGCTCAAGGCGACCGGCGGCTCGTTCGGCCAGCTTCGCCTGGTGGGGGTGGCGGCGCCTCGCGGGATGGACGACGAGAGCTTCGCCGCCGTTTCGGTGCGACGCACCAGCGGCTTCGGGCAGGACCGCGAGAGCCAGTCGGCGTCGTTCAACGGACAATACGCGATCGATCTCGGGACGCGCGACCGGCTGCGGTTCCTCGCGACGGGCTATGGCGCGGAGGCCGATCTGCCCGGTGTCGTCCGCCAGGACGACGTCGACGCAGGGCGCATCGGTTACTACGACGCGTATCCCTACCTCGCGCAGAACCAGGGCGTGCGGTCGTCGCGCATCCTCGGGAGCGTCGACTACGACCACACCTTCGAGGGCGGTGCGCACTTCGAGGCCGTCCCGTGGGTCACCTGGACCGACTTCCGAGCGCGACAGAACTTCACGGGGGCCGTGGTGGGCAGCCTCGGGGATCTGTTCCAGACGACGAACACCGAGACCGCCGCGGGCGTCACCTCGCGCGTGCACGCGGCGCCGATTGCGCTGGGGGACTCCGTACAGATCGCCTTCGAGCCCGGGATCCAGGTTCGGTACGGGCACACGGACCAGAGCAAGAGCCTGCTCGTCCCGAGCACGCTGCAGACGTGGGACAGGCGCGCCGACGCGACGCTCGACTCGCTCGACGCCGGGGGCTACCTGGACGTCGACCTTCGGCTCTGGAAGCGTCTGCGCATCTCCGGCGGACCTCGCGTCGACCTCCTGGGCGTGGGCATCGACGATCACCTGGCAGGCAGCTCGCGTGCTGTCTCGGGCGTCGCGTTCGGCCCGCGCGTCACCGCGGAAGTCGACGTGGCGCGGCAAATCACGCCCGTCGTCTCGTACGGCGAGGGATTCCGCTCGATCGATGCCGACGCGCTGCAGCCCGGGTCGACCCCCTACTCGAAGGTCCGTTCGGTCGAGGCGGGTTTTCGCGCGCAGACGCCGGGCGACGCCTACGTGACGTCGCTCGCCGTCTTCTCGACCTGGGTGGCCAACGAGCTCGTGTTCGACGCGACCTCGGGGGGCCTCGAGACGGAGGCGGCGAGCGTGCGACGCGGCATCGTCTCCTCGTTCGCCGCGCGGCCCGTGCCATGGCTCCTGGCCTCGACGGCCGTGACGGTCACGGAGGCCACCTTCACCGATCCCGGTGAGGGCCACTGGGTCCCGAGCATCCCGCCTGTCCTGTTCCGCGTCGACGCGACCGTGCACGGCCCCATCGCCACCCTCCACGGCAAGGCGGTCCAGGGCCGCATCGGCGCCGGGTACACGTACCTGGCCGGGAGGTTCCTGACGGACCTCGTCGTCGGTCCCGCCAACAACGTGCTCAACGCGCGCGCGGCCGCCCGCTATGACTGGCTCGAGATCGGGGTCGACGCGTACAACCTGCTGAACCTCCGCTACCCCGACGACGCCGACTACTACGTCTCCAACTGGAGCGTGAAGCCCGGCCCGCAGCCGGCGTCCGCGGCGACGCACATCAGCGCGGCACCGCCGCTCACGGTCCTCGGAACCGTTGCGGCGTACTTCTGACGGGCGGCTGCGCCGCCAGTCAGAGTCGCGCCGCCGCTTCGCGTCGGCTTGGAACTAGCGGCTCGGCGAGGGGGCGCGCACGGTTCGCGGCTTCCTCACCGGCGGCTTCCTCATCTCGAGCCCGATGTCGGGGCGCTGCGTGCGTTCGTAGGGAGGAAGCTCGACGGACCGGCCGCTGCGGGCGCTCCGGACGATCGCCTGCATGACGCGCACGTCGGCCAGTCCCTCTTCGCCGGACGGCTCGGGGTCCACCCCCTCGTCGATGCACTGGGCGAAGTGGAGGAGCTCCGGCGCGAAGTGGTCGAGCTTCGGGAACCGCTCTTCCTTCGTTCGTCCCCCGACGGTCACGTAGTGCACGAGCTCGTCGTGGTACGAGAAGGCCGGTTCGACGCGAAGGTCGCCCTGCGTGCCGACGAGGCGGTACGTGTCGACGTCCGCCGAGGCCTGGCTGCACGAGAGCTGCGCGAGGCGGTCACCGGGGAAACGCAGCAGGGCGACGGTGGACGCGTCGACTCCCTCGAAGCGCGGATCGCCCTCGTCGGTCTGCCAGCCGAAGACCTCGAACGGCTCGTCGCGGAAGAGGTATCGCGCCGCGTTGACGCAGTAGACGCCCATGTCGAAGAGCGCCCCGCCGCCGGCGTCGCGACGGGTGCGGATGTCCCCCTCGCGCACCTGCTGCCCGAAGACGGAGCTGAAGAACCGCAGCTCGCCGAGGCGGCCCGAGCGCGCCAGCTCGATCGCGTGGAGGTTCGCCGGCTCGAAGTGCAGGCGGTAGGCGATCATGAGCTTCACGTCCTGTTCGTCGCAGACCTCGATCATCGCGTCGCAGTCCTCGACGGACGTCGCCATCGGCTTCTCGCAGAGCACGTGCACGCCGGCGTGGGCGCACCGCTCGGTGAACACGCGGTGCTGGGCGTTGGGGAGCGCGATGTAGGCGGCGTCCGCCTCCGCTTCCGCGAGGACGTCCTCGAGGTCGTCGTAGGAACCCGTGTGCTCCACGCCGTAGCGTCTTCCGAGCTCCGCCAGCTTGTCGGCGTCCGACGAGACGAGCGCCACCAGCTCGCAACGCTCCCGGGCGTGCTCGAAGGCGGGCAGGACCGCAGCCTGAGCGATGTTCCCCAGCCCGATCACCGCGAACCTCTTCCTCGACTCGGCCATGGGACGCCTCCCTTGTCGTGGAGGCGAGAACGCAAGCCGTGTGCGCGAGCTCCGTCAGCTTGACGGCTTCAGCTCGACCCCGTGGCCGAGCCGGATCGGCGAGACGTCGATGCGGTCGGCGTGCTGGGCGTAGCCGCCGACGAACGGCTCGTCCGCGAAGAAGAGCGGCGTGTCGAGGTCGACGTGGACGAACCCCTCGCGCGACGACGCGAAGCAGGCGGATGCGCTCATGGCCATCTTGCCTTCGACCATCCCGCCGATCATGAGCGGCCATCCGAGGCGGCGTGCCTCGTCGTGCACGCGCTGCGCCTCGAGAAACCCGGCCTTCATGGGCTTCACGTTCACGACGAAGGTCCCGCGCGCAGCCTGCGCGAACCGGGTGAGCTCGGCGGCGGTGGAGACCGTCTCGTCGAGCGCAACCGGCACGTCCGTGGCGGCCACGCGGGCGAGTCCCTCCAGGTCGTCCTTGGGGCAAGGCTGCTCGAAGAGCACCGGGGAGACTCCCCGGTCGGCGAGCGCGCGCACCAGGGCGACCGCCTCGACGGCCGAAAGGCCCGCGTTGCCGTCGAGAAGCAGCTCGGCAGCGGGCGCGGCCGCGCGGATCGCGAGCACACGGGCGATCGCGTCGTCCTGGGCAGCGCGCCCGAGCTTGATCTTGAGCCGCCCGAACCCGCGCGCGATCCAGGCACGCGCATCCTCCGCGCACTGTTCGAGGGGGCCGAGAGGGATGGTGACGTCCGTGCGCAGGGACCCGAGCGACGGTCCGAAGATCGGGCGCCCCTCACGCCTGGCGATCGCGTCGAGAACCGCCGTCTCGATGGCGCACCGGGCGGCCCCCGCCGCGCCGATGCTCTGCCCGACCACCGTGGCGAGCTTCTCCCACGATGCCCACGGCCGCCCCTCCAGCGTGGCCCGCGCCAGCTCGAGCGCGGCCAGCGTCGATGCCTGCGTCTCACCGTTGAACGCGGGAAATGGAGCCGCCTCCCCCTGGCCGACGGTGCCGTCCGAGAGCTCGATCCGCACCCACACGTTGCGCGCGACTTCTTGCGCACCTCCCGCGATCCCGAACGGCCTGTGGAGCCGCGCGTCGAGGGGACGCGCAGACATGTTCGCCACCGTGAACATGGACGTCGACTATAGGTCGTTCTGGCCGTGTCTCCCTCCGCCCGATCCCCGCTGGTCGTCCGTCGTCGCGGCGGCGTGGTCGAGATCCTCGCGGGAAGCGTCGTTCTGCTCTCGAGCGCCGCGCTGGAGACCGAGCTGGCCTTCGGGCGGCTGGCCGGCGAGGTCGTGAAGGGCCCGCGACGCGTGCTGGTGGGCGGGCTCGGCTTCGGCGCAACCGCCCGCGGCGTGCTCGAGGCGGCGGGATCGACCGTGCGCGTCACCGTCGCCGAGAAGGTGGCCGGCGTCGTGGATCTCGTTCGTGGCGAGCTCGCGTCGCTGGCCGAGCGGGTGCTCGAAGACGCGCGCGTCACGGTGGCCGTGGCGGACGTGGGAGACGTGATCCGCGGCGCCGAGGAGCCGTTCGACGCGATCCTGCTCGACGTGGACAACGGACCCGAGTGGGCGAGCTTCCGCTCCAACGCGCGCCTCTACACGTCCGCGGGCCTCGCCGACGTGCATCGGGCGCTCGCCCCCGGAGGCGCCCTCGCCGTGTGGTCCGGCTACCCGTGCGACGCGTTCATGCCGCGCCTCCGGCAGGCAGGGTTCACGCCGAAGCGCGTCTTGCTGCGCGAGCACGGGCGCGTGCGGGCGCGCGCCTACGTCGGGCTTCGCTGAAGCTGCGTGACCGCCCGCGCCACGTCTTCCACGGTGGCGATCTTGTCGAACATCTCGCTCGGGATGCTCACGTTGAAGCGGTTCTCCACGTCCGACACGAGCTCCATGACGCCCAGGCTGTCGAGCCCCAGGTCGTTCATGATGTGGTCCGACGGCTGGATGGGCCGCGCCTGGTCCACGTGGCGGCGCAGAAGCTGGCAGGTGATCTCGAGCGACTCCTCGTACCCCAACATGGCGGGCCCACGTTAGCAGCGCGCGGCGAGCGCGTCATGCATCGCCTTGGCCACCCGCGCGGGCTCGGGGCTCGCCAGCAGGGCCCGGACGACGGCGACCCCGTCGGCTCCCGCCTCGGCGCAGGCCCGGGTGTTGTCGGCGTCGACTCCGCCGAGGGCATAGAGGGCGATCTTCCCGTCGGCGATGGTCCTGGCGGAGCGGAGGGCGTCGAGTCCCCTGCCCTCTTTCTCCGCGGCGAGCACCGAGGGCGGCCGCGAGGGGAACACCGGGCTCACGAGCACCGCGTCCGCTCCGTCCCGCAGCGCTCGCCGCACGGCGCCGTCGGAGTGGGCCGACGCCGAGATCCAAGCGCGGGACCCCAGGACGGATCGCGCCTGCGCGACCGTCCCCGCGTCGCGGCCGAGGTGCACGCCGTCGGCGCCCACGTCGCGAGCGAGCGGCGCGTCGCCGTTGATGACGAGGGATGCGCCGACCGACCGGGTCACCAGCCGGACGCGCGACGCGAAGACGCGCAGGCTCACGATGGCCCGCTGCTTGTCCCGGAGCTGTACGCAGAGCGACCCGGCCGGCAGGGCGCGACCCACCGTCTCGATGCAGCGCACGATGCCGTCGTCGCCGAAGGCCGGATCGGTGATGAGGATGAGCCGCGGCTTCATGCTTCAGCTACCGCCCTCGCCGGCGCTCCCGCCGCCAGCTCCGCCGAGCTGCGCGAGCTTCTCGCGCGCAGGGGACGCCCAGCGGCTCGCCGGGTACTGCTCCACCAGGTACTCCAGCGTGCGCTTCTCCCCCGCCGCGTCGTGCGCCGCCTCGAAGCGTTGCGCGAGCTTCCAGAGGGCGTCCCCGGGCGTCTCGTCGAGCTGAAGCTCGGGATCGGACGTGTGCCCGCACTGAAGGGGGGCGAGTGACGCGAGCGCGACGAGCTGACTCAACGCGAGCGCGCGCAGCACCATCTATTCGATGATGCCAGACGTCGGGCTCGATGCGTTGGCGTATCGGCGGCGGGGCATGCGGCCCGCCAGAAACGCCTTTCGGCCGGCGTGGACGCCCTCGCGCATCGCCTCGGCCATGAGGACCGGATCCTTGGCGTGTGCGATGGCCGTGTTCATGAGCACGCCATGGCAGCCGAGCTCCATCGCGACGGCCGCGTCGCTCGCAGTGCCCACCCCGGCGTCCACGATCACGGGGACGTGGGCCTGCTCGAGGATGATCTCGAGGTTGTGGGGGTTGCGGATCCCCAGGCCGCTGCCGATGGGAGCCGCCAGGGGCATCACCGCGGCGCACCCGATCTCCTCGAGCTTCCGGCACACGATGGGATCGTCGATACAGTACGGGAGCACGACGAAGCCCTCCTTCACGAGCAGGCGTGCCGCTTCGAGCGTCTGCTCGTTGTCGGGATAGAGCGTGCGCGGGTCTCCGATGACCTCCAGCTTCACCATCTCGGCGATGCCCAGCTCCCGCGCGAGGCGGAGCGTGCGGACGGCCTCGTCGGCCGTATGGCACCCGGCCGTGTTGGGCAGGACGAGCCACTTCTTGCGCGCGAGCAGCGCCATGAGCGAGCCGCCCGATCGATCGGCCAGATCGACGCGGCGGAGGGCGACGGTCACGATCTCGGCGCCCGACGCGTCCACGGCGCGCTCGGTCTCGGCGACGTCCTTGTACTTGCCGGTGCCGACGATCAGGCGGCTGTCGAAGCTCCGGCCGGCGATGACGAGGGGGTCGTTCGGCATGGCGACGCGAGCATAGGCTTCCACCGGCGGTGCAGCCAGAGCCACTGGCTCGGGTGACGGCGAACGAACGCGTCGAGAGCGCGCGTCGCCGCGCGCGTGGCGCGCTCGACCCATGCGCGTGACGCGCGGCGCGGAGGGACGAGCACGTCGAGCACCTCCAGCACCTGTCGCCCGCGGCCGTCTCGATGGCTCGCCGCGACCACGAGAGGAGCGCCCGAAGCCGCAGCGAGCGCAGCGGGGGCGCGATCGGCGTGCGCGGCGGCTCCGAGGAACTCGGCGGTCACGGCGTGCCGCGCCGAGGTGGGCGCCTGGTCGATCATCATCGCGACGGCCCCTCCGCGCCGCAGCATCTCCTTCGCGTGCCCGAGCGCCCCGGCTGCATCGGCGAGCCGGACGCCGAGCGCGGTGCGCGTGGACTGCCAGAAGCGATCGAGCCACCGCACGCTCAGGTGCTTGGTCACGACGAGCAGCTCGCACTCCCTCGCCACGGCGCAGGCGGCGAGATCCCAGTTGCCGGTGTGCGACGCAGCGACCACCACGCCGCGATTCATCGCCAGCGCTTCGTCCCATCGGACGCGCGACCGCGCCTCCATCTCCACGTGCGACAGCGCCTTCGGCCCGCGGAGGGCGAGCCAGAGGAACTCGACCGCAGAGACCCCGAGCTCGGCATAGAACGCGCGCGCCGTGCGCTCGGGCTGCTCCACCCCGGCGACGCGCATCGCCTGCTCGACGTGCCCTCGGCGAATGCGGAGGACGCTCCCCGCCAGCCAGCCGAGCACCGCGCCGAGCGCGCGCGAGATCGCCGCCAATCAGCCGAACCCGGCGCGACGAACGACCTTCCCCGCCGCCGCCTCGCCCTCGAGCGCCGCGGCGAACACATCGCTGCGCACGACGACGAAGAGCTCGCGCTTGGGGTTTCGCGCGTACACCAGCTCCCCGTCCTGCTTCACCGCTTCGATGCGGGGGACGTTCATCGCCGCGCCGTCGTGCGCGACGTGCAGGGTCATCGTGTTGCCGTCGGGCAGGACGTGCCATCCGTCCTTGTCGCTCTTGGCGCCCGCCAGCTTGAGGATCGCGTCGAGGTGCTCGCCCGTCATGATGAGGCGGATTTAGCCTAAAGTGCCGGGCGTGCCCAGCGACGACATCGTGCGCCTCGAAGGGGTCCGAAAGAGCTTCGGCGACAGCGAGGTCCTCCGCGGCATCGACCTCGTGTGCCGGCGCCGGGAGACCACCTGCATCGTCGGAGGGTCAGGCGCGGGCAAGACCACGCTGCTCCGTCTCATCGTCGCGCTCGACAGGCCGACCGCGGGCCACATCTTCATCGAGGACGAGGACATCGCCCCGATGGGCGAGCGCGAGCTCAACCGCGTCCGCCGGAAGTTCGGCATGGTCTACCAGTACGCGGCGCTGCTCGATTCGATCACGGTGCTCGACAACGTCGCCTTCCCGCTCGTGGAGCACACCAAGCTCAATGCGTCCGAGCGGCGCGAGAAGGTGCTCGAGAAGCTCCGCGTCCTCGGCCTCGACGAATCCGCGCTTCGCAAGTACCCGGCGGAGCTCTCGGGCGGCATGCGCAAGCGCGTGGGCCTCGCGCGCGCCCTCATGCTCGACCCGCCCATCGTCGTGTACGACGAGCCGACGAGCGGGCTCGATCCCCTCACGAGCCGCGCGGTGGACGACCTCATCGACGACATGCGCCAGCGGTTCGGCGTGACGAGCATCGTCATCACGCACGACATCGCGAGCTGCTTCCGGATCGCCGACCAGGCCATCCTGCTCGACAAGGGCCGCATCGTCGCGCGGGGGACGCCGGAGGACCTCGCCCACGGCGAAAGCGACGAGGCCCGGGAGTTCATCCGCAAGTCGGAGGTCGACGTGGACGCTATCTCGCGGGAGCGACGCGCGACCTGACGCCCGAGCTATCGTAAACTGGCACGTCAGCACGATGCAGCAGGCCTGGCCGCCCCGACCCGCCTCGACGACCACCGACGCGAAGGCGGTGACGGCCCTCGTGCTCGGCATCGTGTGTCTCGTCGGCACGCCGTGCTGGATGGGGATGCCCCTCGGCGTGCCCGCGATCATCCTCGGCGCGCTCGCGCACCGGGACATCCGGCGTTCGGACGGGATGGTGAGCGGTACGGGGATGGCCACGACGGGCATCGTGCTCGGGTCTCTCGGATCGCTGCTCTTCGCGTGCTGGGTGGGGTTCTTCGTGTACGCGATGGTCCACGCGAGGAGCTCGGTCAGCGTATCGGGCCCGCCTCCGGCGGCGGCGCCGGTGCTTCCGCCGACGGCGCCGGGGGCGCACAAGGCCCTCATTCCGCCGGGAGGCTGGGGGCGCATCCACGTGACCGAGCTGCATCCCTCCGCCAGCGTGACCCTGCGCGACCAGCTCGCGGCGGAAGTGAAGGCCGCCAAGGCAGCCGGCGAGACGGTGCTCGTCGAGACGGTCGCTCCGTCGTGCGCGGCGTGCGACGAGATCACCCGCGCAATGCCCGACCCAGCGCTCCAGTCGCTGCTCGCCACCGTGCGCCTCGTGCACGTCGACATCGACGAGTACGACGTCATGTCCGCAGCCGCGGGGCTGAACGAGCCCGACCTGCCCTGGTTCTACCTGCTCGACGCGAAGGGCGACGCGCGTGACGGCATCAGCGCCGACGAATGGGACGACAACGACGCCGCCAACATCGCGCCGGTGCTCGACGACTTCCTGCACGGCCGGCTGCGCTCGCGGCGCAAGCCCTGGCACCATTCCACGACGCTCTAGGCGCTCGGGCTTCGGGCTTCGGTCTACTTGCGATCGAGCAGCAGGTCGTCGGGCTTGGGTTGTGCCGGCGCCGGAGCGGGCTTCGGCTGCGCGGGGCGAGCCGGCGCTCCCCACCCCGGACGCGCGGGTGGAGGGGCGACCACCACGGGCGGAGCCGACGCCGACGGCGCCGCCGGAGCGCTCGCCGATGCCGAGGGATCGATCCCGGGCGGCGGCGCGAGCGTGACCGGTGCGCTCGCCGATGGAATCGTCGACAGGGCCGGCGGCGCGATGTCGGCGGCCGCAGCGGCGGACGGCTTGGGGTGCGTCGATCGGTATCCCAGGACGGCGACGAGGCTCCCGACGGCGAGGGCTCCCACGCCGACGAAGACGAGGGTCGTGTTCCTCCGGCGACGCTGCGCCCCCATCGTCTGCCAGTTGGCCTGCGTCTCGGCGTATCCCGTGGAGATGTGCGACCCCGACGAGGCACCCGGCACCGACGGCTCTCCCGAGGACACCACGAACGATCCCGAGCTGCCGGCCGGCTTGGCGATGCGCGCGATGCGCTCCGCCGCGCGCTTGCCCTCGGTCGAGCCGAACGGGTGCAGCGAGAGCGCCAGATCGGCCACCGTCGCGTAGCGCTTCGCCATGTCCTTCTCGAGGCAGCGCATGACGACCGCCTCGAGCGCCACCGAGATGCCCGGGTTCACCGAGCGAAGCGGCGTCGCCGGATCCGCGGCGATCTTCGCGCAGAGCCCCGTCACCGTGTCGGCCTCGAAGGGCGGCACCCCCGCGAGGAGCTCGTACACGATGACGCCGAGCGCCCACACGTCGGTCCGCACGTCCACGTTCTTCGAGCTGCGGAGCTGCTCGGGCGACATGTAGAGGGGCGATCCCATGATGGCCGACGTCGCCGTGAGGCTCTGCTGCTGCGAGGTCAGCGAGTCCGCCGACTTCGAGATGCCGAAGTCGAGCACCTTCACGAGCGGCGACCCGTCGGGGCTGCGCGTGAGGAACAGGTTCGCCGGCTTGAGGTCGCGGTGGACGATGCCGAGGGCGTGCGCCTCGGCGATGGCTTCCATGCCCTGCAGCACGTAGTCGACGGCCTCCTGCGCCGGCAGCGTCTTGCGCTGCTCGAGGACGCGATTGAGGTCGGTCCCCTGCAGGTGCTCCATCACCATGTAGGGCATGCCGTCTTCGAGCACGCCGACGTCCATCACACGGACCACGTGAGCGCTCTGCAGCCCCACCGCGGAGCGCGCCTCGCGCAGGAAGCGGTTGATGGCCTCCTGGCTCTTGGCGGCGTCCTTGCGGAGGAACTTGATGGCGACCTTCTGCCCGAGGTGCATGTGCTTCGCCGAGACGACGACGCCCATGCCGCCGATGCCGAGCACCTGCTCGACGATGAACTTGCCCGCGATGACGTGCCCGGACGAGGGAATCCCCTCCAGCTCCTCGGAGTCCGGCGCGGTGCCGGGACCGCTGCCGGATCCCTCGCCCGTCATGCCCTCAAGATAACATCCGCGGCCTGCCGCAGCGTCACGAACTCGTACCCTGCCGCACCCAGCTCCTCGCACACGGCGGAGAGCGCCTCCAGCTTGCGGGCCCTGGGCACGCGGACGTCGGGCTGGTGAGGGCGCAGCGCCTCGAGCCCGTCGTCGGCATCGAGCACGTCGATGCCGTGGAGCTCCAGATTCACGAGCGGCTCGCCCACGCACATGCGCGCCAGCATGCGCGCGACGCGGGGGCCGCCCATCGTGACGCTGGTGCCGATGAACGGCAGCCGTGCGCCGCGCGTCACCTGAACCGGGAGCTCGCGCAGCCCCTGTCCCTTTCGCCAGTACGGGCGACCGATGCGGTACGGCCGTGTGGGCGCGAGCAGCACCGCGGGATTGTCGACGATGGAGCTGCTCTGGCGCCCGCGCAGGGCGATCGTGCCGATCTTCACGGTCTTGGCGGCGTAGTAAGAGGGGCTCGGAAAGACCGACGAGTCGTACGCCACGCCGAGCTCGTCGAGGACCTCGAACACCTCGTCGGTGATCGTGTAGCCGGGGGCGCGGAATCCAACCGGCCGCTCTCCCACGGCGCGCTCGATGGCGTCCGCACCGGCTTGCACCTGCCGGCGTATCTCGTCCCGTCCGAGGCGCACGAAGTCGTACCGGTGGTCGAGCGAGTGGTTCGCTATCTCGAACCCGTGCTCGCGCGCCGCCCGCAGCTTCGCGGCGGACTGCGGGCGCCCGAGATCGCTGCCGATCGCGAAGAGCGTGAGCGGCATGCGCCGCTCGTCGGCGAGCGCCCTGAGCCGATCGACCGCCACGTCGTACACGAGCGACGCCTCCGGCCCGGCGGGCGTCGGTAGCCCATGGATGGCGAAATAGTTCGGTATCTCGTCCAGATCGACGCTGACGGCGCAGAGACGCACGGGCACTCCTGACTAGCACGAGCGCTCGCGTGCACAGGCCCATCGTTCACGGGTCACGCCCGCAGTTCGTGCTCGACCTCCTGAAGCGCTTGCATCGGCGGCTCGCCCTCGCGCAGCACCTTGTACGCCGCGAGCGCCAACGCCGCACCCAGGGCCAGCTCGGCGACGCCGATGCTCGCGGCAACGCCGACGCCGCATGCGCCGATGACGGCCATGGAGAGGAACGGATGACGCTTCATGGCACCCCACACCGCCGCGCCCCGAGCCTTGACGGCCTCCTCGAGCGCTTCGTGACGTTGTCCGCGCGCGGTGCGCACCTGCAGCATCTGCTGGATGTCGTCGTGGATGCGCCGAGCAGTCTTGTGGACCTCGCTGGGATTCATGGTGCCGTCACGACCGAGCAACGCCCGTTCCGACGAACTGCCGGTGAAGGAGCTGCGCGCCGAGGACGAGCATCGCGACGAGCTCGAGGCGGATGCCTTCGAGCGAGGCCGGTACGGAGCGGTCGAGCGCCGTGCGCAAGCGCGCGACGGCCTCGGGCGCGAAGAGGCCGGCGTCCGACACGGCGCGCGCGGAGAGGCAGTCGTGCACGAAGGCGGGCGCACGCGGCGAGAAGAACCAGGGGCGCACCGGGGTCATGAAGGGCTGCTTGCGGCGGGCGACGATGCGCCTGGGGAGCAGGCCCTTCACCGCGCCGCGGAGGATCGCCTTCTCGCGCATGCCGCGCATCTTCATGTGCGGCGGGATCGAGGCGACGAGCTCGACGACGCGGTGGTCGAGGAAGGGCACGCGCATCTCGACACCGTGGGCCATCGCGGTGCGGTCGCCGATCACGAGGATCCACGAAGGCAGACGCGTCTCGAGCTCGAGAGCCAGCTCGGCGTCGAGCGGATCGAGCGAGGCCACGTCGTCGCGTACGAGGGCCCCGAAGCCGTCTGGTGGCTCGTCGATCGGTCGAACGCGACGGCCGCCCACGCCGAGCAGGGCGTCGCGCTCGACGTCCAGCATGCGCCAGACGTCGAGCCAAGGCGGGCGTAGGCCGCGGAATGCGCGCGTCACCGCTGCGTCGCGCTGCGCGCCGGCCACGAGAAAATCGGCCAGCCCGGCGGGCTGACGCGTCACTCGCTCGGCAGCGCGGTAGACGAGCCGGCGGAACGGACGTGCCCATGGCCGCGCGAGGGCACGCCGTGCGCGCGAGGCGCGGAACACGTCGTACCCACCGAGGATCTCGTCCGCCCCTTCGCCGGTGACGACGACGGGGACGCCCTCGGCGCGCTCGCGCTCCGCCAGCAGGAGTCCGCCGATCGCCACAGGGATGGGCTGCGGCATCTCCAGCGCCCTCACCATCTCGGGAAGTCGTTCGGCGGCAGCGGCGTCGGCGAGGACCTCGCGCGCGTCGGCGCGCAGGTGCGCTGCCACGGCGCGCGCGTGCGACCGCTCGTCGTACTGCGGGTCGTCGAACACGATGGAGAACGTGGTCAGGGCGCTCCGGGTATCGCGCGCCGCCAGGGCCGCGATCGCGGAGGAGTCGATGCCCCCCGACACGCGGGCCGCCACGGGAACGTCGGCGACGAGGTGCGTGTGCACCGCGTCCTCGAGCTGCGCGCGCAGCGCGTGCTCGACGTCGGCCACCGAGCCGCGCATGTGCTCCCCACGCGGGCAAAACGGCGCACGCCACCAGCGCGCCGGGGCGCCGGGTGTCCTTCCCTGCTCGATGCTCAGCCGATGCCCCGGGCGTAGCTCCACGATGCCGCGGAACATCGTGCGGGGCGGACACGCATACGAGAGGGAGAAGAGATCGTCGAGCGCGTCACGGTCGATCTCGGCTGCCACCAGGCCGGAGGCGAAGATCCCCTTCATCTCGGACGCGGCGATCAGGTAGTCGGGCGTGAGCGCGTAGTAGAGCGGCTTGATCCCGAGGCGGTCGCGCGCGAGCAGCAGCCGGCGGCGCGGTCCATCCCAGAGCGCGAACGCGAACATCCCGCGCATTCGCTCGACCATCGCCGCCCCGTGCTCCTCGTACAGGTGCGGCAGCAGGGTCGTGTCGCAGTGGTCGGCGATCTCGTGGCGCGGGGCCAGTCGCGCGCGGTGCTCCGCCGCGTCGTACAGCTCGCCGTTGTAGACGCACGAGACCCGGGCAGACGGGCACCCGTGCACCGGCTGCCTTCCCCCGTGCGGGTCGATGACCGCCAGGCGCACCGCGCCGAGCATGACGCGTTCGTCGAGCATCACTGCCCCGCGGCCGTCGGGTCCGCGGTGCGCGATCGCCGCGAGCATGCGGTCCATCACGCCCGCGTCGGGCAGCGGCCGCTCACCGAGCCGGAGGATGACGGCGATCCCGCACAAGGACCGCCGATCCTACCTCAGTCCTTCACCTCTTTCGGCGTCGCCATGCTGCGCTGGAGCGTCACGCCGTATTCGTGCAGCTTGTACTGGATCTTGCGCACGCTGATGTCGAGCATCTGCGCGGCCGCGGTCGTCCGGCCGCCGCAGGCCTCGAGCGTCGACAGGATCGCGTGCCGCTCGATCTCGTCGAGCGTCGACCCCGGGATGCGCAGGGCGCCGCGCGGCACCGCGCCCACGCCCGCCGGCAAGTGCTTCGCCGTGAGCGTCGGCCCGTCGCACAGGACGACGGCTCGCTCGATGACGTTCTCGAGCTCGCGGACGTTGCCGGGCCAGCGGTAGTTCGTGATGCGGTCAATCGCGTCGTCAGAGAACGCTTCGATGTGCTTGCCGTTCTCGCGCGCGAAACGCTGCAGAAAATGGGTCGCCAGCGGCAGCAGGTCGCTCGGCCGGGCGCGCAGCGGCGGCACCTCGATGTTGACCACGTTCAGGCGGTAGTAGAGGTCCTCGCGGAACTTCCCGGCCGCCACCTCGGCGCTCAGATCGCGGTTGGTCGCCGCGATGATCCGCACGTCGACCTTGAGCGTCTCGTTGCCGCCGACCCGCTCGAAGGCGCGCTCCTGCAGGAAACGCAGGAGCTTGACCTGGATCGCCGGGGAGATCTCGCCGATCTCGTCGAGGAAGAGCGTCCCGCCGTCGGCCTGCTTGAAGCGCCCCTCGCGCCGGCCGACCGCGCCCGTGAACGCGCCCTTCTCGTGGCCGAAAAGCTCGCTCTCGAGGATCGTCTCCGCCAGCGCCGCGCAGTGCAGCTTCACGAAGGGCGCCGAAGCGCGGGGGCTGTGCTCGTGGATGGCCTGCGCCACGAGCTCCTTGCCCGTGCCGCTCTCGCCGGTGATGAGGACGCTCGCCCGGCTCGGCGAGACCTGCTCGATGACGTTGAAGATCTCCTGCATCGCGGGGCTGCTGCCGATGATGGCGTCGAAGCGCAGCCGGTCCTTCAGGCGTGCCCGCAGCTCCGTCGCCTCGTGCTTCAGGCTGCGGCGCTCGAGGGCGCGCCGGATGACGAGGACCAGCTCGTCGATCTGCAGGGGCTTCGTGAGGTAGTGCTCGGCGCCTTCTTGCATCGCGCGTACGGCCGTCTCGACCTCGGCAAATGCCGTCATCAGCACGACGATGAGGTCCGGGTCCGCTTCGCGCGCCTTGCGCAGCAGGTCGATGCCGTCCATTCCAGGCATGCGCAGGTCGGTCACCAGCACGTCGGGCGCGGTCTCCTGCACGCGCGCGAGCGCCGACCCGCCGTCCTCCGCGAGGACGACGTCGAACCCCTCCTGCTTCAGGAGGGTCGCCAAGCCACTGCGAGCGCTCGCTTCGTCGTCGGCAACGACGATGCGAACACGGGACTCTCCCGGAGCCGGACTGCCGTCTTTCATGTTCCCCTGCCGCGCACGATTTGCGTCGCCGCGCACGTTGCGCGCCCCGTTCTGGTCCGAGATCGTCGAATTCGCGGTCATTTCAGCACCCTTCGCCCCTCGATCCGTCCCTACAGCACGGGCTGGGCCATCGGAGCCGGAAGCCGCACCGTGAAGGTCGTCGCGCCCGGTGCGCTGGTGAACGAGACATCACCCCCGTGGTCGCTGACGATGCGCTGAACGATCGACAACCCGAGCCCCGTCCCGCGGTCTTTCGTCGTGAAGAAGGCATCGAAGATGGGAGCGTCGGGGTCCGCGATGCCCGGACCGTCGTCGGCCACGTCCAGCTCCACGTCACGCGGCAGCCGCCTCACCCGCAGCGCGACGTGACCGCCGTCTTTCACCGCCTCCATCGCGTTGCGCACGAGGTTCACGATCACCTGTTTCACGCGCTCGCCGTCGACGTCGGCCATGGCCGCGAAAGGGAACGGCTCGAGCCGCAGCTCGACGTGCCGCAGCAGCGCCTCCGGTTCGAGGAGTGTGCAGACCGACCGGGCCAGATCGTTCATGTCGCACTCGGCGCGCGTCAGCGGCTTGGGCCTGGCGACCTCGAGGAAGTCCGTGACGAGCGCGCCCAAGCGCCGGATCTCGGCGCGGAGTACGTCGGTCGCTTCCCGCGCCTCCGGGGCGACTCCCGGGATCCGTGCGAGGACGCGATCGAGCACCGACACGTGCAGGTTCGCGCCGTTCAGCGGATTGCGGATCTCGTGCGCGAGCCCGGCGGCGAGGGCCCCGGCCGCTGCAAGGCGCTCGTTCTGGCGCGCCCGCCGTTCGAGCTCGCGCTCGTGCGTGAGGTCGATGCCGAAGAGCACGACGGCCGGAGAATCGCGCGTCCCGTCGGCGTGGTAGCCGGAGCCGCGCCAGCGCACGAGGCGCTTCTTGCCCGCGCGCGTGCGAAGCTCCGCCTCGATGTCCGCCGACCCGCCGTCGGCCGCGGCCACCAGGGTGTTCCTCATCTCGGACGCCTGCGCGCCGAAGAGCAGGGAGAATACGTCGCGGTCCGCGAGCTCGTCCTCGGCGTATCCCGTGAGCTCCGAGGCCTTCGGGTTGGCCAGGATCAGCCGCCCGCTTCCGTCGATGCACACGACGGCCACCCCGGCGCTGCGCAGAGCCTCTCGCATCATGCGCGCGCGTTCGTCCAACTTGGCGCGAAGCGTCTCCTGCTCGCGCTGCGTCGCCCTCTCGACGCGTCCGACCAGGTCGTCCTTGTACCTCTCGAGCATGATCGCGAGCGACAGGTCGCAGACACGGGCGAGCGCCACGCGCGTCTCGGTGGCTTCCAGCGCTTCGCCTGCGATTCGCTGGAGGGCGACGCGAACCCGGCTCATCGCCGCGACCATGTACCGGAGCTCGAGCCCCACCCTCACGTGCACCTCGCCCACGCGGGCCTGGCGTGCGTACCACGCGTCGTCGTAGCAACCGCTCAGCAGCTCCCGGAGCCAAACTCGGAGCGACGCGTGGAGGCGCCTCGCCTGCGCCTCGTCCTCCAGGACGGCGAGGGCCCCCTCGTGCATGCGGATCACGGCGTAGAACTCGTCCGCGATGGCAGCGAAACGCGGCTCGGCCGCTGCTCGCAACCCGCGAAGCAGATCTGCATCGCCTGGAGTCAGTCCGACGTAGCTGCGGAGCTCGGCCAGCACTCTACGGCTTGCCTTCCGGCAGCTCCCGGCGCAACTGCTCGACCACGTCGTCGAGAAAGCGGTGGACCGCCGCCTCGGCGACGCGATGACCGATGGCGGCATCCATGACGTTGCCCACCACACCGAGCGGCGGCCTGTAGGCGCCCTCGATCTCGAGCTGTGTCTCCCCAGCCGTCAAAGGCCAGAACGACAGCTGGGCCTTCATGACGGGGAACAGCCCCGGCGCCTCCATGGCCTCCCACGCGAGCTCGACGTGCGTGACCGGAGAGAACCCGGCAACGCCTGCGTCGTCGCGCACGCTTTGCACGTGGATGCGCACGTCGATGCCGACGTCCACCCCGCCGATTCCGGCGTGGAGGCTCGCCGCGACGGCGTTGGCGCGAGCAGCAGCCGAGGTGGTTGCCCGCTGGAAAAGCTCGACGGGGCGCATGCGGAGCAGCTCCCGGACGGCACCATAGGGTCGGTTGACGTACTGGTAGATGCGGACTTGCGGCTCTTTCATGATGCTCGGGGTCGAAGCATGGACGGTGCCGGCGGCCCCTAGTCGTCCGGCGCGCCGGCGGCGACCCAGGCCTGGAGGTCGCGCGTGGCGTCGTCAGCCGGTTGCGGCTGTGGAGGCATGTTGCCGCCGAACCAGCGCAGGCAGGAGTTGCTCGGGTCGACGAGAGCCGACCGGGTACCGTCGATGTAGCCGCGTCGGGCGAGCCAGTCGTAGGCCGACGAGGCATCTCGCATCTCGTCGGCGTGGCAGCGGCCTGCCCGCCCGCAGCTTCCTGGAGAGCCTGCGCCGAAGTAAGCGGCAAACAGCGCCGTCCACGTGGGCGGAGGCGCAGAGGGCTGCGGCGTGAGAGACGCCGCGGGCATCGCTTCCACGCGGACCATGGGCGACGCGATCGGCGCGACTCCGGTCGGATCGCGCACCACGGCGGCGCCACAGCCGGCCGTCAGGCTGGCCACGAGGAACGCGGTGAAGTCCGCGGTCTTCATGACGTCACTCGCCGGGGGCGTCCGTCGCGGCCTCAGGAGAGGCCTCGACCGCGCTCTCCTGACCAGCGTCGCCGCTCGGACCGTCACTCGCCTCGGACGTGGTCGGGCCGTCGTCCTGCTGGCTCGCGTCGTCTCCGGTCGTGGCGTCGCACGAGACCGGCGACGGGCAAGACCAGGTGCCGTTCGCGCACGTGCAGCTCGTTAGCAAGCCGCCCTCGACCGCCGTGCCGTCGCATGCGGGGCTCGGCGTGTCGAGCGTGTAGGGGCACTGCAGGTTGTCCCCGCTGCACGAGCCACCCGGCTTGATCTGGGATGCCGCAGGGCAGCTGCCCACGTCGTTGCACGCGGCGAGAGGGGCCGCGAGCAGCGCGGCGCAAGTCAGCAGGAAGGCGAGGCGCTTCATCGTCGGCTCCTCTGCGCGCTCACGGCGTGACCGTGAGCACCCCTTTCATCATCATGTAGTGGCCGGGGAACGTGCAGACGTACGTGTACTTGCCCGCCTCGGGCGCCGTGAACGTCACTTCGGTCGTCTCGCCCGGCTTCGCCAGCGGTGTGTTCGCGAGCACGTCCTTGTCGCGGACGTCGAGGTAGCCCGCCGGCTCGCCGAGCTTGAGCCCCGCCGCGGCGACGCTCGCCTCGGTCCCCGGGTTCACGAGCACCCAGTTGTGAGCGAGCACGCTGGAGGTCGCGTTGTTCTTGAACGTCAGGTGGACCTCGGCGCCGGCCGGCACGGTGAGCTCCTTCTTGTCGAAGGTCATCGTGTTGGCCAGGCTCGCGATCTGGATCTCGACGTGCTGCACGGGCTTCGCGGGCGCCGGAGGCGGAGCCGCGGGCTCGGGCGCCGGAGGCGGCGTCTGCGCCGCGGCGGTCGGGATGATGTTGGTGGCGCCCTTCTTGGGGTCGTCCTTGCCGCAGCCGGTGGCGACGGCGAGCGCAAGGGCCAGGAGGGCGAGTTTCACGGTGCGCATGATGATGGTCTCCTCGTTCGGGTTTTCAGCGGTGCAGGTCGAAGTTCACGGTCACGTCGGCGTCGGCGACGGTGACGTCCTGGGTCACCGGCGCCTGGCGCGGAGCCCACGCGGTGATGTGGTACGTGCCGTTCGGCACGTGCTTCATCGTGAAGTGCCCCTTGGCGTCGGCGCGCGCGAACCAGGTCGACGGCGTGACGAGCAGGTACCCGAGCATCCCCGGGTGCAGGTTGCAGAGCAGCGAGTAGGCGCCCGGGTTCTTGAAGACGCGCACGTGCGCGCCGTTCTGCGGGATGTTGCCCATGTTGAATTTGTCGTTGTCGGGCGAGAACACGTTGTGGGGGAACGGGTCGTCGTTGCTGAAGACGACCTTCGCGCCCACCGCCGCCACCGCGATGTAGGGGATGAAGTTCATCTGCCGGTTGGCGATGGTCACCGTCTGCAGGTGCGACGGCTGGTCCTCCTTGGGGCCGTCCTCGAGGTAGACGACGGCTTGCGCCATCAGCGCGCCGGGCTTCGTCGTGACGTTGCCTACGACGTTGCCGCGCGGGATCGAGGGGGGCGGCACGGGCAGCGCCGCTGCGGAGCTCTCGGCAGGAGCAGCGTTTCCGCCCGGAGCCCCCGATGCCGACGCGACGGCGGACGCCGCCGGCTGCGTGCACGGCGGCGGAGGGCACGCTGTCGCGGCTGTGGTCTCCGCAGGCTGCGCAGTGTCGACCTCGGAGGCCGCCGGAGCGGCCGAAACGACTTCCTGAGCACCCGACGGATTCTCCGGCGCGTTGATGGGGGGCTCGCCCTCGCATGCAGTGAGCGACGCGATCGGCCCGAGGGAGGCGAGGGTGCCGAGGGCCAGGACGTGTCTCGTGAACCTGATGGCGTGCATGGTCATCTCTCCGCTGCTCAGAAGGCGACGCCCACGGTCGCGTTGATGGTCTGGGCCTCGAACTTCGCCGCCCGTCCCGTCGTCGAGACGATCGTCCCGCCAGCGGCGCCCCAGTCCCCGGACACCGGCAGGTTCTTGCCCCACTCGAGATCGCCGCTCACGACGAAGCGGATGTTCGGGCGCGCGAGCATCGCGATGCCCGGGATGATGCGAAGCAGTTGCGCGTCGGGCCCGCCCTCGACCTGTGCATCGGTGAACTCGGTGCGCACCCCCGGAACGAACCAGGGCCAGACGACGTAGTTGATCTCGTCGTACTCCACGAAGGCCGTCGCGTTCGTCAGGTCCGGAACGCCCGGGAGCACGGCGCCGTTCGAAAGCGTGGTTGCGGCACTGCCCGGATACGGTCGATCGTGGCGCTCGACCTGCGCGCCGGCCATGAACATCAGCGAGTCCCACTGCGCGTGGATGACCGCGCCGGCCGCGTTGAAGCGATCGTCCTGCGCCGTCGGCACGCCCGCGGTCACCCCCGTGCCGTTGTCGGCGCGCGTGAGGCCGTGGTAGCCGAAGAGATCGAAGGTGATCGACTTCTCCGCCCAGGGCTTGCGAGGGTCGGGGACGTTCGGTCCGTACTTGCCCTCGCCGTCGAGCGCGACGCCGCCCGACTTGATGCCGATGTGCGCGTAGACGTCCTCGGCGTTCGGCATCGACAGCCCCGAACCGGTCGACGACGCCACCCAGCCGAGCGCGTAATCGAACCGGTGGCCGACGATGCCGTTGAGCTCGACGCCGTCGTAGTGCCCCATGCCCAGCGTGAATCCGGCGCTGTTCGGGTTGTACAGACCCGAGACGGACACCCCCGGCATCACCGTGTCGTTCAGGTAGTCGCTGTGCAGGCCGAAGCTCGTGAGCTGCGGTGCCCACAGACGTCCGATCCAGAGATTGAACCAGTGGCGCGGTCCGACGACGTCGTTCCAGAGCAGGTACGCCGACTCGATGTCGAACGTGCCGGGCGGATCGCCGAGGTCGGACTCCAGCGTCAGCTGGGTCATGTACGTGAGCGAGTCATTGAACGCACCGGCCGCGAAGAGGTGCATCTCGGCGACGATGCCGCCCCACGTGAACGTGTTCCCCGCCGCGTCCTTCGCCCCCGAGTCCGGGAGGTTGATCGGCACCGATCCGTTGAGCCACAGCGACAGCGGGACCGCGTCGGTGATCTTGGCGGGCCACACCGAGTCGGGGAACGTCTTCTCGTACTCCTCCTGCCCGAGCGCGATCATCGGCGCCTTGACGGCGTCGCTGTCGACGCTCCCGTTCTGGCTCGGGAACCGGTACCCGTTGCGGCGGAAGGCCTCGCCGAACGGATTGAGCACCGGGTAGACCGTGTGGCAGGTCTGGCAGCTCGTCTGGTACTTGCGCGCGAAGCTCGGGACCGCCCCCGCGTCCCTCGTGAGCGAGAAGTACAGGATGCTGCCGACAAGGATGGCGATGATGGTCTGGAATCCTCGAGTCGGGCGCATGCCGTGCGCCCATTGCGGCGGCCGTGCCACCACGGAAGAGGCTCTTTTTCCGCGCGAACGAAGAGATTTCGCACGTTACACGGCGCAAACCCTGCGCGAGCGCGCGAAGTCTGCCCGGTGGTAGCCTCGGCGTCCGATGGACCTCCCGCGGCTCGTGTTGCGGAGCGCGGGAAGGCATCCGGCGCGCGCCGCGCTGACGGTCCTCGCGGCGGCGGTCGCCACGCTGGCCTTCGTGCTCCTGCGCGCGGCTGCGGGTGCGTGGACGACCGGCGCGCAGTCGGCGGTGCGCGATCGCATCGTCACGCGGCATCGCACCAGCTTCGCGGTTCCCCTGCCCCTCCGGCACGTGTCGGTGGTCGCTGGACTACCGCACGTACGCGCGGCGACGCACTGGACGTGGTTCGGCGGGCGGCTCGCCGGCGAGAATCGAGGCGGCCCCCCCTTCGCGGTCTCCGCGGTCGACGCCCGCACGTACTTCGACGTGTTCGACGAGGCCGTGCTCCCTCCCGACCAGCGTCAGGCGTGGCTCGACGACCGCGCCGGGGCGGTCGTGGGCGACCTGCTCGCGGCGCGCTTCGGGTGGAAGCCAGGCGACCGGGTGACCCTCGAGAGCTCCGTGTTCCCGAACGACGCCGCGTCCCCGTGGACCTTCACGATACGCGGCGTCTACACGACGGCGGCGCAGTCCATGGACCGCTCGACGATGCTGATCCGCTGGGACTACGTGGACGACCGCGTCCCGCACTGGGGCAAGGGGCACATCGGCTGGATCATCTCGCGCGCGGATTCTCCCGCCCACGCCGCCGAGGTGGCGTCGGCCATCGACGCCGCGCTCGACGGCAGCCAGGCTCCCACGAGCAGCCAGGACGAAGGCAGCTTCCGGTCCTCCGTCCTCGGCGGAGCCGCGGCCTTGCTGGGGGCGCTCGACGCGCTCTCGGCCGGGACGCTCGCCCTGCTGACGCTCGTGCTGGCGAACACGATCGCGATGGGCGCGCGCGAACGCACGCGCGAGTACGCCGTGCTCCGAGCCATCGGCTTCCGCCCCTGGCACGTCGGGGGGCTCGTCGTGGCGGAGGGCGTGCTTCTCGGCGCAGCGGGGGCGGCGGGGGGCGTGCTCGGTGCGCGCGCCCTGCTCGACGCCGGGTTCGCGCGCTGGCTCGAGGAGCGGACGCTGACGTTCTTCCCCTACGTGCGCCTCGGGCTCCCACTGGCGCTCGCCGCCGTCGCCGCAGGAGCGCTTGCGGGCGGCGCGGCCGCCGCGATTCCCGGCTGGCGCGCCTCCCGGCTGTCGACGGTGGACGCGCTCCGCCGCGCGTGAGCCTCCTCCGGGTCGATGTACGAGCCATCCGCGGTGCTGTGTGGGCCGTCGATGTCGCGGATCCACAGACGATCGCGGGCGCGCCAGAGGTCCTTGTAGAAGCGCATGAACACGTAGGCACCGAGCTCGAGCCCCTGGGTGATCTGGTACCGGAAGCGGGGGTGCCGGTCCCACGGCTCGTAGAGGGACGCGTAGAAGCCCTCGGCGTGCTGGACGTCGAGCGCCTCGTGGGTCGTGTAGTGCACCACATCGGAGCGATGCAGCCAGCCGCGCGCGATGATCGCTTGACCGATCTCGGCCGAGATGCCGGCGAAGAGGTCCTCGATGATCCCGAGGGTCGCCAGACCGGTGTACACGTCGTCGTGCGCGCAGACGCCGAGGAGCAGCGAGTTGAACGCGCGGACCTCGGGCCACATCGTCCGGGTGTCGACCTCGCGCCGTTCGACGCCGAGGCGCGCGAGCAGCTCGAGGAAAGTGTTCTCGTGCGCGACGGTGAGCCGCCCCGACCCGTGCTCGTCCTTGATGTTCTCGAGCAACGCCAGGCGCATCTGCGGACGCGGGATGCGGCCGACGAGCATCGCCATGGGCCGCGAGAAGAAGATGACCGCGTGGAAGAACTGGATTTGCGTCTCGAGGAACTCCTCGCGGGTCATCGACGCGTCGCGCAGCGACTGGAAGTAGGGGTTCTCGAGCGGGGCGACGCGCTCTTTCAACGCGGCGATGAAACGGCGCATTCAGATCTCCGAGGTCGCCAGGTGGAGCCACTTCGCGCGGCGCCCACGCAGCGTCAAATCCAGAGCGTACACCGAGCAGACGGCCCCGCGCTCGATCCCCTGCCCTGCGAGCCACGAGATGTGGGATTCCATGCGCTCGTCGAGCGCGAAGCATGCGATTGCCTTGCGCCCCGCGAGAGCCTCGCCGCAGCCCTTCAAGTAGCCGCCGTAGCTCGGGTTCCACGCGGTCGGTCCCAGCGGAAGATGCACCAGGGGCCAGGGCTGGCCGGTGGACCGCAGTCGCAGGTCCTTCCGGCCCGCCGTCGACACCATGCCCGGCGGCTCGACCTGGCCTGTCGTGACGAAGCTCAGATCGACGCCCGCATCGGGATCCGGGACGGGAGGCTCGCCGGCGAGCGATAGGCGAGCGAGCCGCTCCGGCTCCACGAAGTACACCGCGAGCGCCGCGGCCCTTCCGGCAAGACGCGCCGGGTGCACGCCGCGCGTCGAGCGCATCACGTCGCCCTTCGCCCCGCGCATCGCCGCCGCGTACGCGTAGCGCCACGTGAAGAGCTCCGGATGACGGAAGATGAGCCCGAAGGACCAGTAGGCCATCTTGCGCCCGATGCCCGTGCCGCGCGCTCCCGGTGCGAGCTTCATGTCGGCGCCGTAGACGGCCTGAACGATCTTGCCGCAGATGCGCACGTGGCGCGCGATGCCGACGACGCCGCCGACGACCCGCTCGCCACGCAGGGCGATGGTAAAGCGCGCGTCGTGCCCCAGCATCGTGAAGAAGCGCGTGTAGTCGGTCCCGTGGTCGATGGTGAACGTGTCGCCACCGTCGGCGATCGGGTACTCCGTCGCGCGCTCGATGGCGCGCAGTCCCTCGACGTAGGGACCCACCTCGCTCGCAGGCAGGAACAGGAAGCGCGGATCCTCAGACACGGAAGCCCACGTGGATCGCCTGGTAGAAGAGACTGCGGTCGCGGGCAAGAAGCTCGCGGCCCAGCGCGTCGTCGAACCCGAAGTCCGGCACGAAGAAGCAACGCACGTCGCGGCGGTTGTTGAGCTGACGGATGACGACCGCCGCCCCCGGACGGAGCGTGACGAGGCTCTTGGCCCACCGGGCGACGAGCGCGTCGTCCGACCAGTCGAAGATGTTCGAGAGGCTCACGACGTCGAAGCGCGCGAGGTCGGTGACGTCGGCCAGCTCTCCGCGCGCGAGGATCAGGGGCAGCTCGCGGCGCGCGTGGACGTAGTCGGGCGCGTGGGCAGGCAGATAGGCGCCGAGGAGCACGTGAGCGAGGAATGGGTTGCGCGGTCCGTCCTCCCGGTCGAGGCCGTGCTCGAAGGCTCGCTGGAAGTAGCCCGGATAGGAGCCCGGCTCGGCGTGCTGCGTCGCCGCCTTCCCGAACATCGCGTGCAACAGGGCGTCGTGGAAGCAGAGGGAGAAGGCCGCGGGCCAGTACTTGTTCGTCCTCCACGATTGCTGCAGAGCGGTTCGCTCCGGCGCCGACGTCGCCTCGTCGAAGTACCGGGCGAGGCTGGCCGGAGGCGCCACCATCTCCTCGATGAACCGCCGGAGGGTTCGAAAGAGCGACTCGAACTCGCCGCGCTGGTTGACGCCCGCCGGCGATTCGTCCCCCACGTTGAGCGCACGCAGGTCTCCCCGCGCCACGGCCGCCTGCTTCTCGCGCACCTGCTGGAGCTGGAGCTCGGAGAAGTCGAACGCCGTCACCTCGAGCCCCGGCTCGCGGTGCGCGAGGGTCAGCGCGGTGCACCCCCCCGATGCGACGACGAGCACACGCTTCGCCCGCGTCTTGCGGACGAGCGCGTGCTCGACGTCTGGGTCCTCGCGGACGACCGCGAATTTCGGTCTGAGGCTCTCAGCCACCGACGGTCTTCGCGACCTCTGCCGCGAAGTCTTCCGTCTTCTTCTCGATGCCCTCGCCCAGCGAGTAGCGCAGGAACGCGTGGATCTTCACCTCGCCGCCGACCTGCTTGCTCACGGCCTGGCGGACCGCGTCGATCGACCCGGCGGGCGGGTCCCAGACGTTGTCCTGCGCGAGCAGCGTCACCTCGGTGAACCACTTGCCCAGCTTGCCCTCGATGATCTTCGGCCAGGCCTGCTCGGGCGCCTTGAGCGTCCCGGCCGCCTTCTCCTCCTTCATCTGGGCCTCGTAGATCTCCTTCTGCTTGTCCTTCGCGGCAGGGGTGATCTCTTCCTTGCGGACGACCATCGGGTTCATCGCCGCGACCTGCATCGCGACGTTGTCGACGAACGTCTTGAAGTCGGCGTTCTTCGTGTCCGGCCCCTCGGCGTGGACGAGCACCGCGAGCTTGCCGCCCGGGTGCACGTACGCGTGGACCAGGCTGTTCGGCTCCTTCGCTTCGACGGTGCCCCAGCGCCGCAGGACGATGTTCTCCCCCGTCTTCGCCGAGAGCTCGGCGCGGGTGAACTCCACCGTCTTGTCCGTGCCCGGGTAAGTCTGCGCCCCGAGATCGGCGCCCTTCGGCGCCTTGCTCGCGACCTGAAGGACGTCCTTCGCGAACTTCTGGAACAGCTCGTCGCGCGACGCGAAATCGGTCTGCGTGTTGATCTCGATGATGACGCCCCGCTTGCCGTCCGGCGCCACCCACGTGGCGACCTGACCCTCGGTCGCGACGCGACCGGAGCGCGAGGCGGCCTTCGCGAGCCCCTTCTTCAGGATGATCTCGACGGCCTTCTCCATGTCTCCGCCGGCCTCGACGAGCGCGTTCTTGCAGTCGCTCATCCCCGCCTGCGTGCGCTCGCGGAGCTCCTTGACCATCGATGCAGTTACTTCAGCCATGGCTTCTATCCTTCGGGAAAGAGAGATGGTTTCAGGACGGGCGCTCGGCGTCGTCGCGGCGCGGTCCGCGGCCGCCGCGGATGACCTCCGCCTGCGGGCCCTCGTTGCGACGCTGCTGCTGCCCCTCTTCGCGACCGACGAACTCCTTGCGACGCTGCGCGCCCTCGACGACCGCGTCGGCGACGCGGGCCGTGATGAGCTTGATGGAGCGGATGGCGTCGTCGTTGCCGGGGATGACGAAGTTGACGCGGTCCGGATCGCAGTTCGTGTCGGTGATGGCGATGACGGGGATGCCGATCTTGTTCGCCTCGCTGACCGCGATGAGCTCCATCGCCGGGTCGATGACGAAGAGGGCCGCCGGGAGCGATCCCATGTTCTTGAGACCACCGAGGTACTTCTCGAAGCGCTCGCGCTCTTTCTCGAGGCGGGACACCTCTTTCTTGGTGATCGACATGTACGTCCCGTCTTCCTTCATGCGCTCGAGCTGCCGCATGCGCTCGAGGCCCGTCTTGATGGTGCGGAAGTTCGTGAGCGTGCCGCCGAGCCAGCGGTTCACGACGAAGAAGCTGCCCGAGCGGGTGGCCTCCTCCTGCACGATCTCCTGCGCCTGACGCTTGGTGCCCACCATGAGGAGGTGGCCGCCGCGCGCGACGGTGTCGACCACGAAGTTGTAGGCGCGCGCGAAGAGCCGCGCGGTCTGGTCGAGGTCGATGATGTGGATGCCGTTCCGGGCCCCGTAGATGAAGGGGCGCATCTTCGGGTTCCAGCGCTTGGTCTGGTGGCCGAAGTGGACGCCGGCGTCGAGCAGCGAGCGCAGCGGCAGGGGGAGGTCTCCGCGGAGCTGCGGCAGACCCTGGGCGTTGGTTTCGATTTGCTGTGTCATTTCTTGCGCTTCCTTTCGGTTGGGCCTCCGCTCTCCGTCCTCGACCAACACCCCCTCGAGTGGGGATGCACCGGGCCGAAGCTTGCGCAGGAGAGCGTGTGGATTGAGTGGGCCCCGTTGCCGGGAGCCCGAGTTGGGTGGCGAAAGGTACGCGCGGACGGGGAAAAAGCAAGCTAAGGCTCATCCGACCATGGCCAACCCCACTGCCACGCTGGACACGTCGCTCGGCCCCATCGAGATCGAGCTCTACGTCGACAAGATGCCCAAGACCGCCGGGAACTTCATCAAGCTCGCCCAGAGCGGGTTCTACGACGGCCTGCACTTCCACCGGGTGATCGACGGCTTCATGCTGCAGTTCGGCTGCCCCCACAGCCGCGACCCGAAGAGCCGCCGGGCCGGCACCGGCGACGGGCCGGACGGGACCATCCCGGACGAGCACCCGGCCGACGCCAAGCTCTCGAACGAGCCGGGGACGCTGTCGATGGCGAACACCGGAGAACCCAACAGCGGGAGCTGCCAGTTCTTCATCAACACGGTGCACAACAAGTATCTCGACTGGTTCACGCCGGGCCCCTCGAAGCACCCCGTCTTCGGGCGCGTCACCAAGGGCATGGACGTCGTTCACAAGATCGAGAAGACGAAGACGGACCCGGACGACCGCCCCGTCACGCCGGTGAAGATGAACAAGGTCACCGTCCAGGGCGCCTAGGCTCAGCGAGGGCACATCGGGTCGTTGACCCCGGGCGCGCACGTCGTGAAGCCGTCCATCGTGCGGTCGGTGTGGCGCGTCTGTGGTGACGGGCGCGCCGGACCGCGACCGGAGGGGCGGTTTCGCAAGGCATCGAGATCCGCCTGAAGGCGGGTGTTTTCCTGGCGGAGAGCGGCGATGTCCTGCTGCAGCCCGCGCGCGCCGGCCTCGCTGGCGCTGACCTTGGCGCGGAGCTGGTCGATGGTCTGTTCCCGGGAGGCGGTCTCGGAGCGCGCTTCGGCGAGCGCGGCTCTCTCGGCAGGAGCCGCGATGCCGAAGTACCCGGCCATGGCTGCTGCGGCCGTCACCACGCTGGCGACGGCCGCGGCGAGGAAGGCCGTCCGTCGAGAGCCGCGCGTCGTGGCTTGAACGCGTGCCACCTCGATGGCGTGTTGCCTGTCCTTCTCCCGCTCATGCGCCTGGGCGCGGGCGAACGCTTCGGCACGGGCCGCCTCCGCCGCCGCGTCGCGAATGGCCTGCACCCTCGCGGCTTCCTCCCGAGCCTGCCTCTCGATCTCGTGCCTGGACGCCTCGCGGAGGCGCTCCTCCGCTTCGGCCGCCTCTCTGGCGCGCGTCTCGGCTTCCTCGGCCGCGCGGCGCGCCGCCTCGCGGGCAGCAGACTCGGCTCTCGCAGCCCCACGCACACGCTCTTCCTCCATGCGCGCCAGCTCCTGGAGCGAGAAGAGGACCGAGCTCGATTGCGACATGCTCTTTCGACACGGGCGTGCTCGGTGGGATTTGGCAGGACGGCCAGGGTCTCCTAGGTTGCTTGCCTGACATGGCCGCTCCCCGGGTCGATCGCGCCCTCGTGCAGCACGTGGCGAGGCTCTCGTCGCTCTCGACGAGCGACGCGGAGGCCGACAAGCTCGCCGGGGAGCTCGCGAAGATCGTCGAGTACGTCGCGCAGCTCGAGGAGCTCGACGTGTCCAGCGTTCCTCCGACCGCGCACGTCCAGATCGAGCGCATGCCGCTTCGATCGGACGAGGAGAAGCCGTGTCTCTCGCACGAGGAAGCGCTCGCAGGCGCGCCGAGGGTCGAGAACGACGGGTTCGCGGTCACCTCGTTCGTGGAGGAGAAGTGATCGTCGGCGACATCGTCTCCTCCGTCCGGCGTGGAGAGCGCACCGCGGAAGCGGTGTGCGGCGAGATGCTCGGCGGAATCGAGGCGCGGGACGGCGGCCTCCACGCGTTCTTGCACGTGGCGCGGGACGCCGCGCTGGAGCAGGCGCGATCCGTCGACGAGAAACGCAAGAGCGGGCGTGACCTCGGTGCGCTCGCGGGAGTGCCCATCGCGATCAAGGATGCGATCTGCACGCGCGGCATTCCCACGACGGCGGGGTCGAAGATCCTCTCGGGGTGGGTCCCTCCTTACGACGCCGGCGTCGTCGAGAGGCTGAAGGCCGCCGACGCCATTCTGATCGGCAAGACGAACATGGACGAGTTCGCGATGGGCTCGTCCAACGAGAACAGCGCCTACGGCCCTGCGCGCAACCCGTGGGACACGACGCGCACGCCCGGCGGATCTTCCGGCGGGAGCGCCGCCGCCGTCGCGGCGAGGCTCGCCCCGTGCGCGCTCGGGAGCGACACCGGGGGCTCGATCCGGCAGCCCGCCGCGCTCACCGGCACGGTCGGCATCAAGCCGACGTACGGACGCGTCTCGCGCTACGGGCTCATCGCGTTCGCCTCGAGCCTCGATCAGGTGGGGCCCTTCGCCACCGACGTGCGCGGAGCGGCACGCGTGCTCTCGGTCATCGCGGGGCACGACGCGCGCGACGCGACATCGCTCGATGCGCCGGTACCGGACCTCGTGGCGGCCTGCGATCGCGACGTGAAGGGCCTGCGCATCGGCGTGCCCGAGGAGTACTTCGCCGAGGGTCTCGACGCCGAGGTGGGCGCCAGCGTTCGCGCGGCGATCGGCGATCTCGAGAAGCGCGGGTGCATCGTGAAACCGGTGAAGCTCCCGCATACCCGCTACGCGGTGGCGACGTACTACGTGCTCGCGACCGCCGAAGCATCGAGCAACCTCGCCCGCTTCGACGGCGTCCGGTACGGCCTGCGCGTCGATCCGCGACGCGACCTGCGGGCGATGTACGGCGCGACGCGCGACGCCGGCTTCGGCTCCGAGGTGAAGCGGCGCATCCTGCTCGGGACCTTCGTGCTCTCGTCCGGGTACTACGACGCGTACTACCTGCGCGCCCAGAAGGTGCGCACCCTCGTCCGGCGCGACTTCGACGCGGCCCTTCGCGAGGTCGACGTCCTCTGCTCCCCCGTCTCGCCGACGCCGGCGTTCCGACTCGGCGAGCGCGTCGACGACCCACTCGCGATGTACCTGAGCGACGTCTACACGCTGCCTGCCAGCCTGGCCGGGGTCCCGGCGATGAGCGTCCCCTGCGCGCCGACGAAGAGCGGGCTCCCCGTGGGCCTCCAGATCGTCGCGCGCCCGCTGGACGAAGCCACGATGCTGGCCGTCGCGGCCGCCTGCGAGCACACCCACCCACCGGTCGCCCCGCCGTCCGTGACGAAAACGTAACCTGCGTTTCCCGCGGTCGACGCAGGCGCCTCGTAGCGTGCGCAGCCGATGGCACGCGTGGTCCTCATCGAGGACGAGCCCGATCTGCGCGAAATCGTGCAGTACAACCTGGCGCAGGCGGGTCACCGCGTGCACGTCGCCGGGTCCGCCGACGCCGGCCTGAAGCTCGTTCGCGAGACGATGCCGGACATCGTCCTGCTCGACCTCATGTTGCCGGACCGCCCCGGAACCACCGTGTGCACGGCCCTGAAACGCGAGCCTCACACGCAGGCCATCCCGGTCATCATGGTCACCGCCAAGGGCGACGAGGTGGACCGCATCGTGGGCCTCGAGCTCGGCGCAGACGACTACGTCGTGAAGCCGTTCAGCGTGCGCGAGCTGATCCTGCGCATCAACGCCGTGCTGCGCCGGAGCGAGGCGAAGGAGCCCTCGGTCGTCGAGCTGGGCGAGCTACGCCTCGATCGCGACGCGCACCGCGTGGAAGTCTCGGGCAACGAGATCCCGATGACCCCACTCGAGTTCAAGCTGCTGGCGACGCTCGCGCAGCGCAAGGAGCGGGTGCAGACCCGGTCGGCGCTCCTCGCGGACGTGTGGGAGCTGGACCCGGGCGTCACCTCGCGCACGGTCGACACGCACGTGAAGCGCCTGCGCGACAAGCTGGGAAGCGCCGGCCGCTTCATCCAGACCGTCCGCGGCATCGGCTACCGCTTCTCGGAGAAGGCGGGCGATCCGGACGTGGAGAGCTGAGCGGCAAGAGGTGATACGAATCGGGGCGTGGGGTTCGGAAGGCTTCGCCGCATCGCTGCGCTGGCGATAGCCGTCGCCGGCTGCTCCTCTTCTTCTTCTCCTTCGCCCTCGCACGCGGGCGCACCTGACGCGTCCGCGGCGGACGGGCCGACGACGCCCTTCACCGAATCGGCGATGCGCGCGGCGTCCGTCGCCTACATGACGAAGGTCTGCACGGCCATGCAGCAATGCAACCGCCCGTTCTTCGACATCTTCTGGGGGTCGCTCGACGCGTGCATCGACGCCGACGCCAGCGTCGCCGATCTCGCGACCTGGTTCCCGTACGGCTCGAAACTGACCCCCGCGAGCCTGCAGTTGTGCGCGGACTCGCTCAACTTCACGACGTGCGAGGCCTTCTTCAGCTACACGTGGGAAAACGTCATCCCGAAGTCGCAGCCGTGCCACGACGTCAATTACGGCATGCTGCCGAACGGCGCACCGTGCGCGCTCTTCTGGGGCGGGCAATTCTCGAACCAGTGCGCGAGTGGACATTGCATCCCGGTCGCCGGGGCTTGCGGGCAATGCGCCGCGGAGATCCCGATAGGCGGCCGGTGCAACTACTCGGCGCCAGCTTGCGCGCAGGGTAGCGTTTGCACCGGGACCAGCGGTACGACCACCACGTGCGCCGCTTACCACGACGTCGGTGATGCGTGCGACCCGTCCACCGCGCCCTGCCATCCGTGGCTCGTCTGCGGCGCGGACCGCAAGTGCGCCGTCCCCCCGCCCGACGGCGGGTGCGATCCCACGGTGGGTTGCAACAGCCTCCCGTATCCGCAGAACTGCGATCCGACGACCCTCCACTGCGAGGATGCCATCGCTCAACCCGGTGAGGCGTGCGGGTACGTCGCGGGCTCGCCGGTGGACTTCCCCGTGTACTGCGTTGCGGGCTACACCTGCGCGCTCGACGACGACGCAGGACCCGACGCCAGCACGTACGTCGGCCACTGCGTCCCGATGCTCGCGGAGGGGCAGTCCTGCGACGCATGGGAATACGTGGGGATCCAGAACGCCTGCGCGTTCACGCCGCTGCGCGGAGACGGGTGCAACAACGGCAAGTGCCAGTTCTTCGGTCCCTCGTGGTGCTCGGGAGCTCCTCCGCCGCCATGAAGCCACGAACAGCCTCTCCGGCCCGGATGGCGTGCGCGGTGCTGCTCGTCGCCGGGTGTCGCCAGATCGTGGGGATCGAGGACCAGCCTCCGGGAAGCGGCACTGCCCAGGTCCAGTCGTGCGCCTCTTTCTCGGTCGGCGCGGCGGCGTGCAACGCGTGCATGACGTCCTCCTGCTGCGCCGAGGAGCAGCAGTGCGCCGGCGAGGATGCGGGCCAGTGCAGCGCTCTCGTCGCCTGCTTCGCCCAGTGCAAGAGCGGCGACGCGGCCTGCGCGAGCGCCTGTCGCTCCCAGTTTTCCGGAGACGAGGCCGCCGCGGCGCTCCGGAGCTGCGAGGCGTCGCACTGCGCGCAGGCGTGCGGCGTCGACTCCTGCGGCGGATACGTCTACCAGAGCGCCGCGTGCGCGGCGTGCGGCGCGGCCCAGTGCTGCACGCTCGCGCGGACGTGCGAGGAGGATGCCGAGTGTGCCCGGCTCACGGCCTGCGAGGAGGCGTGCAGCGCGACGGACGCCGACTGCTTCGCCCTGTGCGAGCTCGCCCATCCGTCCGCCGTCGACGAGGAACGGGCGCTCGGCGCGTGCACGAGCGCTCATTGCGCCGCGTCGTGCATCGCACCGAAGTGGCAGTGTCTCGAGCATCCGCCGACGCCGCCCGCTTCGCCCGCGGTGTCCGTGACCTTGTTCTTCGGCGACTACATGTCGAAGGGCGGTATCCCGGGCCTCGCATTGCGCAAGTGCGACATCGACGACTACCTGTGCGACGGCTCGCCGACGACGCCGCTCGCGACCACGAATGGATACGGGCAGGCGACGCTGCCGTTGCCCGCCGGCTTCTCGGGCTACATCGAAGTCACCGGAACGTCGTACGGGCCGTTCCTGCTCTTCTTGCCCCACCTCTCGTCGGACGTTCAGATCGGGCCGATCTATCTGCCGAACGGCACGACCGTCGGAGACGTGGAGTTTGCGCTCTCGGTCACGCAGGACACCAACAAGGCCATCGTCATCGTGGTCGTCGGCGACTGCAGGAACGCAGCGGCGGGTGGCGTCAGCCTGGGCATCACGCCGAACGATGGAACGACGCCTTACTACTTCGTGGGCACGCTCCCCTCGCGGAAGGCCACCCAGACCGACGCCACCGTCGCCGCTGTGGGCGGGTTCTTCAACACACAGCAGGGTGCCCAGGCCCTGGTGATCAGCGCCACGGTCGTCGAGAACTCGCTCACGTATCCGCCGCGAACGATCCTCGGGCGCGCGGGGGCCATCTCGTACGTCCTCATGGACGCCAGCCCGCTGTAGCCGCGCGTCACGCGTGCGTGGCGCCCGGGTAGGTCATCACGAGGTTCATCCAGCATTCCTCGCTGCCCGGGTTGACGTACGAGTGCGGAACGTCGGCCGTGAACGCGATGGCGTCACCCTTCGCGAGCTCGTGGCGCTGTCCGCCGATCTCGAGGACGAGCCGCCCGGAGGTCACGACGAGGTTCTCGCGCGTGCCGCGCGCGTGCGGCTCGGCGTCCTCGCGTCCGTGGGGCGCCAGCCAGAGCTCGTAGAACTCGAAGGCGCCGCCCGTGTCCTCGGGGTGGAAGAGCGCGCGGGAAGAGAAGCGTCCGTCGGTGCCCACGATCCGCTTGGCGCTCGCGCTGCGGAAGATCCGGAGCTCGGAGCTTCCCGGCCGGGCGAGCAGCGCCGAGAACGGGACCTCGAGGGCCGTCGCGATCTTCCAGAGGGTTCCCAGGCTGGAGACGGCGTGGCCCAGCTCGATCTGTCCCAGCGTCTGCCGGCTCACGCCGCTCATGCCCGCGAGCACGTCGAGCGAGTAGCCGCGCTTGGCGCGCAGCGCCTTGAAGTTGGCGCCCACCACGGCGTCGAGCGCGGGGACCGTGTCCTCGGTCGCCTTCGCGGCCGGCGGTTGCTCGACGGGCAGGCCGGCGGCGCGCCATCCGAGGGTGCCGCCCTCTAGGCTGTAGATCTCGGGGATGCCGCGCGCCTCGGCGAGCTGCGCGGCGTGCTGGCTCCGCCCTCCCCGCTCGCACACGAAGATCACCCGCTGCCCGAGGTGCGCGGCATCGGGATCCGCGCGGAGCCTCCCGAGTGGGATCAGGCGCGCCCCCGGCACGTGGCCGGTCGCCCACTCGTGCGGCTCGCGCACGTCCACCACATCCACGCCTCCGGCGGCGATGAGCTCGTGGGCCTCGCGCGCGGAGACGTTCTTGATCACACTTCGTCTGATACCAGACGACGCGCGCGCCCGCCTACCGGCTGCGCGGACGCTCGGGTCTTCCCGCCTGGATGCGCCGCAGCGCGTCGACGAGCGCGTCGATGTCCTCGCACGTGTTGTACGGGGCGAGTGACGCGCGCACCGTGGCCTCGAGGCCGAAGCGCCGCAGGATGGGCTGCGCGCAGTGATGCCCCGAGCGAACGGCGATGCCCTCCTGGTCCAGCATCCCGCCGACCTCTTCGGTCTTCTGCCCGTCGAGGACGAAGGACAGGACGCCCGCCTTCTGCGGCGCGGTGCCGATCATCGTCAGCCCAGGCACCGTCATCAGCTTCTCGGTCGCGTACTCGAGCAGCCCGTGCTCGTACCGCTCCACCCGCTCGACGCCGACGCGGCTCAGCCAGTCGAGCGCCGACCCGAGGCCCACCGCGTCGGCGATGTTGCCGGTGCCCGCCTCGAAGCGCGCGGGGGCCGCCTGGTAGAGCGTCCGCTCGAAGGTCACGTCCTGGATCATGTTCCCGCCGCCCTGCCAGGGCGGCATCGTGTCGAGCAGCTCCTTGCGTCCCCACACCACGCCGATGCCGGTGGGACCGAAGATCTTGTGCCCCGAGAAGATGAAGAAGTCGCAGCCGAGCGCCTGCACGTCGACCGGCATGTGTGACACGGCCTGCGCGCCGTCGAGCAGCGCGAGCGCGCCGTGGCGGTGCGCCATCTGGATCATCTCGGCGGCGGGCGTGATCGTGCCGAGCGCGTTCGACACCTGGGTGAAGGCGACGATGCGCGTGCGCGGGCCGAGCAGCTTCTCGTACTCCTCGAGGATGACCTGACCGCGGTCGTCCACCGGAGCGACGCGCAGCTTCGCGCCCTTCTCGGAGCAGAGCTGCTGCCACGGCACGATGTTCGCGTGATGCTCGAGCCACGTGATGACGATCTCGTCGCCGGGGCCCACGTTGCGCCGCCCCCAGCTCTGCGACACGAGGTTGATGCCCTCGGTGGTGCCGCGCACGAAGACGATCTCGTTCTTCGACGGCGCCTTGATGAACCGGCGGACCGACTCGCGCGCCGACTCGTACGCGTCGGTCGCGCGCGCGGCAAGCGTGTGCGCCGCGCGGTGCACGTTCGAGTTCTCGTGCTCGTAGAAGTACGAGAGCCGGTCGATGACCGTCTGCGGCTTCTGCGTCGTCGCCGCATTGTCGAGCCACACGAGGCGCTTGCCGCGGACGGGCTCCCGGAGGATCGGGAACTCGCGCTTGATGAGGTTCGGGTCGAACATCGGCGCGCCGAGCGAACGGATCGCCGGATCGTCGGCCGGAGCGATCTCGAACGCGTCGAGCGTGAGCGCGTGCGGCGCCACCGGCGCGGGGGCCGGCGGCGCTGCGGGAGCCGGGACCGTCGACTCGTCGGGCATCCCCGGCACTTCGGGGATGGGCGCGCGCGGATCGACGATCGCGAGCGACGGAAGGACGGACGCATCGAAGCCGCCGGGCGGCGCGTACGGATCGACCGGGACCGCGATGGCGCTGAAGTCGAGCGGCGCCGAGAACGGCGACGTCGACGGCGACGGCGAGGTCGGCGGCACGGCTGACGCCGAGGGCAGCGGAGCACCCGCCGCGCCCGCAGGAGGCGCTGGCGGCGAGTGCGGCGCGGAGGGCATCACGTCGGCCCCGGCCGGCGTCGGCGCTCCCATCGCCGGAGGCGGCGTCGCCGAGAACAGCTCGTTCGCGAGGCGCGCGAGCACCGTCGTCATCGACGCCGGATCGGGCGACGGCAGCGTGGGCGCCGTGGGCACGTGCGCCGCCGCCTGAGGCGAGAGGCCCGGCGTCGTCGCCGCGATCGCGGGAGGGGGAGCGCCGCCCGCGGACGAGGGATCACTCGTACTCATGGTAGTGGTCGATGCTCACGTCCTCGAGCGCGCCGAGCGCGTCGTGCGTGAGCGCCGCGACCGCGCAGTACAGCGAGAGCAGGTACTGCGCCGCCCCCTTCTGGTCGATGCCCATCAGGCGCACCGACAGGCTCGGGCTCACCTCGCCCGGCAGCCCGGGCTGGAAGAGCCCGACGACGCCGCGCTTCTGCTCCCCGACGCGCATCAGCAGGATGTCCGTCTTGTTGTCCTTGATCCTCATCTTGTCCGACGGCACGAGCGGCAGCCCGCGCCACGTGAGGAAGGGCGAACCGAAGAGCGAGATCGTGGGCGGCGGCACCCCGCGCGCGGTGCACTCCCGCCCGAACGCCGCGATGGCCCGGGGGTGCGCGACGAAGAACGCCGGCTCCTTCCACACGGTCGCGATGAGCTCGTCGAGATCGTCCGGCGTGGGCGGCCCCTTGCGCGTCTTGATGCGCATCTCGGGGTCCACGTTGTTGAGGAGGCCGAAGGACTTGTTGTGCAGGATCTCGTTCTCCTGCCGCTCCTTGAGCTTCTCGACCGCGAGCGTCAGCTGCTCCTTCGTCTGATCGTACGGGCTGCGGAACAGGTCCGAGATGCGCGCGTCGACCTGGATGGTCGTGGTGCACAGCGACAGCACGTATTCGCGCGGGTTCGGCTCGTAATCGCTGAAGCCGACCGGCAGCTCCTCACCCTGATCCGGGCTGCACGCCAGCGCGAACTTCTCGTCGAGCGCCTGATTCACGCGGTAGACACCGGCCTCGACCGGCGTCCACGGCAGCATCTGCATGAGCCACCGCGGGGTATTGCCGCGCCACTGCGGCGGCGTCTTGGTGGTGTTGGCTAGCTGCCTTGCAGGTCGTTCGGAGAGCGCGCGGTGCGGTGTGGTC
Source organism: Polyangiaceae bacterium (assembly GCA_036393165.1). Classification (GTDB taxonomy): domain Bacteria; phylum Myxococcota_A; class Polyangia; order Polyangiales; family Polyangiaceae; genus Palsa-1150. Next base: position 6,692 of record DASVWO010000077.1, on the reverse strand, counting down.
ATGTCGGCTGGGTCCTCGCGTGCGCCAAGCTAGTCCGCTTGTTCCGAGGCCCGCAAGCACGAGCGCCTTAGTCGCCGGTTCCGCCGCCGTCCGTGGAGGTCTCGGCGGGCGGAGCGTCGGTCGACGCCTCGACGGGCGGAGCGGCATCGCCGGCGCCATCCGTGGCGGGCGCGCCGTCGGACGACGCCTGATCGGTCGTGGCGTCCTTGGCCGCCGGAGGCAGCGGGGTGGAGCTGTCGTCGGTCTCGCAGCCGGCAGCTGCGATCCCGGCGAGCGCGGTCGACGCGACGAGCAGAACGGAGAAGACTCGGTGAAGGGTGCGCATGTCGATCGGCTCCTGTCTCAGAAGATGAAGAATCCGGAGAGCTGCACCCGGTGGTTGGTCGGCGCGTTGCCGTCGACGTAGTGGTCGAGGAACTGCGCGTACTCGAGGCCCACGCGCCAGGCGGGCGTGATGTCGCCGAAGAGGTTCACGTCCCACCAGTCCTCGGAGCTCCGGACCTTCGTCGACTTGGGGAAGAGCGTGCCCGTGTTGCTCGACTCGAGGTGCGAGTAGTTGGCCGAGATCCACGCCTTTCCGTCGACGCCGGGGAAGTAGTACTGCGCGCCGAAGAGGTAGCTCGTCCACTGGATGTAGTGCAGCTGGCCGGTCGACGAGTACGTGGCGATGCCGTTGTCGACGTCCTGCGGCCACACGTTGGCCCCCGCCGCATTGAGAACCGCGGGCCAGGTCACGCCGCCGGTGAGGCCCGTGTAGAGGTCCGCCGTGCCGTAGCCGGAAGCGAGCTCGCCGTTGAGCGACAGCGAGTTGCCCATCTTCTCCTTCGAGCCGGGGAGGACCGGGATGAACGCGTCGACGGCTGCGGCGGTCGCCGTCTTTCCTGCGTTGCCCGTCGGCGCCGCCTGCTCCCAGGGCACCTCGATGTGACGGAGATCGCCGGTCACCGCGATCGACGCCGGCTGGATCGCGGTGCCCGTCGCGCCGGTCGTCTGCACGCCGGTCCACTGGTTGATGGCGAGCCGCAGTCCGGCCTGGCCTTCGGGGGCCGCCGAGTCACGCGAGGGCGGCCGCATCGCGGCGATCGCGATCTCGACGGTCACGGGCTCCGTCTTGATCGTCTTGGAGATCCGGATCTGCGGGGTGCGCGAGTAGATCTGCCCCGGCAAGCCCTGAATCTCGACGCTGTTGGGATGATAGAGCGACTGCCATCCGAAGAGCTCCCAGTACTGCCCCATGAGCACGTCGACCACCGGGGTCTCGGCCTTGAGATACATGTGCCGGATCCGGAGCAGAGGGCTCGTGTAGTACTGGTTCTCGGTCGCCTGCCCGGTCGCGTAGCCGAGCGACTGGTTGCCCAAGAAGTCGGTCTCGAGCACGGCGCTCATCCGGATCCCGCCGAACTCGGGCGCCTTCATGCGGAAGCCGATGCGCGAGTTGCGCGCCCCGAACTGCAGGCGCCCGTGCGAGTACCCGTACGAGGGGTTGCGCGCGACGGCCGCATTGCCGGCGAGATCGTTGAAGCTCTGCGTCGAGTCGAGGATGGAGTCGGCTTCGACGAAGCCGTAGAGCGTCGTCGCCCACTTGCCCATGACGACGCTGGTTTGCTCCGGCGCCTGCAGACCGGTGCTCTCGGTCAGGTCACGCACGGCGCTCTGGTATTCGTCCTCGGAGAGGATGTTCTTCTGGCGCATGATCCGCAGGCTGGTCAGCTCGAGACCGCCGGGCGCTGCGGACGGCTGCGCAGCAGGCGCGGGAGCCGGGGCGGGAGCGGGAGCCGGCGCCGGAACCGGCGCCGGAACCGGCGCAGGAGCCGGCGCGGGCGGCTGACCGGCCGGTGCCGGCGCCGGTGCGGGCTGCGCCCGGGCCGCATCCGCCAAGAGCGCAGATGTACAGAGGAACGGCGCGAATGCCAGGAGCAGTGTTCGCCTTCGCATGAGCCGGCACTCTCGGCGATTCGATCCACGCCGGGGTAGCAAGTTCGTTACGAGTTTGTGACGACGACTCCTGAAGGCTGCTTGACGGGATGAATCTACGGTCCTAGATACGTGGGTGTGAAGCCGACCGAGCGTCATGCCGAGCAGCTCGCCGCCCTCGGCCACGTCGCGAGGCTCTCCATCCTGCGCGCCGTGGTGCAGGCCGGGCCCGAAGGGTTATCGACCACGGAGCTGCAGGAGAAGCTCGACATTCCGTGGACGACGCTCAACCACCACCTCGATCGCATGGTGGACGCGGGACTGGTCGAGGCGAGGCGCGACGGCAAGTCGATCTTCCACACCGCGAACTACGCCGCCTTGCGCGCCCTCACCGATTTCCTCTGGGAGGACTGCTGCAAGGCGGGCAAGGGATCCGCCAAGGGCTGCTGCTGAAAGGAACCGCAATGAACATCCTCAAGCCTCACGTCTCGCTCAACGTCTCGAACATCGACGCATCGGTGGCCTTCTACGAGAAGGTGTTCCAGGCGAAGGCGACCAAGCGGCGCCCGGGATACGCGAAGTTCGACCTCGCCGCGCCGAATCTGAACCTCACGATGCAGGAGGCGCCGCGCACCGGGATCAACGCGAGCCATTTCGGCGTGCAGGTGGCGAGCAGCGAGGACGTGGCGGCGGCGTGGACGCGCTTCAAGGATGCGGGCCTGAAGACGCTCACCGAGGAGAACACCGAGTGCTGCTACGCGCTGCAGGACAAGGTGTGGGTCGAGGATCCGGACGGCAACTCCTGGGAGGTCTTCGTCGTGAAGGGCGACACGGCCACGATGGAGAAGCAGACCAGCAAGACCGGCTGCTGCGTGCCGAGCGTCGAGGGCAAGTGACCCTGCGTGTCGGCATCAACGGCCTCGGTCGAATGGGGCGTCTGGCGCTCCGCGCCGGCTGGGGCGCGAAGGGCATCGAGATCGTGCATCTCAACGAGGTGAAGGGCGGCGCTGCAACGGCCGCGCATCTCCTCGAGTTCGATTCGATCCACGGACGCTGGCCTCACGACGTGCGGCCGGCGGACGGCGCGATCGTGATCGACGGAAAGAAGCTGGGGTTTTCGGAGCGGGCGGCGCCCGGAGAGATCCCGTGGCGCGACGCCGGCGTCGACGTCGTGCTGGAATGCACCGGCAAGCTCCGTACGGCGCAGACTCTCGCCCCTCACTTCGACAAGGGGGTTCGCAAGGTCATCGTCGCCGCTCCCGTGAAGGAGGAAGCGCTCAACATCGTCATGGGGGTGAACGATCACGAGTACCGCCCCGAGAAGCACCATCTTCTGACGGCCGCGTCCTGCACGACGAACTGCCTCGCGCCGGTCGTGAAGGTCGTCCACGAGGGCATCGGCATCCTGCACGGCGTCATCACCACGATTCACGACATCACGAACACCCAGACGGTCGTGGACGCGCCCCACAAGGATCTCCGTCGCGCGCGCGCGAGCAGCCTTTCGCTCATCCCGACGACGACCGGATCCGCAACCGCGATCGGGCTCATCTACCCGGAGCTGAAGGGAAAGCTGAACGGGCTCGCCGTGCGCGTTCCGCTCCTCAATGCTTCGCTCACCGACTGCGTGTTCGAGGTCGCGCGCCCCACGACGGTGGAGGAAGTGAACGCGCTGCTCGAGAAAGCGGCGGCCGGCCCGCTCGCCGGCATACTGGGTTACGAGACGCGGCCTCTCGTGTCGGTCGACTTCAAGGACGACACGCGCTCCGCCGTCGTCGACGCACCCTCGACCATGGTGGTCGACGGCACGAGCGTGAAGGTGCTGGCCTGGTACGACAACGAGATCGGCTACGTCCACCGGATGATCGAGCTCGCGCAGAAGGTCGCCGCAAGTCTTCGCTGATCCGGCGATGAACGCGCTCCGCAGCTACGTCCTCGTCACGCTGGCCTACTGGGCGTTCACGCTGACGGACGGCGCGCTCCGGATGCTCGTGCTCCTGCACTTCCACGCGCTCGGGTACACGCCCGTCGAGCTCGCGTTCCTCTTTCTCTTCTACGAATTCTTCGGCGTCGTCACCAACCTCCTCGGGGGCTGGATCGCGGCGCGCTTGGGCCTCAAGGTGACGCTCTTCTCGGGGCTCGGCCTGCAGGTCCTCGCGCTGGCGATGCTGGCGTTCGTCGCGCCCGGCTGGTCGAAGCTCGTCTCCGTCGCCTACGTGATGGGCGCTCAGGCGCTCTCCGGGATCGCGAAAGACCTGACGAAGATGAGCGCCAAGAGCTCCATCAAGGTGCTCGTCCCGGAGGACGCGAAGTCGGCGCTCTTCAAGTGGGTCGCGATCCTGACCGGCTCGAAGAACGCGCTCAAGGGCGCCGGCTTCTTCCTCGGCGCCGCCCTGCTCTCGCTCGCCGGGTTCCGGGGTTCGCTCTGGGGCATGGCCGGGGCGCTCGTCATCGTGCTCGCCGGCTGCGTGCTCTCGCTGCCGGCCGAGATGGGCAAGGCCAAGTCCAAGGCGAAGTTCGCCACGTTGCTCTCGAAGACGCGCGAGATCAACGTGCTCTCGGCGGCGCGCTTCTTCCTCTTCGGCGCGCGCGACATCTGGTTCGTCGTCGGCGTGCCCGTGTTCCTCTCGGTTCGTCTGGGGTGGGGATTCACCGAGGTGGGGGCGTTCCTCGCGTTCTGGGTCGTCGGGTACGGCGCGATTCAATCCGTCGCCCCGGTGATCATCCGTCGCTGGACCGGCGATCGCGCACCGCAGGGAAGAGCGGCATTCGTGCTCGCGATCCTCCTCGCCGGGATCTCGGCGGCGATGGCGGTGGCGCTCCTGGCGGGGGCGTCACCGGCGACGATGCTCGTCTCCGGGCTCGCCCTCTTCGGCGCCGTCTTCGCCGTGAACTCGTCGGTGCACTCGTACCTGATCCTCGCCTACTCCGAGGGCGACAAGGTCGCGATGAACGTCGGGTTCTATTACATGGCGAACGCCGGCGGCCGGCTCGTCGGAACGCTCCTCTCGGGCGCGCTCTACCAGTTCGCAGGCATCGCGGGGTGCCTCTTCGGCACCGTGGCGTTCTCGATCGTCACGGCGGCCATCGCGGCGCTCCTCCCCTCGAAGGACCTGGTGCTCCCGGCCGGCGTTCAGGTCGAAGGCGGCGACTGAGCCTACGGCGTCACGTTCGACAGGAACTCGGCCGCGGTGAGACCGGCCGTCTTCGCGATGGCGGCGACCAGCTCCCCGCGCAGGCGATCCACGAGCGGAATGCTCACGAGGGGCACGCCCTGGCGCTTCACCAGCAGCCGGTCGGGACCGTCGAGCAGCACCACCAGGCCCGCGCGCCGCAGCGCCCGCGCGCAATCGGCGCCCGACATCGCGGGAACGTTCGCCCACGCGGCGGACAAAGATGCCCCGTGCTCGTGGCTTTCTGCCACGCGGTTGACGCTCGGGTCCGAGGGGAATCCGGGCATTTCCGTGGTGTGTCGCACGTCAAAGCACGGCGCGTACCGGACGCGAGGGCCTGCGCGTACGGGGCATCCTGCACCTCCGGGTCCGACTGCGACAGCAACGTCTGCTTCTCGGGCGGCAAGGGCGGCTTCTGCTCGCTGAGCTGCACGAGCGACGCGCAGTGTCCGGCCGGCGCCGATGGAAGGCAGCACTGCAATCCGCACGGCTACTAGCCGGTACCGACGCGCGTATCCTGCGGCGATGAGCGCCGGGCCCACGGCACCGAGGCCGTCCCTCTCCGCCATCTTCAAGGTGTTCTTCGTCATCGGCGTGACCGCGTTCGGGGGCGGCGCCAGCGCTCACATCCAGGAAGCCGTCGTGCACCGCAAGCGATGGCTGGACGACGAGCGGATGCTCGAAGGCATGACGCTCGCCCGGATCATCCCCGGGACGAACGTGTCGAACCTCGCGGCGTTCGTCGGCTCCGTCCTGGCCGGATACAAGGGGGCCGCCGTCGCCATCTGCGGCGTCGTCGTCCCCGGCGTGTTCGCCGTGCTCGCGCTGGCGATCGGGTACGCGGCGTTCGCGGGGCACAGCCAGTACATCCAGACGGGGCTCCACGGGCTGACGGCGGGCGCGGTGGGCATCATGGCGTCGCTCGTCGTCAACCATGCGAAACCCGTGGTCAGGTCCCCGGCAGGCTTGCTCTTCGCGGCGCTCGCGTTCGTGGGCGTCGGCGTCTTCGAGCTCAACATGCTGGTGGTGCTCGTCGCGCTGATGCCGCTGGCATCGTGGGCCGCACGCTCCGAGGGGAAGTCGTGAACCCGGCCGCGAAAGTGTTCCTCGTGAGCCTCTGGCTCGGGATCGTGAGCTTCGGCGGCGGCCTCGCCATCGTGCCGGAGATGCACCGGCAGTTCGTCGAGCTGAACGGGTGGGTCGACGCGCGCGAGTTCGCGGACGGCTACGCGCTCGCCCAGCTCTCGCCCGGACCCAACATGCTCTGCGTCGTGTTCTACGGCTACGAGGCGGCGGGGCTCCTCGCGGCCCTTCTCGCGCCGGTCGCCATCGTCACGCCGGGCGTCGCCCTGTCGGCCGTCTGCGGAAGAGCGTGGAGCAAGCTCGCGAGCAACGTGTGGCTCGTCCGCCTTCGCCGGGGCCTCGTGCCGGTCGGCCTCGGACTCATGGCGGGCGGCGTGTTCGTCGTCGGTCGCACGACCATCACGAGCTGGCCGCTGGCGCTCGTCGCCCTGGTTGTCACGACGGTGGTGAACCGCCGGCTGATTCATCCAGCGCTGGCCGTCGTCGCCGCCGGCGTCGTCGGTGTTCTCATGCGGCTGTAGC
>DASVWO010000076.1:0-36641 GCA_036393165.1 Polyangiaceae bacterium | reverse complement strand
CGTGCAGGCCGTGGGGCAGCCATCCATCCGCAACACGCTGGGCGGTCCGACCAGCAGCGCGTACAAAGGCGGGTGAGCCAGGTTCGCCGGGGAGCCGCCAAGCGTGGCCGAGGGCCGTCCGGACCCTCTGCAGCGCGGTGCCCTGCCGTCACCCGAGCGACGCGTTCATCGCCGAGCGCCTCGCGGCGCGGCGCAAGACGACGGCCGCCACGGTCTACATGCTCGCCGAGACGCCCGCCCTGGGCGCCGACCGCGTCGCCGTGCGGGTCCTCGGTCACTGGGACGAGCCGCGGTCGGTCGAGCTGCTCTGCGCCGTCTGGGAGGACCGCGCGCGCAGCGCCGACGTGCGCGAAGCGGCGCTCGGCGCTCTGTGCGCGCTCGAGGCGCCCGAGGCCATCGACGTGCGCGGGGGCGCCCGCCCATCGAGCGAAGTGGAGAAGGACTGCTCCTCTCGCTGAGGGCTGCTGCCATCAAACACCCTAGCCCCCTCCTCACGGCGTCACGGCGCAATCCTCGGTGCCGGTTGCGCCCTCGTACGTCACCGTGATCTTGGTCACCCCGGCGTTCACGCCGACCAACACGCCGGACTTGTTGACCGTGGCGGTGTGCGCGTTGTCCGTCGACCACGACGCGTCGGAGGTCACGTCCCGCTTCGTGCCGTCGGGCATCGTCGCGCGCGCGCTCAGCTGCTTGGTGTTCGTGCGGCTCACCACGCAGGGCGACGGCGACAATTCGATGGCCGAGACCTTCGAAGACGGCGTCGACGTACCACCGCATGCCGTCGCGAGGGCGGCCAATGTGCAAGAGACGGCAATTGCAGCTTTCATCCCATCACCTGTTCCGTTCTCCCCGAGGCGCGGCGAGCCGCGTGCACTCGCGGACGTTGCACGTCGTGGGCCCGGCTGCTCTCGGTCCCGACGCAGCACGCACGGCGCCCGCCTCGACTTTCGCCGAGTGCATCCGCAATCGGTGACGACCGGCGCGCGGAGCTGCGGTCCCGCTGCGCGCCATCTCTCTGGTGCACCGTTTGCGACCGACCGGCGCGATGATGCAGCAGATCCAACTGGCGGCCGCCCTGTCGGCCCTGTCGGCCGCGGCATCGGTCGCGCTCGCGGCGAACGCCGCGCACGCGGCCGTGGGCCAGCCGGAGGAGCACCACGCCGTCGTGGGCAACGTTGAGCCGGGGCCGACGATCGAGGCACACGGCGCCTACAGCTTCGACCCCACGTACGGCATGGGATTCGGCGGACGTCTCGGGTACACGCTGAGGCAGGGCATCTACCTCGGCGGCGCCGTGAATCACTTCGTCGGTGCGGCGGGCGCGCCCGAGCAGACGCTGCTCGGCGGTGATGTCGGGCTCAAGATCTTCCCCACCGAGAACCTCGAGATCCGTCCGTACGGCTTCGCCGGCGACGCAATCTCCTCGGCCGGCAACAAGGGGCTCGCGGTCGCGCCGGGGGGCCTCGTCGCGTACCACTTTGGCCCCTTGTTCGTCGACGCGGATGCTCGGTACATGGTCACGCCCGCTCCGAAGGTGTTCCTGCTCATGGGAGGCGCGGGCCTCGGGTTCTGACGGGTCGTAGCGAAAGGGCCGAGCGTCGGCTTCGGAGCACGAGGAGTCGCTCGCTCGGCGCTTCCCATTGTGCCGCCGTGCTCGGCCACCTCAAGGACGCGCGCTGGCGCGCGCGCCGCCTCGCTGCGCTCGGCGGTGCTTCGCATCCTTGATGTGGCCTGCGCGCGGCGGAGGGCGGCGGGTGCCTTCGCGCAATCGGGCGCGGGGCGTTCGTGGGAGAGTCAGATGCTCAAGGGTGTGGCGCTCAAACTGGCGGAGGGCAGCGGGTCGAGTGGAGGGACCGGGGGCGTGCATCGATGTCGCGGAGGCGCTCGGGTATGTCGAGCGCGTCGAGGCGGGGTTGCTCGAGGAGCTGGATCAGGTGAGGGCCATCTTGGTGCGCGTTACGACATGACGCGGTGTGACGTGCTATGAAATGACCCCGTCAAGCGGCCCGGGGCTTCTCTTCTCCGAAGACCGAAGCAGACCAGCATCGCGAGGGCGCTTCGACGACGAGTCACACTGCTATTCGCGGGTTGCGGCGCGAGAGCCGTAGAGCCGCATGATCGTTCTTCGTCGGGAGCGAGCGCCTACTGACAACGCGAGTTCGGCCTGGCCTTATCGCAACGTCACATCGCGCGTTTCTCCTTTCGTGCCTGGCGATGCTGGCCTGCTTCGGTCTTCGAGAGGGGTGCCCTGTGCAGACGTGGCCCTGAGCGCGGCGCGGTGCTCGCTTCGACACTTTCCAAGTGTGTCGAGCTGCGAGCACCGTGACGCACGGCGCAGAGATCATCGCGTAGCGCGGCCCACAGGAAGCCGACGAGCTCGCGGGCGATGGCAATGACGACTTTGTTGAGGTGCTTGCCTCTTGCTTTGAGCCTCGCGTAGCGAGCGCTCAAGCGGCGCTCGGCCTGTTGGGCAATGGTGAGCACGCGCTCGGGCTGCCCTTCGCGTCGCGCTCGGAGCGCTCGCCCGACGCTGGGTCGGTGACGGTATTGCCAGCAGGCCTGGACCAGGGCGCGACGAATGTGACCGTTGCCCGTCTTGGTGATCTTGCCACGTCGCGCGCTCTCGCCGCTGGCATAAAGGCTCGGGACCAGCCCCAGATACGCGGCCAAGGCGCGCGGAGAATCGAAGCGCTCGATGCCGTGCAGCTCGGCCACGAAGATCATCGCCACGGTCGTGTCGATGCCGCGGAAGCAACGAAGCCATGCCACGTGCTCTCGATAGAGCGGCAGCTGCGCGGCTTTCTCGAGCTCCGTGTCCATGGCTCGCAGGCGGCGCTCGGCTTGCTCGATGGCAAACATGTACTCGGCGAACACGATCCGGTCGGTCTCGTTGTCGAACGACAACGTCTGGAGCCAACGACGGTGTGCGACGCTCCAGTGCCGCTGGGTGGCGTCGAACGCGTAACCGCGCCGGACGAGCATCTTGACGAGCCGATGCCGCCAACGAGCCAGATCCGCACGGACGTCCTCGCGGCAGCGACAGAGGTCTCGGATGGCCTCCTGCTCTGGGGTCGGAGGCGAAACGGTCGTCAGGACGCCAGCTCGGTGCAGCTCGGCGAGCTTGCGTGCGTCGCGTCGGTCGGTCTTGAGGCGCTCACCGGGCTTACGAGGAATGAGAGACGGGGCGATGACCTCGCAGACGACTCCGTCGGCCTCGAGGCGCCGCTGAAGCGCGTAGCCGCAAGTGCCCGCTTCGTAGCAAGCTCGAACCTCCTGCCCTCTTGCCTCACGCTTCAAGCGTCTGGCGAGCTTGCGGATGGATCGCTCCTCATTGGGGACGGTGAACTCCTCGGGCAACTGCCTCCCGGCGGCGAGCACCGCCACGGCCAGACTCTTCTTGTGCGCGTCGATTCCCACCCAGGTGATAGACCCTTCCATGACCGGCTCCCTTCGCATGCGGCTCTGGCGCTTAGCGCTAACCCGCGATTATCGGGGCGCCTAACGGCCGCTCACGACCTCGCGATCGGAGCCGGTCACTTCATACGTACTGACATAGCGTCCGCGCCTGCGCGGGCGCGGGCGTGGGCGGCAGCGTCGGCGCCTGCGCGAGCGTCAGCGGTCAGCGTCAGCGCGAGAGTCAGCGACAGCGTGAGCGTCAGCGGGTGGCGCCATGGATCCGCGCTGGCGGCGCTGGCGCGGATCCCTACGCTCGCGGATCTTGCGCGCGACGTGCTCTTTGCCGAAAGTCTGCTCCGCGTAGTGGAGGTTGTGGGCGCGGCAGCGGACGCGAAGGTTCCCAGGCTCCTTCGTACCGCCGCGTCCTCGTGGGACGACGTGATCGAGCTCGAGCCAGGTCGTCGCGGGGCACCGATTTCCTTCCGCATCGGTGAAGGTGCAGCGCTCGCCCTCCCGCTCGAAGACCGCACGGCGCGTCGCCCGGGTGACGTGATCGGTGTCGCCGTGGTCCTGACCGCAGAGCGACTTCACGCTCGCGAGGAGCTGCGCATCGGAGAGATTGGCGAGCTTCATGGGGAGCGTTCTACACCCCGAATTTCTCTGCTCCTCGGCGCCGCGTGGGAGGGCGATCGCTGCGGAAACATTTCCGGCCCTCGGGTGCTCGCCGAAACGCGATGGCGCCGCGACGTGGGAGCAACGGTGCCGTCTCTCGACGACGCGGGCGCGATCGAGAGATGCCGCGGCCGATATCGCGTCAAGCAAAATCAGCGTGACGACACGTGAGACATTGCGACGCCAGCGCCAGCGACGGCGGCAGCGGCAGCGACGGCTCCCGGCGTCATCGAGACCAGCGCACGGGGATCCTACGACGCAAACGCCCGCGCTATGGTGCGGTCCCAATGCACGCGCGTGACACCCTCGACGTCGACGTCCTTCCCCGGTTCACCGCGGTCTATCTGCGCGTGGCCGGCGACGAGTGCGCCTTCGTCGAAGCGCACACCGCCCACGCGCTGCCGAAGCTCATGGCTGCGCTCGACGCGCGCCACCTCCGCCCGGAGGCCGTGCGGTGGGTGGTCGTCACGCACGCGCACCTCGATCACGCCGCCGGCGCGGGCGCTCTCCTCGCGCGGTGCCCGAACGCGCAGCTCCTCGCTCACCCGCGCGCCGCACGCCACCTCGTGGATCCGTCGAAGCTCGTCGCGAGCGCCACCGCCGTCTACGGGGCGGAGCGTTTCGCGGCGCTCTACGGGCGCATCGATCCCATCCCGGTCGAGCGCGTCCGCGCGCTCGAGGACGGTGCCCGCTTTCCTCTCGGCGACGCCGAGCTCCAGGTGTTCCACACCGCCGGCCACGCGAAGCACCACTTCGTCGTCGACGATCCGGCGCTCTCGACGGTGTACACGGGCGACACGTTCGGCCTCGTCTACCCCGCGCTCCAGCGGGGCGCGCGGTTCGCGATGGCCACCACGAGCCCGACCGATTTCGACGCGAACGAGGCGCGCCGCAGCATCGACCGCGTGCTCTCGCTCGGTCGATCCGCGGCGTGCCTCACGCACTTCGGCGAGGTGCGCGACCTCGACGAGATCGCCGCGCAGCTCCGTCGCTGGATCGACCGCTCCGAGGCGTGGGTCGCGTCCGTTCGCGAGCGGGGCGAGACCGACGAGGCCGCACACGCGCGACTCGCGAGCGCCATGCGCGCCGCCATCGAGGAAGAAGCGCGCACGCTCGGCCTCGCGTTCGACGAGCGCGACATGCAGCTCCTCACGCTCGACGTGGACCTCAACGCGAAGGGACTCGTGGTCGCCGCTCGCCGAAGCGATCGCGCGACGTGACATAGCGGCCGCGCGTCTTACGGCTCGATCCGCCCGCGGCTTCCCGCGGCCTCCCGAGGCGTTGCGCCAGATCGCGGATCGGTCTGAAAACGGCCGGCCGCGACACGGTGTGCGGGAAGCCACCACGGCCCCCTCCGTACGACACTCGGCGAGCGCATTTGCACGGCTCGCACTTGTGAGGCTCGCACCCATTCACGGAGGATCCATGACGCGCTTCAATCGATTCAGTCTGCTCGCCGGCTTCGCGATAGCCACCGTCGCGTGCGGGGCGTCGCCGGGAGACGGCAGCTCCGACGAAGTCGTCGGCCTGACCGATGCGCAGTTGCTCGCGACGCCACCGACGCACGTGATGCCCACGGTCGCGCATGCGCGCGCCCAGACCGCAGCGCGCAAGGCGCATGCAACGCCCGCCTTCCCGGCCGGCGCGCAGCTCGTTTACAACGGCGGCAAGGTCAACTCGTCGTCGACCTACCTCGACGTCTTCTGGGGCAGCTACTGGAGCGGCGCGGGCGCCGCGACCGCGTCGCACATCGACTCCTTCATGTCGACCGTCGGTCCGTCGCCCGATTTCGCGAGCGTGCTCGAGCAGTACTCGACCTCGACGCAGACCATCGGCGTCGGGAAGTACGCGGGCAAGGTGTTCGTCGCCACGGATCCCCCCTCCACGGTGGACGACACGGCCATCGAGGCGCAGATCCAGTCGTGGATTGACGCCGGGACCGTGCCCGCCGCGTCGGACAACGAGGTGTACTCGATCGCCTTCCCGCCCGGCGTGACCGTGACCATGCAAGGGTCGGCCTCGTGCAGCGCGTTCTGCGGCTACCACTCGTCCTTCACCACCACGAGCGGCGCGACCGCGCGCTACATCGTGCTGCCCGACCCGGGCTGCGGCGGAGTCGCCGGCTGCAACTTCGCCGCCACGACCGACGACAGCAACACGATCATCCTTTCGCACGAGATGTCGGAGGAGACGACCGATCCGGACGTCGGCCTCGCGATCTCGACGAACAACAACGCGTACCTCGGCTGGTACGACAACGCGAACGGCGAGATCGGCGACATCTGCGCCGGCGACCCCGACTCGAGCATCCTGGGTTTCGCCGTGCAAACCGAGTGGAGCAACGCCGACAACGCGTGCGTGGCGACGCGCACGACGACGACGACGCCCGACTACTCGATCATGGTGGTCAACCCGAACGCCACCGTCGCGCCAGGCAAACGCGCGCGCTTCACGCTCGACTCGGTCGCGACGGGCGGCTTCACCGGCGCGATCAAGCTGTGGGTCGCCGGGCTGCCGCCGGGGGCGACCAAGAGCTTCTCGTCAGCGCTCTCCGGATCGGGCTCGACCATCCTGCGCGTGACGACCTCGACCACGACGCCGGCCGGCACGTACACGATCACGATCCATTCGGCGAGCGGCACGCTCAGGCACGACGCCACGGCGTCGCTCACCGTGAACTGACCCTCGCCGTCGGGGAGGGGTGGGACATTCGACCACCACCCCTCCCCGGATCGATTCCTTCAGACATCAAGCTTCCCGCGACTTCGCAGGCCTTTTTTCCGGGCATGCGACGTGCCTGGACGCCGCCGCGTCCACCACCGGGGAAGGCTCTCTCGCGGCGTTCCGTACACCCCGGTACGACCCGCAGCCGAACCCCACCCGTCCACCCCGACGAGGTATCCGCGCGTGACGGTCTTCCCCATCTATCTCCTCGTCTTCCTGGTCTTCCTGAACCGCTACTTCGGCGGCCTCTGGCTCAAGAAGGTCAAGGGCGCGCGGTTCGACCGGAAGATCCAGGGATACGAGCCGACCGTCACGGTGGTCATCCCGCTCTACAACGAGGGCGAGGGGATCTACCGGACCATCCTGAGCCTGCTCGGGCAGGACTATCCGGCGGACAAGCTGAGCATCGTCGTCGTCGACGACTGCTCCAAGGACGACAGCTACGCGTGGGCGAAGCGCGCCGAGAGCGAGCACCCGCACCGCGTGCGAGCGATCCGCAACCCCCACAACATGGGCAAGCGCCGCGGGATCAACAACGCCGTGCGCCACGCGACGAGCGAGATCATCGTGTCGGTCGACTCCGACGTCATCGTCGAGAGGAACGCCGTCCGGCGCCTGGTCGCGCGCTTCACGCGGCCCGAGCTCGCCGCGGTCGGTGGGCGGGTGAACGTCTCGAACCCCAACGAGAACTGGCTCACCCGGATGCAGACCATCAAGTACTACTTCGGGTACGAGTACCTGAAGAACCTCGAGCGGTACTTCTCCTCGGTCATGTGCCTCTCGGGATGCTTGACGGCGTACCGCCGCCACGTGCTCGTCGAGCTCGAGCCGATCCTCGAGAACCGCAACGTCCTGGGCGTCCCGATCAAGTACGGCGAGGACCGCTTCCTCACGCGCCAGATCGTCAAGGCCGGCTACCAGACGACCAACACGCTCGACGCGCTGTGCTGGACGGTCGCGCCCAACACGCTGACCAAGTACTTTGCGCAGCAGCTCCGGTGGCGGCGGTCGAACCTCGTCGACTTCTTCTGCGGTCTGAGCCACGCCTGGCGGCTGCACCCGATCGTCGCCGTCCACTACCTGTCGCTCTTCGCGATGCAGATCGCCTGCCCCGTCTTCATCCTCGAGAACATCGCGGCGGGGAACTTCCTGGCGCTCGCCGCCTTCAACCTGCAGATCCTCGCGCTCTTCGGTTTCTTCTACTGGTGGGACACTCGCCGGTTGGCCCCCGAGCAGCGCGTGCACCCCGCATGGTTCCTGCCGGCCGTCGTCGTCATGCCGGTCGTCTACTTGCTGTACACACCGCTCGCGCTCTTCACGCTCGACTCGAGCAGCTGGGAGACGCGAGCCAAGCCGCAGACGGCTCCCGGAGGAGCGACTTAGCCCATGCACACCTTGCACATGTACCGCCGGCCCAGCTCGGGTCACATGAAGGCGGCGACCGCGCCTGCCATCGAGGTCCTCCTGCCGCACCTCGGCCCGGACGCGACGCAGCCGATGCGCCGGCTGTCGCTGGTGGAGCGCCCGTCCAGGACGCTGGTCATGGAGAGGGCGCCGCGCGTCGGAGAGACGACCCAGCCCATGGTCGATCGCCCGCAGCCGACCCCGCCGGAGAAGGCGGCGGAGCCGAGCGCGGGCGAGAGCGGCGTTCGGCCCCTCGCCGGGAGCATGGCGCTCAACAAGCTCCTGGTGACGGTCTACAAGTTCGCCGGCTTCGGCGTCCTCACGATCATCCTGGTCGGGCTCGTTTCCTACCTCGCGACCGAGATCTTCTACTTCACCAACACTCACTGGATCGCCCCCACCGTGCTCTCGCCGACCGACGAGCACGTCCTGCAGCTCGACGCGCTCGCGTCGCAGGAGATGGCCGCCAAGGGCACCCTCGTCACGAAGAAGCTCGAGCTCCAGGCGCAGCTCCAGGACGCCCAGCGCATCGCCGAGATGGAGACGGCGTTCCAGGATGCCTTCCGGGCCGCGATGTCGACGGACCTCGCCGACCGCAGGATGGAGCTCGCGCGGCTGCGCGGCCTGCTCGGCAAGTACGCTTCCGCCAAGCGCACGATCCAGGGCTCGAACGAGGCGTTCTCGGGGTTGCAGCGCGGCGAGCTCGGAGCGCAGTACCAGGCGCACGTCATCGACACCGACCAGATGCTGACCGGCAACTACGAGCTGGCGCAGATCGCGGGCGCCAACCTGTCGCTCGACGAGCGCAACGTCGAGATCGACACGCGCGCCGGCCAGCTCCAGCGCGAGGTGGAGTCGCTCGAGGGAGCGAGCCAGTCGGCCGGCGGCGGCAAGCCGACGCGCGCGCAGCTCAGCTACGAGATCCTCCACATCAAGCGCGACTTCGACACGTCGGTGCTCGCGGCGGCCAAGGCGAACGACGACGCCGAGGCGCTCCGGCAGAGCATCGAGACGCTCGACGGGATCATCGCGCAGCACGACAAGCTGCTCGACACGATCAAGAACAGCCCCTACGAGATGGCGGCCGACCGCGGCCTCACGATGGCGTTCGTCCCGTACGACAACAAGGCCAGCGTCACGGCGGGCCAGTCGGTGTACGGGTGCGCGCTCGGGTTCGTGTGGTGCAAGAAGGTGGGCAACGTCGCAGCGACCATCGACGGCGAGGTGCTCGGCAAGCACCCGCTGCACAACAAGGACATCCGCGGCGTCATGGTGAAGCTCCAGCTCGACGACGCGAGCTGGATCGAGAAACCGGTGCTCCACGTCGGGCGCAGGCCGCTGCTCTTCTGATCTTCTGATCCATGCGTCACACCGTGTTCGTTCTGGCCGCGGCGGGCGGCCTCCTGATCTCCGCGAACGCCCGCGCCCAGAGCGCGCCGGCGCACGCCGGAGACGCCGCGTCGTACTGCCGGTACGTCGAGGGCGTGGCCGATTCGCTCGCCGACCTCGAGCAAGCTCCGGTGCTCTTCGGCACCGGCGGCATCGTGAGCGGCGCCGACGCGTCACCGGGTGGGTCGATCCTCGGGCCGACGACGCGCGTCATCGCCGGGGCGAGCTACAGCCTCTCGGGCCTCTACCGCGGCGCTGCCTTGCGCAACGGCGCCGAGGCCGAGTGCCATCGCTACGCGCTCGTGAGCGGTCTTCACGCCTTCCTCGAGAACAACAAGGAGGGCATCACGCGCGGCTCGCTCGTGGCGAAGCTCGCCGTGCTCGACGAAGCGATGCCGCGCGCCGAGCAGACGCTCGCGGCGCTGCGCGCGTCGATGGCCGCCTCGCGCGCGACCGTCGAGCAGGTCGAGGCGATGCAGGTGCGCGTCGACGCGCTGCGCGCCGAGGCGGCCGAGACGCGCGCGGGCCTGCAGGCGCTCGCCCGGATGCCGGCGCCGCCCGAGCGGTCGATCGCGGGCGTGCTCGCCGACCGGGACGAGGCCGAGGCCGAGGCCGCGAAGTACGACGCACGCGTGCGCATGTCGCACGCGTGGGACGTGAGCGTGCGCGGCGGGTACGACCGCATCTTCGGGTCCTCGATCAGCTACGCGCCCGTCTTCGCGCTCGCGACCGTGACGCTCAATCTCGGCGGCCTCTTCCAGCCGGCCGCCGAGAACCGCGCGAGCGAGGGCCGCGTGGGGTGGGCGCGCGCCGAGGTCGAGGGCGCCGACGACCGCGTCGAGCAGGCGCTCGTGCGCCTGCGATCGCTGCTGGACGTGGAGCGCAAGCGCCTCGAGGAGACGCGCGTGCTGCTGGCGGATCTCGAGACGCGCTACAAGGAGCTGCAGTCGGTCGCCGGCGAGAAGGTGGCCGAGTACGCGCAGGTCGTTTGGTTCGACCTCGTGAAGACGCGCGCCGACCACGCCTACTTCGAGGCGCACGTGGCCGACCTGGATCGCCTGCTCGGCTCCGGGGAGCCGAGGAAGTGATGCGCGTCGGTGCGACCGCGATGGCGCTCGCTGCCGCGCTCGGGGCGACCGCGTGCGACCGCTCCTCACCCGGCGTCCAGCACGCGCCGGCGACTTCCACGTCGAGCCCCGCGACGGAGCCTGTGACGATGGCATCGACCCCCTCCCCCGCGACGGCCGTCTCCTCTGCGCCCGCTGGCGCGCTGTCGATCTCTCAGCTCTGCGTCACGGAGGGCACGCTGACCCCTCGGGGCGAGCACCTGTTCGTCGACGTGCCCAAGTGCCGCGCCGTGGCGGCGCTCACGACCGAGCCGGCGGCGGAGCTGCGCTTCACGTACCTGGGGCCCACCGCCGAGACGACGGCGCTGGGGTCGGGACGCGTGCGTCGCCAGATCGGGCTGAAGCTGCGCGCGCAGAACGGCTGCAACCTGGTCTACGCGATGTGGCGGCTCGAGCCGAAGAACGAGATCGCCGTGCAGGTGAAGCGCAACCCGGGGCAGGCCACGTTCGTCGAGTGCCAGAACCGCGGCTACCGCAACGTGCAACCGGCGCGCAGCGAGGCTGCCCCGGACGTGTCGGAGGGCTCGTCGCACGTGCTGCGCGCCGAGATGCACGGCGCCGACCTGACCGTGTGGGCGGACGGAGCGGTCGTCTGGCAGGGAAACGTCGGGGAGGAGGCGCTCGCCTTCGACGGTCCCGTGGGCCTGCGCACCGACAACGGCCGCTTCGCCCTCGCCCTCACCGCGGGCGCAACGCCGGGCGCCTCGGCGGTTCCGCGACCGTGCGGCGAGGCGACCGGCGAGTGACGTTCGGCTCCTGACTAGCCGTTCGCAGCGCGCTTGGTGTACTTGCCGCGCTCGGCGGGGTGCTCGTTCTCGTAGGCCTCGATGCTCTCGCGGGTGATCTCGACTTCCACCGTGCCGTCGCGCTCGATCTTCGACTGGCATCCGAGGCGCGAGCCGGCGCGGACGTCGAAGGCCTTGTCGAGGATGTCCGCTTCGTCGTCTTCCTGCTCGGTCAGGAGCTCGGCGCCCTTCGTCACGTAGACGTGGCAGGTGGAGCACGCGCACACGCCGCCGCACGCGCTGCCCTCGGGGAAGTGCGCCTTGGTGGCGGCCTCGAGGATCGACGTGCCCACGGGCACTTCGACCTCGCCGTATCCCTTGAAGACGACCCTGGCCATCTAGCGGGCGTGGGCCTCCTCGATCCCCTTGGCGTGCTCGACGCTCTTCTCGACGGCGTCGACGCGCTGACCCTCGATCGCGCGCGCGATCGCGCGGTTCATGCGGCGGCCGGCGAACGCCTTCGTCGCGTCGTCGAGCGCCTCGATGCGCGAATGGATCTTTCCCGGATCCTCGCCGCGGGTCGATTCCTCGAGCGCCTCGCACGCGGCGACGATGCGGTCGCGCTCACCGGGCTCGAGCAGGTCCGCGTCGGCCTCGAGCGCCTTGTGCGTCGCGAGCAGGATGCGGTGCGCCTCGACGCGGTTCTCGGCGACGCGCCGGCGCGTGAGGTCCTCCTCGCCGTGGTCGAGCGCGTCCATGAGCATCTGCTCCACGGTGGCGTCGTCGAGGCCGTAGCTCGGCTTGACGCTCACGTTCTGCTCGATGCCGGTGGTCACTTCCTTCGCGTGCACGGCGAGCAAGCCGTCGGCGTCCACGTGGAAGGTGATCTCGAGGCGCGCGAGCCCGGCAGGCATCGGGGGGATGCCCTTGAGGGTGAAGCGGGCGAGGCTCCGGTTGTCGGCGACCATCTCGCGCTCGCCCTGCACGACGTGGATCTCGAACCCCGTCTGCCGGTCTTCCTGCGTCGTGTACGTCGCCTTCGCCGAGCAGGGCGTCGTCGTGTTGCGCGGGAGCACCTTGTCGACGACGCCCCCGCCCACCTCGATGCCGAGCGACAGGGGGATGACGTCGAGGAGCAGCACCTCGTCGCTCCTCCCCTCGCCTGCCAGCAGGTCGGCCTGCACGGCGGCGCCGAGGGCGACCACCTCGTCCGGATCGATGTCGGCGAGCGGTTCCTTCCCGAAGAGCGTCGCCACGTAACGGCGCACGGCGGGCACGCGCGTCGCGCCGCCGACGAGGATCACGCCGTCGAGCTGGTCGGGCTTGAGGCCCGCGTCCTTGAGCGCGCGCCGCACCGACACGCCGGTGCGATCGAGGATCGGCTTGATCAGCTCCTCGAAGCGGGCGCGCGTGATCGTCACGCTGTCGTGCCCCGGAACGAGCGCCTCGACCGACTCCTCGGCCGTGAGCGCGTGCTTCGCCTTGCGGGACTCGTCGAGCACGAGCCGGACGAGCTGCGGCGTCTGCCGCTTGTCGTCGAACCCGAGCTTCGCGAGGAGCTCGTGGGCGATCGCGCGATCCATGTCGTCGCCGCCGAGCGCGCTGTCGCCGCCCGTGGACCGCACCTGGAACACGCCGTCGTCGAGCACGAGCACCGTGACGTCGAAGGTGCCGCCGCCCAGGTCGTAGACGACGAAGGTGCCGTTCTGCTTCTTCTCGAGTCCGTACGCGAGCGCCGCCGCCGTGGGCTCGTTGAGCAGGCGCAGGACCTCGAGGCCCGCGAGACGCGCCGCGTCCTTCGTGGCCTGCCTCTGCGCGTCGTCGAAGTACGCCGGCACGGTGATGACGGCGCCGCCGACGTGCCGCAGCTCGTCCTCCGCCTGCTGCTTGAGCGCCCGCAGGATCTCGGCGCTCACCTCCACCGGCGTGACCACTTCGCCGCCGTCCACGCGGAAGCGCACGGTGTTCGCCTCGCCCTCCTTCGGATCCACGAAGGCGTAAGGGCCGAGCCGCCGCGTCTCCGGATCGTCGGCGCCGCGGCCCATGAACCGCTTGACGCTCACGATGGTGTCCCGCGGATGCTCCGGCGCGAGGAGCTTCGCCCGCCGGCCGACGACGACGTCGCCGCTGGGCAGGTACGTCACGACGCTCGGAACGAGCACCTCGAGGTCACAGTCGGCGATGGCGACGGGCTTCTCGTTGCGCACGTAGGCGACGAGCGAGTTCGTGGTCCCCAGGTCGATGCCGATGGGGCGAGCCGGCGCTTTGGGGTCGAAGATCTCGAAGAGTGCCATGGCCCTGTCACCCGCTCACGCCGCGAGCTCGTCCTCGATGGCGCTCACCTCGTCGAGGAAGCGCCGGAAGTAGCGAAGCTCGCCCACCTTGCCGGCGAGCGCCGCCCAGTCCTCGCGCGCAAACCCCTCGGTGAGCACCAGCTCGACGGCCTTCGACTTGGCCTCGATCGCGACGGCCATCCTGTGCACCGCCTCGAGATCCTTCGCACGCTTCGCGTCGTCGAGCGCCTCGCGCTGCTCGAGCATCTCCTCGAGGAACTCGAGGTCGGCCTTCGGCGCGTTCTCTTCCTTCAGGTCCACGCCGTGGAGCGTCAGGATCGCCTCCGCGCGCCGGATCGGGTCACGCACGATGCGCCACGCCTCGTTCACCTCGACGGCCTTGCCGAGGGCAGCCTGACGCTCGCTCGCTCCGGCGGCCGCGAACCTGTCCGGATGCAGCGTGCGCGAGAGCTCGCGGTGCTGCTTCTCGGTCGCCGTGAGATCCACGTCGAACCGCTCCGGGATGCCGAGGACTGCGAACGGATTCATCTAGACACCGAAGCTGTGACCGCAGCCGCAGCCGGTCTTCTCGTTGGGGTTCTTGAACTTGAACCCCTGCTGCATGAGCGTCTGCTCCCACTCGAGCTCCGTGCCGTTGAGGTAGAGCAGGCTCTTGGGGTCCACCACGACGCGGACGTGCGTGCCGTCCTGCGCGTCGTAATCGAAGACGCGGTCGCGCTTGTGCGGCTCGCCGTCGTGGAACTCGATGACGTAGGAGAACCCCGAGCAGCCGCCCCCGCGGATGCCGAGCCGCAGCGCCGCGCCCATCGTCCCGCGCTTCTTCATCTGGCGGGCGATGGCCTCGACGGCCTTGGGGGTCACCGTGATGCTCGGGTCCATCGGGTCACTTTCCGCCGTTGGCGCGCCGGTCGGCTTGCTTCTTCCGGTAGTCGGCGATGGCGCTCTTGATGGCGTCCTCCGCGAGCACCGAGCAGTGGATCTTCACCGGCGGGAGGTTCAGCTCCTCGACGATCTGGCTGTTCTTGATCGCCTCGGCCTCCTCGACGGTCTTGCCCTTGATCCACTCGGTGGCGAGCGACGAGCTCGCGATGGCCGACCCGCAGCCGAAGGTCTTGAACTTGGCGTCCTCGATGACGCCGGAGTCGCTGACCTTGATCTGCAGGCGCATCACGTCGCCGCAAGCGGGGGCGCCGACGAGCCCCGTGCCCACCGTCGGGTCGCTCTTGTCGAGCGTGCCCACGTTCTTGGGGTTCTCGTAGTGCTCGATGACTTTCGTGCTGTACGCCATGGTCTCGTCCTCTGCGTCTGGTGGCCCTTCGGGCCGTCGTCCCGCCTTCGGCGGATACTCAATGCGCAACCCACGCGACGTTCTTCAGGTCGATGCCTTCCTGGTGCATCTCCCAGAGCGGCGAGAGCTCGCGAAGCCTCTTCACCTTCTCCACCATGAGGTCGGCCACGTAGTCGACCTCCTCTTCCGTGTTGAACCGCCCGAGCCCGAACCGGATGCTCGAGTGCGCGAGCTCGTCTCCGACGCCCAGCGCGCGCAGCACGTAGCTCGGCTCGAGGCTCGCCGACGTGCACGCCGAGCCGGAGCTCACCGCGACGTCCTTGATGGCCATCATCAGCCCCTCGCCCTCGACGAAGTTGAAGCTGATGTTGAGGTTCCCGGGGAGCCGGTGCTCCACCGAGCCGTTGATGTACACCTCGTCGAGGCGGCTCATGATCCGCTCGCGCAGCCGGTCGCGCAGCGCCGCGAGCTTCACCGCCTCCTGCTTGCCCTCCTGGGTCATGATCTCGCACGCCTTGCCGAAGCCGACGATGAGCGGCACCGGGAGCGTGCCCGAGCGCATCCCGCGCTCGTGCCCGCCGCCGTCCATCTGCGCGACGAGCCTCACGCGCGGCTTGCTGCGACGCACGTAGAGCGCGCCGATGCCCTTGGGGCCGTAGATCTTGTGCGCCGTCAGCGACGCGAGATCGACGTTCATCTTCTGCACGTCGAACTCGACCTTGCCGATGCCCTGCACCGCGTCCGAGTGGAGCAGCACGCCGCGCTCGCGCGTGATCTTGCCGATCTCCTCGAGGGGCTGCACCGTGCCGATCTCGTTGTTCGCGAGCATCACGCTGACGAGGATCGTCTTGTCGGTGATCGCCTTGCGCACGTCCTCCGGGTCGACGCGTCCGTCCTTCGCGACGCCCAGATAAGTGACCTGGCAGCCCTCCTTCTCGAGGCGCTTGCACGTGTCGAGCACCGCCTTGTGCTCGGTCACCGTCGTGATGATGTGGTTGCCCTTGTCCTTGTAGAACTCGGCGACGCCCTTGATCGCCACGTTGTCGCTCTCGGTGGCGCCGCTCGTGAAGACGATCTCCTTCGAGTCCTTCGCCCCGATGAGCTTCGCGATGCGCTCGCGCGCGTGATCCACGGCCTCCTCCGCCTCCCATCCGAAGCGGTGGCTGCGGCTCGCGGCGTTGCCGAACTTGTTCGTGAAGTACGGCAGCATCTCCTCGAGGACGCGCGGGTCGACCGGCGTCGTCGAGTGGTTGTCCATGAAGATGGGGAGCTTGACGGCCATGGTTCCTCAGTGAGCGCGCAACCCGAGCACCAGCTCGGGCACGTTCTCCTCCTTGTCGTGCAGATCGCAGCATTGGCACGAGTCGACGAGACGCTGCGCGTCGCAGACGTCGTCACATGTATCGAGGTACCCGAGGCTCGCCTCGAGCTCGTGCTCGAGCGCCTCGAGTCGGCGCCGCTGCGCGCGCGTCTCCTCGAGCTGGCGCGCGTACGCGTCACGCACGCGCTTCATCGCGTCCGGAGCGCTGCCGGCGCGCGCCCACTCCTGCACGATCGTCTGGATGTCGCCGAGGCTGAAGCCCAGCGTCTGCAGCTTGCTGATCCAGTTGATGCGCGTGAGGGCCTCCGGCCCGTACAGCCGGTACCGCCCCTTCGACCGCGCCGCAGGGGTGAGAAGGCCGAGCTCCTCGTAGAGGTGGATGGCCCGCACGGTCTTGCCCGTCTCGTGCGCCAAGTCCCCGACTTGCATCAGGTCTTTGGGCTCGTCGTTCTTGCGGAGGAGCGGGAGGCGGTGCATGGGTCGGACTCTCACGCAATAGTCTTACGTGCACGTGAGAGTTTCGCAACGAGCCATCTAGGCTGCGGTTTCCCTCCCGTCAAGCCCGAGCCCAACCGCAGCGCCGCCGGTGTTATGGTCCGATGCGCGATGGCCGCGCAGGGTCTCGAAGCTCAGCTCACCCGCCTGACTCAGGAGTTCGTCCACAAGCTGGTCGAGGCCATCCGCAACGCCTCGTTCGCCGAGGTGGCCGCCCTTGGCCCTCCGTCCAACGGCGTCGGCGCGCCGGCTCAAGCGCCGAGAGGCCGAAAGCTCCCCGCTGCAGCGCGTCCGGTCCGTGCCGGACGTCAGACTGCGGCGAAGCGAGCGGAGCTAGCGGAGCGCGTCGTCGGCGCATTGAAGGATGCGAAGCAGCCGATGGGCGCGCGCGCCCTGTCGAGCGAGCTCGGAGTCGCCCCGGATCTCCTCGCTGCTCCTCTTCGCGAGCTCCGCGCCGCGGGGCGGATCAAGAAGCATGGAGACAAGAGGGCCACCACGTACTCGCTCGGGTGACATAGCCCTACTTTGCGATCAGCGCTGATCAGACAGGCACAGTGCTCGCAGAAGGAAGGGCGACGACAAGCCCGGGAGCACTTGATCGATGCCGCTGCGCGCACTTCGCGACGACGAACACGTTGCGAGCGAGGGAAACGTGATCCCCTCCCGGGTCACGGACTATCCACACGAGGGCCAGAATTTTTCACCTGGAGTGTCGTCGGGGGTGAAGGAAGTGAATCCGGACGACACCGTCGAGCAGCGAGAAGCACCGCGTCACGTCAGGCGCGCGTCGGGTCCACGCAAGCGCGTGGAGCTCAAGGCCGACAGTGTGCGCGACGCGCTCGAGCAGCGGTATCGCGAGACCGGCGAGTGGGACGAGCTCGTCGACCTGTACTTCGGGCGCATCGAGGTCGTCGACGACGCCGAGAAAGTCGAGCTCTTCAAGCGGCTCGCCGACGTCCTGTGGGAGGAGCTCGGGGACGCCGCCGCCGCGCGTGACGCCCTCGTCGAGGCCATCGCGCTCGACCCGAGCGACGACGAGGCGGCCGACCGTCTCGAGGACATCGCCGGGGCGCGTGACGGGGGCTGGACCGCGCTCGTCGACGCCATCTCGGCGAAGGTGCTCGTCGTCACCAGCGGCATCACGAAGGCGAAGCTCGCCGAGCGCGTCGTGCGCTGGGCGCGCGGGCCGATGAACGACGCCCCCACGGCGGACCGCTTCCTCGCGCAGATGCGCAACTTCGACCCGGCGCACCCGCTCGTGCACGAGCGGCTCGCCAGCGCCTACGCCGACGTCGGCAACTGGGACGCGCAGCGCGAGTCGCTCGAGCGCGCGCTCGCCCGCACCGAGAACGCGATAGACCGCGCGAACATCCACGTGCAGCTCGGCGTGCTCTACGAGAACCACCTCGGCCAGCCGCGCCACGCCGCCGTTCACTACGAGCAGGCGCTCGCCGTCACGCCCCGCTGCATGATCGCCCTCTCGGGCCTCGAGCGCATCGCGCGCCTCGCCGAGAACTACCCGCGCCTGCGCGAGATCCTCGATCGCCAGGTCGATGCCGCTGACGACGACCAGGAGCGCATCGGCGCGCTGGTGCGCCTCGCCGAGCTCCTCGAGCAGCACTTCGTACGCCCGCGCGAGTCCGTGCCGAAGTACCAGCTGGCCCTCGAGCTCGACGCCGAGAACCCGAGGGCGCTCGACGGGATCGAGCGGTGCTGGCACGCGCTCCGCGAGTGGGACAAGCTCGCCGCCGCGCTCGAGCGCCGCGCCGTGGCTTCCGACGATCCGCGCGAGTCGATCGCGATCCTGAGGCGACTGGCCGAGGTGCGCGAGAGCAAGCAGGAGGACATCGACGCCGCGATGTTCGCGTGGCGCCGCGTCTACGAGCTCGACACGGCGCACGACCAGGCGATCCACGAGCTGGCGCGCCTGTGCGAGAAGCAGGGCGACGTCACCGCGGCCGCCGCGTACCGCGCACGCCTCGCCGACCTCACCGACAACGCGAAGGAGAAGGCGCGCATCCACGTGTCCGTCGGCGAGATGCTCGCGCCGTCCGAACGCGACCCGGCTTGTGCGCGCATCCACTTCGAGCGCGCCGTCGAGATGGACCCGCGCAACGGCTCGGCGTGGGAGAACCTGCAGAAGCTGGCGGAGAGGGAGCGCGACATGATGTACGCGACCTTCTGCCTCGAGCGGCGCGCCGAGCACGCCGACTCGGCGCGCGTGAAGGCGCACCTGCTCGTCGAGCTCGCGCGGATGCGCCTGTCGCTCGGCGACAACCGCGGGGCGCTGGCGACCTTCGAGTACGCCTTCACGACGGACGCGACGAACGAGACGGCAGCGCGCTCGGTCATCGAGGACTGGGTCAAGCGCGAGAAGTGGTCCGACGCCCAGCGCGCGTGCGACGTGCTCGTCGCGGCCGCCACGCGCGACCGCGACGATCGCGCCCTCCTCAAGCTGCTGCGGCTGTCGACGCGCATCGCGCTCGCCCTCGGGTACGCGGAGCGTTCGCTCGTCGCGGCGCAGGCGGCCCTCGAGCTGGCGCCGCGCGACAAGGGCGCGCGCGACGACGTGCTCCACGTCTGCCACGAGCTGCGCGGCATCGACACGGTGCGCGCGCGCTTGCGGACGCTCGCGGAGCGCGTGGGCCGCGACGCAATGGAGCTCGACGTCGGGGCGCTCGTGCGCCTCGGCGAGGTGCGCGTCGCGGCGGGCGACGCGAACGGCGGCATCGAGATGCTCTGTCTCGCGCTCACGCGCGAGCCGAAACACCTGGGCGGCCTGGCGGCGCTCGCGAACGTCTTCGTCGACCGGCGCGACTGGGGCCGCGCGGCCAACTGCAAGCACCGCCTCGCGCGCGCGACCGAGGACGCCGGCGATCGCAAGGCGTACTTCCTCGAGGCGGCCGACATCTGGGAGAAGCGCGCGAAGCAGCCGCACCGCGCCGCCATCGTGCTCGACGAGGCCCTGCGCCGCGGCGTGCGCGACGAATCGGTGCTCTACCGGCTCGTCGCGCTCTGGAACGCCCTCGGCGAGTGGGAGGACATGATCGGCGCGCTCCGCGGGCTCGGTGACCTCGAGAACGACCCGGTCCGCCGCGCCAAGCACGTGTACGCCGGCGCCGGCATCGTGCGCGACAAGCTGCGCGACGTGCGCCGCGCGGCTCGTCTCTACGAGGAGTCGCTCGACCTCGATCCCTCGCGTCTCGAGGCCTTCGAACGCGTCGTGCGCATCTGGACTGCGAGCCACGACTGGCGCGAGCTCGCCCAGAGCTACCGGCGCATGATCGGGCGCGTGCAGAACGGGACCGACAGCACCCTCGAGCACGCGCTCTGGCACCAGCTCGGCCTCGTCTACCGCGACAGGCTCGGCGACCTGCCGCACGCGCTCGACGCCTTCCGCCGCGCCTCCAAGGTCGCGCCGAACGACGAGGAGGACCGCCGCATCATCGTCGAGCTGCTCGTCCTCACCGGGCAGACGGAGCTCGCGATCGCCGACATGCGAGGCTCGCTCGACCGCGACGCGACGCGTCCCTCGACCTACCGCGAGCTCTACGAGCTGCACCTGCGCGAGAGCGCCCACGACCGCGCGTGGCTCGCGGCGAGCGCGCTCGTGCACCTGCAGGAGGCCGACGAGCAGCAGGCGCACTTCGTCGCCGACTTCCCGGCACTCGATCTCGGCGACGTGCCGGGCACGCTCGCGAGCTGCGCGTGGGAGTCGCACATCATGGCGCCCGGCATGGACGGGCGCCTCACGGCCGTCTTCCGCAACTTCGTGCCCGCCATCGTGCGCGCGCGGATGGCGCGCGTGCCCGAGAAGAGCCGGCTCAAGTGGCTCGGCACACAGGTGCGCGAGAGCGACTCGTCGCTCGCTGCGTACGTGGTGCGCATGGTGCGCGACGGCGCCGAGATCCTCGGCGTGCCGGCCCCGCTGCTCCTGTCGCGGCCGAAGCTGACGGTGCCCTTCGCGGTGGCGGCCACGCCGACGCCCGCGCTCTTCGTGTCGCTCCAGGCGTGCGAGACGCTCCCGCCGGAGCTGCTGCGCTTCCTCGTCGTGCGCCGCCTCGCGGAGCTCCGGCCGGAGCTCCTGGCGCACGCGCTCTTCCCGACGCTGAGCGAGCTCAAGACGCTCCTCAAGACGGCGCTCCGCGTGGCGGTCACGCGCCTCGGCGCGCCCGGTCAGAGCGAGGACGACGCGTGCATCATGCGCGCGATGCAGTCCCACGAGCTCGAGGGCCTGCGCGACGCCGTCTCGAGCGTCGTCGGCACCGAGGCACGCGCCGACATCCGCCGCTGGCACCAGGATGCGGACCTCACGACGTCACGCGCGGCCCTGCTGCTGACGGGCGACATCGAGCTCGCGTGGCGCGCGATCCAGCGCGAGCCGCGCTCGCCGGCCGACCTGGCGCCCAGCGACTGGCGCTCCGAGATGCTCCGCTTCCTCGTGAGCGACGAGCACGCCGAGCTGCGCGACGCGATTGGCATCTGCGTGGAGGCACGCTGCCAGAGGTAGTTTGAACAGGAAGATCAGAAGATCAGAAGGTCTTGTGCAGGACACCTTCTGATCTTCTGACCTTCTGTTCGTGTTTCTCTCACGGCTTGTCGGTGACCAGCTTCTCGGTCATCCGGAACATCGCGAAGCTGAAGACTCCGGCGCCGACGGCGATGAGGGCGCGCGCGAGGAGCACGGCGACGACGACGGTCTCGGGCGTCTGCGGATCCTCGGGGATGCCGCGCAGGCCGGTGACGAGAGCCACCACCGCGGCAGCGAGGCCGAGCAGCGCGAGGACCGCACCCACCGCGCGCTTCGTGAGGCGCACCTGGTCACGCGACGGGGTGATGCCGGGCGGCGGGAAGGACGTGACGAGGAGGGACTTGATCCACGAGGGGCGCGGCGCGGGCGCCGGCGGCTCCGAGCGGTGGATCGTGACGCTGTCCTCGAAGCGCGGGAGCGGATCCTGCGCGGGCAGCGGCTGCATCTTGTACGTCTCGAGGTTCTCGATCTCGGGCGCCGCCTCCGGCGCGAGCGGCGCGAGGGACGGAAGCTGCGTCGTCTTGTCCGCGTCGTTCCCCGCCTCCGCAGCCGCAGCCTCGACCTTGGGCGCCGCGACCTCGACGACGGGCCCCGCGACTTCGACGGCGGGAGCCGGCAGCTCGACGACGGGTGCGGACGCTTCGACCTTCGGAGCCTCCACTTCGACCTGAGCCTCAGTCATGAGCGTCCTCGTTACACCGACCGCGGACGCGCGCCAGTGACTTCATATCCGTGGAAAATTGCATGTAGTCAGACGTCAGGGATCGCGCGTCTTCTCCCGGGCGTCTTCTCCCGCGGCCAGGATGCTGGGGCGGAGCGACTGATCGATACGGAGCCACACCCGCTTTGCTTCCTCCGGCACCCCCTGCTCGTCGAGGGTCTGCGCGAGGAGCTTGTGCCTCCGGTCGAAGTGCCCGGGCAGGAGCGGCAGCTTCGAGTGCACCTCGGGCAGCGGCCTCCCCGCATACTCCTGCGGTCCGCCGAGGAACTTGCACGTGAAGCCGAGCTGCGTCTCCACGATGTGCTGCTTGTCGAAGGGCTGGAAGAGGAACCCCACGATGGGATCGTCGAACAGCTTGTCGTAGAGCGACTGGAGGATCGCCCTCACGCGCTCCTCCCCGCCGATCATCTCGTACATCGACCTCACGGGAAGCGGACGTCGACGCCGGCGCCCTCCTTCACGATGCGCGCGATGGTGGCGAAGAGCTCGTCTCCGCGGCCCTTGTCGTCCATCCAGCGGCGCGATCCCTCGTCCCAGCTGAAGTGCCAGGCGCGGGCGTTCGCCGCGAGCCAGATCTGGCGCGCAGGGCGCTGGGTGTTGACCACGCACTTGCGCCCGCCGCGGATCGTGAGGGTCACGACGTCGCCGGCGCTCTCGCAGTCGACGAGCTCGGGATCGACGTCCTCGAAGGCGTCACCGATCGCGCGGAACGCTGCGTCGGCCAGCTTCTGGTACGTGGGCTCGTCCATGCCCCGTACTTAGCGTCACGTCCTCCCGCCGTCGACGGCGATGCCGAGGAGCTTGCGCGCCTCGTCCGCGCCGGTCACGTCGAACTTCGGATTGAGCGCGAGGGCCTTCGCGATGAGCTTCTTGCCCGCCGCGATGTCGTGCTGCGCGATGCGGATGGCCCCGGCGTGGAAGAGAAGCATGGCGTCCGGCGTCCCGAGCGCCGTGGCGCGATCGATGGCCGCGCGCGCCTCCGCCTCGCGGCCGTTGCGGTGGAGCGCCCATGCGTACGCGTCCTCGGTGTAGATGCCGCCGCGCACCTTGCGCTCCTCCTCGGCGAGCGCGAGCGCTCTCGCCGGCTCGACGTTCTTCGTCGCGTAGTAGAGCGACAGCGTGCGGCGATCCGTGCGCGCCCCCTCCTTCTCCACGATCGCGTACGCCCGCGCCGCGCCGTCCGCGTCGCCCGCCATCGCCCGCGCGTCGCCGAGCAGCCACGCCGTGTGCACGAGCGGGCTGTGCTCGTATGCGCGATCGAGCAGCTCCGCGGCCCGCGGACCGTCGCCGCGCGCGAGCGCCACGCGCGCCCGGCCCACGAGGGCCGGCGGGTAGTCGCCCATCCCCTTGCCCATCGCGAGATCGAATCCGGCGTCGGCGCCCGCGTAGTCGCCCTTCTGCCAGAAGATGGTCGCGGCCTGCACCAGCTGCCACGCGCGCGGCTCAGGGTCCTTCCGGTCGCCTCCCGAATCGATCGCGAGG
Organism: Polyangiaceae bacterium; assembly: GCA_036393165.1. Taxonomy (GTDB): domain Bacteria; phylum Myxococcota_A; class Polyangia; order Polyangiales; family Polyangiaceae; genus Palsa-1150. The sequence goes on along the minus strand of DASVWO010000076.1, from coordinate 13,072 downwards.
CGCGACGACTCGAGCGCCGCGTCCGCGTCGCCGCGCAGCCACGCGAGGTACGACGCGCGGCTGTACGACGCGAGGTTCGGCTTGAGGTCCACCATCGCCTGCACCGCCGCCGACGCCTCGTCGTACCGACCGAGCTCCAGCAGTGCGTCGCTCAGGCTTCCGTAGCCCATGGGGTCCTCGGGGTGCGCGTCGACGATCTTCTGCGCGAGCGCGCGCGCGTCCTCGAAGCGGTGGTCGTTGAGCATCACGAGCACGCGCAGATCGAGCGCCGGGACGAACCCGGGCTGCTGCCCGAGCGCCAGGCGCGCGCACGCGTCGGCGTCGAGATAGAAGCCGGGGTCCGTGCTCTCGCGCGCCTTGCGCACCCACGCGCGGCCGAGCTGCACCCAGCTCACGGCATCCCCGGCACGTCCGCGCAGACTCTTCTCGAGCCGCGCGATCTCGAGATCCACGGGGCTCTGGCCCTCGACCGGCGCGAGGGCGAGCGACTGATCGACCGTCAGCGGCGCCGCTGTCGCCGGCGGGTCCTCGTGGACCGGCCCGCCGGAGGCCGCCGGCCCGTTGCAACCGAGGAGCATGCAACCGATCGGAAGGGCCAGTCGTAGCAAGGGTCGAATGTCTCGCATGGTGTGCCGGAGATACGTCGCCCAAGCGAGAGCGGTTGCAGGCTTTTTCAGGGATTTGCGGCTCCCAAGGAGGACGGGGTGAGACAATCACTCGAGACACGCGGGTGGCTCTGGATAGGCACCCTTTCGGCGCTCGGCCTGGCGGCCGGCGCAGGCTGCGGAAGCAGCAGTGGCGGTGAATCGCCGGGGGACGACGGCGGCGAGGAGTCCAGCGTCGAGGCGGGGCCCGATTCGCCCGGCCCCGAGGCCGGCCCCGACGGCCCGTCGATGAACGACGGTCCCTCGATGAACGACGGTCCGGGCGGAGGCGACGCGAAGAACGACGGCAACGACGCGTCGACGGCGCTCGCGATCTACCAGGACACGGTGACCGGTGCGTTCACGACGATCTTCGACGCGGTCCCCAGCCCGGACGGCACGAAGGTCTACTTCACCGGCATCGACATGAACGGCAACGTCGGCGCGTTCTGGACGCCCATCGGCACCGGCACGCAGGCGGCGACCCAGGCCTCGGCGGGCAACGTGCTCGTCGCGCCCCTCGGCGTCGCCATCAGCACCGACGGCAACACGCTCTACATCGCCGACCCCGGGGCGCTCGACTCCCAGGGCGGCGACGACGGCGTGATCTGGAGCCTCGCGCTCCCCAGCGGCACGCCCGCGGCGATCGCCGGTTCCGACGGCATCTACGCGCGCGGCATCACCGTCGACAGCAGCGGCGGCAACGACACGCTCGTCTTCACCGGCGTCAACTCGAGCGGCCAGGCGGGTCTCTTCACGCTGGCCGCGATGGGAGGCACGGCGATGACGGTCGTCGCCGGCGCACCCTTCGACGATCCGAGCGGCGTCACCGTCGCTCCCAACGGCGACTACTACGTGTTCGACGTGACGGCCGGCGCCTCGCACCGCGCCGACGTCGTCAAGGTCTCGGGCGCCACGGCGACGGTGGTCCTCACGGACCTCTTCGTCGGCTACCCCGCGGGCATCGCGATGAACGGCGCGAACAACGCGATCGTTCTCTCCGGGCTCGCCGCTGCCTCCGGGCCCGACACGCTCACGGTCGTCAACGGTCTGGGCCAGGCGTCACCTCTCGTGGCGTCCGGTCTCTCCAACCTTTCCAACGCCGGCGGTCTCCACCGCGCGGCCAAAGCCAACGTCTATGCGTTCGTCGACAGCGCCGGTGACGGCACGGACGCGGTCTACGTGATTCGTTAGAGGAGGAATTGTGTCATGAGAAAGCGTCCTGCGTGGATGATGGGCTGTTTCACCGCCATGGGCGTGCTCGCCTTCTCGGGCAGCGCGCTCGCGTCGAGCCACCGCGAGGCCCCGGCCATCGCGGATGACCCGGCGGCGGACAACACGGACACGTACGCCTGGGTTCAAGGCAACAACCTGGTCGTCGTGGCCAACTACATAGGTCTCGAGCTGCCCGAGGGCGGCCCGAACTGGGCGAAGTTCAGCGACGACGTGCTCTACGAGATCCACATCGCGCACGGAGGCACGAGCCTCGACGACGCGCTGACCTACCAGTTCCAGTTCCACACGGCGAAGCCGATGTACATCAAGCCGGGAGGCAATCCGCTGCCCGCGCCCGCCGCCGGTCAGGGGCAGGAGTTCTTCGCGCAGCTCACCGGGAGCGGCGCGTTCAACCAGACGTACACGGTGACGCAGCTCACGGGCGGCAAGAGCCCGGTCGTCCTCGCGACGAACGTCCCCGTGCCTCCGCCGAACGTCGGACCGGAGACGAACACCGTCGCCTACCAGATCCAGAGCGGCACCACCTACGAGGCGAACTTCGTCGACTCGGGCAAGACCATCGGCACGCTGATGAACGGCGGCGGGAGCGTCTTCGCGGGACCGCGCGACGATCCGTTCTTCGTCGACCTCGGCGCGATCTTCGACCTCGCGCAGCTCCGGCCGGTCGCCAATCCGACCGAGGCGGCGCGCGACAGCATCGCGTACATGAACGTGCACGCGATCGTCCTCCAGATCCCGCTCACGGTCGCCAACCTGGGCACGGCGCCCAGCGGCGGCGGCGGCAACGCGGCCCAGACGGTCGGCGTGTGGGCGTCGGCGAGCCGCAAGAAGGTGAGCATCACCCGGCGCGGCTACGCCGGAGGCAACTGGAGCGACACGCACCTCGGTCCGTGGGTCCAGGTGTCTCGCCTCGGCCTGCCGCTCATCAACGAGGCGGTCATCGGCCTCCAGGACAAGGACTACTGGAACAGGCTCACCCCCAAGGACGACCTCAACACCTTCGGCGCGTACTTCCTGAACCCGGTCGTCGTGCGTGACGCGGAGGCCATCGGCTTCTACGGCATGGGCGCGCCTCTCGCGGCGTGCGCGAGCGGCAGCTCCGGCAGCGGCAACGGGCCGACGAGCAACCGGACGGACATCATCAACACCATCAACATGGGCAACGCCGGCATCACGTCGGTCGGCGACGTGCTGCGCGTCGACCTGGGCAACCCGACGTCCGGGTTCCCCAACGGGCGTCTGCTCACCGATCAGGTCGTGGACATCGAGCTCGGCCTGCTCCTCTGCACGGCGAGCCACGTGACGGCGCTCGTCGGCGCGTGCGGTCCGACGTCCAACGAGCCGGAGGCCCCGCTGCCGAAGTCGAGCAACGGCACGCCGGTGTTCCCGTACCTCGACCCGCCGTGGGAGGGCCGCTCGGCCAACCCGCGTCCGGCGCCCTCACTTCCGTGAGGACGGGGCGGGCGTAGCGGGACGGCACATGCGGGCCACGCATGGGCCAGCGCACTCCGGGTGCGCGCGATCGTAGTGGTCCTGCCGCGCGAAGGTCGCCAGCATGTCGTCTGCGAGGTTGCAGGCGAAGCCGGCGGCCTTCGGCGCGGCGCACGTGCCCGTGTCGATGGTCGAGAGGCCCTGGCAGCGAAGACCGTCGGGGCACTCGAGCGAGGAGCGGCACGGCGCGTTCGCGGAGAGCGCGCCGTGCACGACTCCGTCGCACTCGGCGGGGAGCGGGGCGGCGCCAGCGGGTGTCGCCCAGTCGCATCCGGTGGTTGCGCGGGTCATCGCGTCGGTGCAGCGGTCGACGTCGCCCGGATCGAGCTTCACCGAGTGGAGCGCGAGGGCCGCCGTGAGGGTGCGGACGCACTGCCCCTGGACGATGCCGGCGGCCGGACCGGCGGGCTTGCCGCTGCACGCGGCGAGTCGCTTCGCAGGAAGCGAGTAGACCGCGTCGCAGAAGCGCGTCGCGAGCGGATCGGGAGGCCCGGCGTCGACCGGGTAGACGGGCTTGAGCTCGTCGCTGCCCGGCTCGCTGCTCCCGAGGCCCGGCACGGCGGCCGAAGCGCTGGGGGCGGCGGGCGAAGCGTCGGGCGTTGCTTCCCCGCTCTTCTTCGAGCAGGCCGAAGCGGCGAGGAGCGCAAGAGCAGCGGCGATCGTTCGGTCCAGAGTCACGGGCGTGGAGGATACCCCGAGGCGGCAAATGTCCGTGCACTGGGCCGGGACTCGCTCGGTCGCGTACTAGAATGCGCGCGATGGATCGCACCCTCGCATGCGTCGCCGCGCTCGCGATGGGGTGCGGCGGTGGACCGGCCGGCGAATCGAGCGGCGCGCGCGACGCCGGCGCAGACGGCACCGGGCACGAAGACGCAGCGGGTGAAGGAGCGGCCCCTGCGCCCGACGGCTCGACGCCGCTGACGTTCGAGAAGCTCACGCTCGATACGGCGTTTCGCGCCGAGGGCGTCGCGGTGCTCGACGTCGACCACGATGGACATCTCGATCTGGCGACGGATCAATACTGGTACGCAGGCCCCACCTTCGCGCCGCACGAGATCAGCGCCCCGCAGGCGTTCGACCCCGCGACGCAGTACAGCCGGTGCCAGGCGGTCTTCCCTGCGGACTTCGACGGCGACGGCTGGACCGACATCCTGGTCACGCCGTTCATGTTCGACCCCGCCAATCCGCCAGCCGAGCCCATGCTCTGGTACCAGAATCCCCGTGGGGCGGACGTCCACTGGACGCCGCACGAGATGGCGCCGGCCACGGCCGTCGAGACGGCGATCTTCGTCGACCTCTTCGGCGACCACCGGCGAGAGGTCGTCATGGGGCAGGATCCGCCGCTCGTCCTCTCATGGTTCGCGCCCGACGCCGGACCGACCATGCCCTGGACGGCGACCGACATCAGCCCGACGGGGTTCGCGGGTGCGGGGCACTTCACGCACGGCCTCGGGGCGGGCGACGTGAACGGCGACGGCAAGCTGGACGTGCTCACCGGGTACGGCTGGTTCCAGCAGACGCCCAGCGCCGACGCGTGGATGTGGCACGCGTTCGCATTTGGACCCGCCCCGGCCGACGCTTGCAGCGACATGTACGCCTACGACTTCGACGGCGACGGCCTCGCCGACATCCTCTGCTCGCGCCCTCACGATTACGGCATCCACTGGTGGCAGCAGGTCGCGGGAGGATCGTTCGTCGATCACGTCATCGACACGACCATCTCGCAGATGCACGCGCTCGACCTCGTGGATCTGGATGGCGACGGTACCCCCGAGCTCGTGAGCGGCAAGAGATGGTGGGCACACGGGCCCTCCGGTGACCCAGGGGCCTCGGATCCGGCCGTCTTGACCGCGTACTCGTTCGTGCGCAAGGGGCCCGGCGACGTCGTGTTCACGCGCCACGACATCGACGACGACTCCGGCGTGGGCACTCAGTTTCCCGTCACCGACGTGGACGGCGACGGCAAGCCCGACGTCGTCGTCTCGAACAAGAAGGGCCTCTTCCTCTTCCGCCAGCGGTGACGAGGCCGGTCTCACGTGATCGTCGCACCGCGCCGGCGCTCACGTGCCGTGCACGCGCACCTCTCCGAGGAAGAAGTACTCCGCGGCGGTCTTCTCGACGCGTACGTAGCGCGCGCTGACGGCAGGCTTCACGCGGGCAGCGAAGATGGCGCGATGAGGCAGCCCCGTCGCATCCACGCTGCCGAGCACCGTCTTCGTCGCGAAGGTCGGGTCGTTCGACGCGACGATCTCGTAGCTCCTGCGGGTGACCGGCTGGTCGATCGCCCAGCGAGAGACCACCTCGACGGCGTCGATCGCGTAGGCCCGGCCGAGATCGACCTGCCACCACGGGCTCGTGTCGGTCCCTGACGGCGACCATCCGTCGTATCCATTGCCGTCGTTGCCGAGCGGCGCGGGGTGCGACGCGTCGTACTCGCTCGAAGCCGTCGCCGGCTTGCCGTACGCAATCTCGGGCGACTGCAGCGGCGTCCCCGCGGCGCCGAGGATCGCCGCCGCGGGTGAAAGGTCACCGTTCACGAGCACCGTGGGCGGCGCGACGGTGTTCGACGGGTCGATCGGCTGCGGGGTGAAGAGCGTGCTGTCGTTGACGAAGCTGCCCGTCAGCGTGTTGTTCGTCGCAGTAGGAGTGAAGACCTGCACGTAGGTCCAATAGCTGCGGTCGGGGTCCGGCTGCTGCGCGAGGTCCTGCTTCCCGTCCACGAGCACGACACTGTTGGTCACCGTCCAGTACCGCGAGCCGTTGTCGAGGTAGACGTTGCCGTAGGCGTTGCCCTGGTCGCTGATCACGTTGCCGTCCATCACGGCGCCCGGCTGCGCGCCGAGCACGTAGATGCCGCCGCCGTCGCGCAGGGCACGCATGTGATAACCGACGACGTTCTTCTGGATCGCGTTGTTCTGCGACGTCGAGGGCGTCGTGTACCCGCCTGATCCGCCGGGATCGACCGAGCCCCAGCCCCAGCCTGCGGAGATGCCCGTGTAGGGGAGGTCGAAGAGCTCGTTGCTCGCGACCGTCGTGTGCGTCGTGTAGCCGACGAAGATGCCGCACGCGTCGAGGTACTCGGCGCCCGCACGTGTCACGTACGAGCGCTGAACGGTGTTGTCCTTCACGACGAGCGTGGGGTCGCTCGGGTGGTGGTCGTCGGTGTGCGTGACGTCGCCGATCATCACGGCGCTCGCGGAGATGTCTTCGAACGTGCAGGCGTCGACGAGGTTGCCCTGCGCGCCCACCTCGTACGCGAGGGCCGCCCCGCCGAGGTGCTCGAAGGTGCAGCCCGTGAAGCGCACGCCGTGCGTCGCGTGCATCGTGACGTTGGCGAGCGGCTTCTGCTGCGCGGCGGGCGAGCCGCGCGTCGTGATCGTGGCCTGCAGCGAGACGTAGCCGTCGGTCGTGCTCGGCCCGAGCCACGTGGCATGCGTGAAGGTGATGCCCTCGAAGGCGACGTCGTGCAGCGGGGCCGACGGCGTGCCCGCGCCCGTCACGAGCGCCTCGAGCACCGGCAGCTCGACGTCGGCCTGCGCCAGGTCCTCCCCCGCGCGCGGGGCGTAGTAAAGCCGGCCCGCCGCGGCGTCGAGGAAGAACTCGCCGCCCGTGTCGAGCAGCTCGAGGGCGTTCTCGAGCCACGCCACCGTGCCGAAGCTCTCCGCCTGCCCGTAGGTCCAGCACGGCGTCGCGAGCGTCAGGCCTGCGGTCGTGTCGACCGACGCGACGGGGCAGCGGTACATCTGCCACTGGTAGGTGCCGACGACCTCGAGCGCGTTGCGGTCGGGCCACGTGGCCACCGCGGGATCGCCGAGCGTGAAGCCGGTCGCCGTCTTCGAGTAGCCGGCCGGTGCATCGGGCCCGCGGGCGCGTGTGGCACGGCGGCCGTTCACGTAGAGCTGCCGCGAGCTCGTGCCGACGGGGACGCTGGCGACCCACACCGTCTTCTGCGCATCGACGGGCGTGAAGCCTTGAACGCGCAACGCGCCGCTCCACACGGGAGACGACCCGGGCGCCGCGCGGTAGACGGTGACATGGCCGCCGCCGGGCCCCGAGTCCGTCGCGTCGAGGGCGAACGTGTGGGCGAAGCGGTACACGCCGTCGGCCACCTGCACGACGACGTCCGACTTGGCCCCGGCGGTGAGCGAGCGCGCCTTGTCGCGGCCCGTGTCGAGGGCGCACGGCGCGCTGCACGAGCAAGCCGTACCCGTGCCGGCCGGGGCGACGTAGACGTCGGCAGTCATCGGGCAAGACGATGCGTCGGTCGCAGCGTCGGCGGCCCCTGCGTCGGTCGGCGAAGCGTCCACCGACGCCTCCCCGGTTCCGGCTTCCTCACCCGATGCGCCAGATGCGCCAGCGGGTGGGCCGCCGGCGGAGCACGCGCTGGCGAGCAGGGCGAGCCAAGGCGCCGCGGATCTCACGAACCCAGTGTAGTCCTCCGGCGCGACGATGCCGGTCTCGCGTCTGCGTATCGCGTGGCTGCGAGACCGGCTGCTGGCCATCTCGCGAGCCGCCGCTACTCCTCGCCCTTCGTCTTGAGCTTCGAGTCGTTGTCCTTGATGAAGGCGCGGATCTCGTCGGCCATGTCGAGCAGCTTCGCCCACTGCTCCTTGTAGAGCGTCACCGGGAACCGCCCGAGGCCGTAGACCGAGACCCCGCCCTTCTCGGAGACCTTGAGGGACATGGGACGGCCGGACTTCTTGTCGGCCTTGAGCCGCTCGTTCTCGGCGCGCAGACGTTCGAGCTCCGCTTTGATGTCGTCGTCGGGCATGGGTGCTGACGGTACCCTAGCGCCGTCCGTAGAGGAGCGTGACGTTGATCCGCCGGTTCGCGTAGCCCTCGCGGAACGTGATCCGGTCGGTCTCGTGGAACAGGTCCGAATCGAAGACGACGGCGCGGTTCGCCCGGTGAGGCACGGTGATCGACCGCGCGCCGCTCTTCGTGAGGAGCTCGCGGATGGCCGGACCGGCGCCCGGCGAGTTGTACTCGGCGAGCGTCCAGTGCGCGGGCGCGGGAGTGTCCCAGATGACGAGACCACCGTGCTCGGGGTCGAGGTTGGCCTCGTCCGCCGTGATCCAGAAGTTGACGTTGACCGCCGCGAAGTCGGCGTGCACGTCGATGCCGCGCAGCCGGCTGTCGTACGTGAAGCCCCACCAGCGGAGCAGCGGGTGCTCGCCGAAGATGGTCGGATACGTCGCGCGCAGCTCGCCCGCGATCTGCGCGAGGAGGGGGAAGGCGAAGCCGTGCTCGGGCATCGCGCCGAGGTAGCCGTTCGGATAGGCGCGCTCCCAGACGGTCGAGCGCCGGCAGTACGCCCGCAGCGCGTCGAGCGCCTCCCCAGTCAGCAGATCGTCGATCACGACGATCTGCGGCGAGCTCTTCTCCCACTGCTCGGCCACGACGCCGCCGGAGCGGTCGGGGCTGACCGCGGGCCCGGGGACGCGGGCTCCTTCTTCCAGGCGAAAGCCCCCGCTCGCCGCGCCGGGGACACCGGCGGCGACGAGGTGCTCGCGCTGCTCCTGGTCGTGCCGCAGCTTGTGCTCGGGGACCGGCGTCCCGCGCCGCCCGTACGTCAGCTCGGCATGGCGCCGGAACGGCGCGAAGCTCTCCTCGAAGCGCCCTTGGTCGACGAGCACGAGCCCGAGGTTGCGGAGCGCATCGGTCATGTCGGGGCTGGCGGCGAGCGCGCGCCGGTAGCAGGCTTCGGCTTCCGCGCTCAGGCCCTGCTCGAACAGGACGTTGCCCAGGTTGCATTGCACCGGCGCGTAGTCGGGAGCGATCGACGCGATCCGCCGGAGCACCGCCACGGCCTCGTCGCGCTTGCCCTGGTCGCGCAGCGCGATCCCGAGGAAGTTGTTCGTCGGCGCGTGATCCGGCGCGTGCCGGAGCAGTGCCCGGTAGCGCTGCTCCGCCTCGACCGGGTTGCCGGCGCGGTGAACGCGCATGGCTTGCTGCAGCGCCGCCTCGAGCTGAGGCGGCAGGGGCCGGACCGTGGACATGCGCTGCAAACGTAGTCCGCCCGACGGAGCGGGACGACCCCTCGAGGGGGGGGCGAGCTTACTTCGCGCAGCAGCCGTCGATCTCGCCTCCGAGGTTCGTCGGCGACGTCGTGCACGCGCCGGTGATGCAGCGCAGGATGAAGCGGACCTCCTCGTCGGCGTCGTCGAGCTGGTACTGAAGCTCCGAGCCGTCGTTCATGCACAGGTTCGAGCCGGCCATCGGGCCCTCGCTGGGCATCGTCATCGTGCCGACGGTGGTCTGTACGGCGCCGACGGGGACAGGCGCGGACATCACGAGGTAGATCTTGCCGCCCGTCCCGAAGTCGACGTCGAAGCGCGTGCCGTTGGCGAAGGCGAACGCCGATGACGGATAATTCTTCGAGACGGGGCTGCCGCCGAGAGTGCCCGAGAGGGTGCACGTGCCGGGCGCGCACTCCGGCACGTTGACGAAGTCGCCCGGCACGGCGTCACCCGCGTCGCTCTTGCAGACGGGAAGCGTCGGAGCATCGGCCGGCGGGTCGCCGGCGTCGCCGCCGCCGCCACTGCTGCTGCTCGAAGCCGAGTCCAAGTTGCCCGCCCCGTCTTGGGTCACAGGGGCGTCTTGACCCACCCCGGAGTCGCTTCCACCCCCTCCGGAATGGCTGCTCCCGCTCGAACAAGCGAGTGGTCCCGCGACGAAAGCGGAAACGACGACAAGCAAGGCAACGGGGATCTTCATGGGTGGGCGCGCCCGCGAGCAACCGCCGTGCCCGCCCAGCCGGGACACTTCGTCGCGCGCCCAACACCAGCTAGTCGTCGGGGTACAGCTCGGAGAGGTCTACCTCGATTTCGATTTCGAGCGTCTCGGGCTGCTCGACCGCGAACGCTTTCTCTACATCGATCGCGCGCCGGATCGTCCGGTAGTGATCCTCACGCCCGCGCCGCTTGAGGGTACGGTCCACGTCGAGATCGACGTGACGACGGATGGTGAGGTCGAAGTCCCTGGGGCGTACGCGATACATGAGGCTCACCGGACAGGACGGTTCTTCGGATACTATCCCTCTACGGATAGTTCGGCATCCGATTCGCCGGCCCGATTGGGCGTTCCTCGACGCAATCGCGGTAGAAATCGCGGCTCGTTGTAGTTCGAGACTCAATTCAACGAGTGCGGCAACGCGAGCAGGAACGGCGCAATCACCGCGTCGAACCCGCGCCCGTCCGGCCGGACCATCTGATACGAGCCGTGCATCTGCCCGCGCGGCGTCTGCAGGATGCACCCGCTCGTGTACTCGAACTGCTCCCCCGGCCGCAGATACGGCGTCTGCCCCACGACGCCCGGCCCCTTCACCTCCTCGACCTTCCCGGTCCCGTCGGTGATGATCCAGTGCCTCGTCTGCAGCTGCGCGGGCTCGGCGCCCTCGTTGGCGATCGTGACGGTGTACGCGAAGACGTAGCGCTTGTTCTGGGGCACCGACTGGTCGGCCAGGTACTGGCTCTTGACGCTGATGCGGATGCCCTCGGTCGTCGCGGTGGATTGCTCGGTGGTCGGCATGGGTCACCCGGCGGCGCGAGCGCCGTGCGCGTGGGCCGCGTCGCCCCTGGCGGGCTTCAGGTGCTCGTCGAGGAATGCATAGACGGCGCGCCACTTCGCCCGCGCCTCGGGGCGCCAGACCATCGCGTCGAAGCCGTGGATCTCCCCGGGCGACACGTGCAGCACGCACGGCGTGCCCAGCTCGTCGAGCGCCGCCTTGAGGCGCTTGCTGCACCGGATGAGCGGGTCCCTCGTGCCGACGCTCGCGATGAACGGCGGCAGCGGCCGTTCCGGCTTGCCCTCCTCGATGATCCGCAGCGGGCTCGCGAGCGGGTACTTGTCCACGGCGCCGTCGATGTCGTTCCCGAGGTACGAGCGCGCCGCGTCGAGCAGCAGCGACTTGACCCACGCGGTCATCTTCGGGTTCTTGAGGTACTCGCGCGTGTGCCCGAGATCGAGGAAGCCGTACGTCGCCACGACGGCGCGCAGGCGCACGTTCGTGTCGAAGAGCTCGCGCGCGAACGGCTCCGGCCGGCGCCACGAGCAGCACACCGCGAGGGCAGTCACGAGGTTCCCGCCCGCGCTCTCGCCGGCGATCCCGATGCGCTCGGGGTCGCCGCCGTACTTCGCGCAGTTCTCGTGCACCCATCGCAGCGCGTGGCACGCGTCCTCGAGCGGCGCCGGGTAGCGGTGCTTCGGCCCGAGACGGTAGTTGATGTTGAACACGAGATACCCGGCGCGCGCGATGGCCATCGCCATCACCCGGTGCGTCTCCTTCGAGAGCATCGTGAAGCCGCCGCCGTGCACGTACATCACGACGGGCAGCGGGCGCTTCGGGCGCGTGGGCACGTAGACGTCGAGCTTGTGGTGCCCCTTGTCGGTCTTCGTGTACGCGATGTCCTTGTGGATCACCATGCCGTGGCGCTTCGGGTGCGCGTCGGGCATGGCGTAGCGGACGCGGGCGAAGGCGTGGACCGCGCGATCCACGGCCACGCTGTAGAGGCGGGCCTGCGCCGTCGTCAGCTTGTCGCGTAGCTTCTCTCGCATGCGGCTGAGCATAGCGCGGCCAATCCTCCTTCAACGCGGTGGGATGGTGTCGCCGCGCGCCACGCGGCACCGGGCGACGATGGGGGTGTGGTCACTGAGCCCGTGGAACGGGCCGGTGCGATCGCCAAAGGGATGCGTGTCGTCGAAGTCGAGCCAGCGGATGCCGCGCCCGGCGAACACGTGATCCAGGTGCATGCGCATGCGCATGAATCCCGCCGTCGGCCAGCTCGCGAGCTCGTCGACGCCCAGCCTGTAGCGGTGGGCGAAGGCGTCGATCCATCCGTTCTCGTCGACGAGCGTCTGGTAGACGGGCGACCCGGGGAGCGCGTTGAAGTCGCCGACGACGACGAAGCGATCGCTCGCCCGCTCCTTCTCGACGAAGCGCACGAGGTTGCGGGCCTCGTGCACCTGGTTGTCTCCCCAGCCGAGGCGACGCGCGCCGGTCCAGAACTGCCGCGTGAAGGTGGCCGGCAGCGAGAGATGCGTGTTGAACACGTCGATGGGCCCCGAGATGCGGCCGAGCCGGTCGCGGAAGCGGACGTGCGCGCAGATGCGCGTCTGCTTCATGCGCCGCACGGCGTGCAGCCGCCGGTGCGTGATGTCGTGCGGCATCTCGGCGTTGTGGCGATCGACGACGAAGCTCGCGTGCGCGAGCACCGCCAGGCCGGTCGTGTAGACCTGCGTGCGCTCGGAGAGACGGTAGGCGTGCGCCGGGAAGTAGTAAGCGTCGTACGCGTCGGGCTTCTTCGCGTCGGAGAGCGACGCGTGCAGGACCTCCATGAACCGCTCGAGCTGGGATCCTTCGTGGTGGTGCGCCCAGGTAGACCGGAGCGAGCGTGTCTCGACCTCCTGCAGGCACACGATGGCGGGGAGCGGCTCGAGCGCAGCGATGGCGTCGGCGATGCGCCTCATCGCCTTGCGCGTGCTGGCGAGGCCACGCGTCGCGTGGCCGAAATAGCGCACGTTGTAGGACAGGATGCGGACGGGGTGACTCACGCCGGACGTCTCCGGGGCGTCCAGTTTCCGTGCCTAGCTGAATTTTGCACCTTCAGCCTTGCACCCAGGGAAGAAAAGGCGTAGCAGGACCGTACGCGGGGTATGCACATGTCACTCTCTTCCCACCATGCACACACTTTCCTTCGTTC
>DASVWO010000075.1:0-8896 GCA_036393165.1 Polyangiaceae bacterium | reverse complement strand
GGCGCGCTCTTTCTCAACTGGTCGAGCTGCTCGCGCAGGTTCCACGGCAGCTCCGCGTACACCTCGTCGAGCAGCGACTCGCGCGCCGGCTGCGGGAGCTGCTCGACTTCGTTGATCGCCGCGGCAATCTCGGCCGACAGCTCCTTCTCGAGCGCGGCGTCGCTCTCGTCCGTCACCAGGCCGAGGTGCACGAGGTGGCGGCGCAGCCGGTCGAGCGGGTCCTTCTTCGCCCACGCGTCGACCTCGGCCTGCGAGCGGTAGCGCGTGGGGTCGTCGCTCGAGGAGTGCGCGCCCATGCGGTACGTCACGGCCTCGACGAACGTGGGCCCGCCGCCGCCGCGCGCGCGGTCCGCCGCCTCCTTCAGCACCCGGTGCACCGCGAGCACGTCGTTGCCGTCGACGCGCACGCCGGGCATGCCGTACGCGCGCGCCTTGACGGCGATCGTGCGCGACGCCGTCTGCTTCTCGGTCGGCACGCTGATGGACCAGTGGTTGTTCTGGCAGACGATGACGCACGGCGCGCCCCAGACGCCGGCGAAGTTCATCGCCGCGTGGAAGTCGGCCTGGCTCGTCGCGCCGTCGCCGCAGAAGCCGATGGCGATCGCGCCGCTCTTCTTCGCGCGCATCGCCCACGCCGCGCCGACCGCCTGCGGGAGCTGCGGGCCGATGCACGACGACCAGCTCACCTGGTGCACCGCCTTGCCCGACTGGTGGCTCGGCATCTGCCGGCCGCGGTTGACGTCGCCCGAGTTGCCGAAGACCTGCGCCACGAACGCCTTCAGCGGGAAGCCGCGCACGAGCATCACGCTCTGCTCGCGCAGCGCCGGGAAGACCCAGTCGTCCGCGCCGACGACGAGCCCCGTCGCGATGGGCACCGCCTCCTGTCCGTGCGCCGCGCCGTAGAACCCCACGCGCCCCTGGCGCTGCAGGAGGATCATGCGCGCATCGAGCAGCCGCAGGCGCCGCATCTCGCGGTACGCGCGCAGCAGGGTCTCCCCCGGCAGGTGAGGGTCGGTCGCGGGATCGGCCGAGCCGTCGTCGCGCAGCACCGAGAGCAGCGCGATGTCCGGATCGTCGTCTCTCAGCTCCTCCGGATTCACGCGCACTCGTCTATCACAGACACACGCCGAGCCACGGGGGGAACAGGTTGGCGACGCCCGTGCAGGTCTTGCCCTGGTCGCAGCCGCCGCTTCCCGGGCCGCCGTCGAGGGCGCCCGCGTCGAACGGCGGGCTCCCCTTGCCCGTGTAGCAGAGCAGGATGCACTCCTGGGCGCCTGCGCCGTCCGCGAACGTCCGCTGGAGGCACATCAGGCCGTCGGCGCACGAGTTCCGGTACATGCACGGCTGGCCCTCCTGCCCCGCGGGCGCGCCGCCGTTGAAGATCTGCGTGCACTTCGCGCCGCCCGACGTGTCGTCCACGAGGCACGCGTACCCCGTGGGGCACGGCAGGATGCCGAGCGGCTTGCACGGCGGCGCGTACTCGCAGATGTCGTAGAGCGGCGCGCCCGTCGCCGTGTCCACGACGGTCTCGTCGCAGTGACCGGGGAAGCCCTCGGGGCTCGTGCCGCACGGCGTGTCGTCGCCGGCGCAGCAGTAGGGCGTGCACCGCCCGCCCCCGGCGTCGTTCACGCACGTGTCGCCAACGCACACCAGGCCCGGGAGGCAAGGGTCCTTCGCGCTCCCCGAGGGAGGGCAGCACGCGTACCCCTGCGCGATGTGCTGGGCGGGATCCGTCGGCCCGCACGCGGTCATGTCGCTGGCGTTGACGGTGCACTGCTGGCCTGGGGCGCAGTTCTGCAGGACGAGCGAGCACGCGCCCTTCACGGGCTCGCAGGCGCCGTCGATGCTCGCGTCGGGTCCGGGCTGTGCCGCGTCGCGGTCGGCCCCCGCGTCGTGCGGAGGCTGCGTCGCGTCGGAGATCGCGTCGCCGGACGATGCGTCTTCGGGGCCGCCGCCGGCGCTCGACGTGGAGCTGCAACCGAGCAGCGCGCACGCGACGGCGGCGAGCACCGACGCGCGTATCACGGCACGGCAGAGCCCGAGGGAGCCGGCGGCGGCGGAGGCGCCGCGGACGGCTGCGCGGGAGGAGCGGATGCGGGGGGCGCCGCGCCGGTCGCCCCGGGCTGCTGCTGCGGCAGGAGGGGGCGGAGCGGCAGGCGGATCTGCCCGGGCCGGAGCTGGCTGTTCGGAGGAAGCGGCCTCTGGGCCTGGGAACCGCCGGAGCTGTCGTCCCCGACGCATCCACCACAGCCGGTTGAGCAAACAGCGAGAAGTATCGGAAGGATCAGTTGTCGCACGGCACCGGCCTTCGTAGCCGGTCAGTCGCTCGCCGTCGAGCCGTCCGGCGGAGGTGTCCCCGCGTCGTAGGGCGGCGCGCCCGCGTCCATCGGCGGCGGCGGCATCCCGCAGAAGAGCCGCGCCGCGGCGCCGTAGAACGTGGCGAAGTCCTGCGCGAGGCACTGCGCGACGGCGTCGCCCGCCTCCTGGAGTCCCTGCACGCACGACGACGCCGAGGAGTACGTGCCGCACCCGGCCTGGTCGGCCGTCGACGCGCACGTCTCGTACGCGTTGAGCGAGGCGACGTCGTGCACGTCGCAGTTGGCCTCGCACGCGAGCAGCTCGCACCCGGCGAGCGCCTGCACGGCCTTGGCGCACGCGAGCCCGCTGCTCGTGGCGTCGACGAGCTCGAGGCACCCGGCGACGTTGGCGGTCACGAAGGAGCCGTGGCCGATGAGCGGGCCGTACTTCATCGCCGAATCGGGCGTGAGGATGCAGGCCGCGCACCCCGACGTCGTGGTGTCGCCCATGAACTTGTTGCAGTTGTCGGACGTCGCGTTGGTGCCCAGGCACGCGTCGAAGAACGCCTGCACGTCGCCGTCGTGGCACTTGCTCTGGTACGCACCCGTCGCGGGGCGGTACTGCGGCGCATACGTCGTCACGTCGCCCGGCAGGCACGCGGTGGCGTCGACGAAGCCACCGCTCCCGCCGCTCGACCCGCCGCCGCCCGAGGAGCTCGAGCCGACGCCGTCGACGCCGATGCCGGCATCGGTCGGTCCTTCGACCGGGGGTTCCTGGGCGATGACGGTCGTGCACCCGCCCGTGGCCGACAGCGCCACGAGGAGCGTCAGCGCCCCCCCTGCTGCAAGAAGCCTCGTTAAGTGCAAGTGCGATGGATTATGCCATGCGGGCCGGGGCGCCGCGAATCGGCGCCCTTTCCCGTAGCTGTTTCGCTTGCTCGCTTCAGAACGCCGCGCCGGGCAGGCAGTCCGGACCGGCGATGGTCGCGCTGCTGCAGAGATCCCCGCCGCCGCCGCCGTCCGCCGCGCCACCGTAGGGGCATGTGCCCCCTGCGTCCCCTGCACCCGCGTCGGAGGGGGCGCACTTGATGTAGCAGCTGCCCGCGACCCCGGCGTTCTCGGCCGTCGTGCCCCAGGGCGTCGAGCCGGACGACGTCGTGATCGACGAGGGGGTCGAGTTGTCGCAGGTGAAGGTGACGCCGGAGTCGAGCGTCGGGCACGAGCCCGGGCCCGACGTGGCGCCGGTGATGCAGTACGTGGTGCAGTACCCCTCGAGCGTCTGCGTGTCGTAGACGCACGAGCAGTTGCCCTTGCCGCCGGGGTTGTTGGTGCTGGGATCGGCGTCGGCCGCGGTGCACGGATCGCCGGGCTGCAGGGTGCGCGTCTTGGTCTGCGCGACGCAGATCCCGGTGTCGAGCTGGCAATGGTTGCCCGTGGGGCAATCGGTGTCCTGCGTGCAGCCGCCGTAGCAGATGCCGAGCGCGATGGGCGAGCCGCTCGTCAGCGTGCCGAACGCGTAGGGGGTGCACGCGTCCTTGCCGACGCAGCCCTTGGCCGCCGCGCCGTCGTTCGAGTACTCGCACTGCGGCAGGCAGAGTCCCATGCCGGACTTCGGCGGGCTCGTGGTCGGAACGCAGATGCCCGGCGTGGCGAGCGTGTTGTCGGGCCCGTCGCAGAAGTGGATGTACTGGCCCGTCGGATCGCTGGGCGGCGCCGGATCGCACGTGACGTTGATGCACACGGCGGTCGGGTACCGCGAGCCCATCGACGGCTTGTAGTAGCTGGTCGAGCAGATGTTGGTGCACGCCATGCCGTTGACCTGGCAGTCGGAGTCGCTCGTGCACGGCTTGCCCACGGTGCCGTCGTAGAGCGTCGAGCCGTCGGTCGACTTGCCGGGCGTGCACGGTCCGCCCGCTTCGCCGCCGCTGCTGCTGCCGCTCGCGTCGTCGCCGGGCAGACCGCCGGAGCTCGAGCCGGAGCCCGATCCGCTGCCGCTGTCGTCCCCCGAGCCGGTGTCTCCGCCGCTCCCGCTGTCGGTGTTGCCGGGACCGGCCGAGCCTTTGCTGCTGCTCGAGCAGCCGTTGCCGATGACGAAACAGGCGCCGACCAGCACGACGGCCGGCAGCCACCCCTGGTGCTTCTTGTAAGCCATGATTTGCTACTCCCCGAGCGCGCTCGTTCTCCCCGCGCGCGCCAGCGAAGGCTACCTCGCGGCTGGGCGCAGGACCAGGAGAGCCAGCACGATCGCGAGAAGGACGACCTCGGTCTTCCCCAGAGTCTCGGCGATGTCGTGCAGGTGCGAGAGGGTCTCGCCCGCGGCGCCCATCCCGCGCATGACGCCCGCGCCGTGCAGGGCCGCGATGCGCGGGGCGACGAGGGTGCCCTCGACGACGGCCAGGATGGCGGCGATGACCGTGAGGCCCGCGCGCGCGTGATCGGCGCGCCCGAACGCGACGCGTGCGGCGACCTTGGCGGCCTCGCAGGCCATCGCGACGGCCGCGCACGTCATGGCGACCATGTCGAAGCGGCGGAACACGAGGGTCATCGCGTCGGCGCTCTGGGGGAAGCTCACGTTGGCGAAGACGAGCGGTGCCGCGACGGCGCCGAGCGCGAGCAGCCCGCCGAGCCACACGGCCACGGCGAGTCCCCCGACGACGGATGCGACGGCGGGCAGCGCGCGCATCACACGTACATCCGGACGCCGTGGTTCGGGTCGCGCGTCCCGATCTCGAGGGCGGCGCGCTGGCTTCGCAGCGTGCGCGGGGCGCGTCCCTCGACGCGCAGGGTGATCTCGGCGTGGGCGAGCTTCGAGTTGAGGCAGTGGCAGAGGGTGCCGTCGGGGTTCGGGTAGAAGAGGCCCACGAAGTCCTCGGTGTCCGCCCACAGCTCGCCGCTGACGTCCATGCGGCGCGAGCGCGCGCGGAACCGCCAGCGTCGAGGCGAGATGCTGCCCGCGTTCCGCAGGGGCACGTTGAGCCGGTAGATGCTGCCGTGGTGCACGACGCTCACCATGGTGGTCGTCGGCACGAGCACGCCGCCGACGCGCGGGCGGCCGGAGAAGCCCTCGAGCACGACGTCTTCGCCGTCGTCCCACGCGTTGCAGTGGGCCCACGCGTAGAGCTCCGTGTGCTGGCTGCCCCAGTTGTGGCCGATCATGCCGGGCCACCCGTCGAGATCCCAGCGCTCGCCATCGATCTCCACGGTGCCCGAGACGCGCGCGTCGGGCACGGGCGAGAGGATCTTCTGCTTCGGCAGCGGGCGCTCGTACATCCAGCGCGCCGGGTAGTGCACGAGGGGCGGCCCGATGGGCGCGACGCGCAGGTCGTACGCGATGGCGCGCCCGCCGCTCTCGACGCGGCCGCGCGCCGACTCGCGCGTGAGGGTGCACCCGTCGACGGTGGCGTCGATGCCCTCGTGCGAGAAGCGGGCGGCCCCGAAGGGCACGGTGGTCTTCGTCGCGACGTGTCCGCGCGACGTGCCGAAGGCGACGGCCCACGCTTCGGCGACGGCGCTCCCGGGCGCGCGCGCGCCCGCCCAGATGGTCCACTTGAGCCACACGGCGCGGCGGCCGCGCGGATCGTTCGCCTTGAGGAACCAGCTCTCGACGTGCGCCTCGGCGGCGCGCGCGTCGTAGCGGACGCGCTCAGCCCACGCCGAGCCGGACGAGAGCTTCTCTGACGAGAGCCGCATCGACCGAGCCTCCGAGGTTCTCGAGCGCCCCGCGCGCCTCGTTCACCCCCGCGCGTCCGGCGGCGACGACGGCCGCCTCGCGCGTCTCCTTCCGCCAGGAGCCGAGGTCGCGCAGGATGTCGCCGCGGGCGCGCTCGTGCCCGAGGCGCGCGAGGGCGATGCGCGCGTGCCAGGCGCAGCTCGCGTGATCGCCCGCGCCGAACGCGAAGAGGGTACGAAGCACACGGCGTTGCCCCCAGACGCGTCGTTCGAGGAACGGGATCGCCTCGCGCATCCCGAGCTCGCCGGCGGCCTCGACGCACGCCTGCTCGTCCTCGAGCTCGGGCGCGTCGCGACGCTCGGCCACCACGTCGAGCACCACCTCGGCGCCGGGCTTGCGTCCGACGCGTGCGAGATAGAGCGCCGCGACGACGGCGACCGCGGGATCGGGCCCCTCCACGAGCTCGGCGGCGCGGGCGGCGAGCCGCTCGTCCTTGAGGTCCACGGCCTGCTCCTCGGCGACGCGCATCGCGATGTAGCGGATGGCCCCGTCCTCGTCGTCGAGGGCGCGCACGAGCGCCGTGGCGACGGCGGGCGGGTCGTCCTTCGCGACGCGGGCGTACGCGATGACGGCCTGGTAGCGGACCTCGGGACGCGAATCGCGCAGCGCGCGCTCGAGCCGCTGCGTCGCGCGCGCGTCGCCGATCTCGCCGATGGCCGCGAGCGCCATCTGCCGCACGTGCGCGTCGTCGTCCTCGACCGCGACGAGGAGGGTGGGCAGCGACTCACCCGCGGCCACGTCCGCGAGAGCCACGGCAGCCTCGGCCCGCACGCCGGGCGCCTCGTCGTCCTTGAGTGCTCGCTCGAGCAGCGGGATCGCGCGCGCTCGCGTCGCGTCGCTCCGGAGCGCATGCCGCACCACGTCGCGCACGGCCGAGGCGCGCGTGGACGCGCGCTCCGACGCGAGGTCACGGAAGGCCGCCTCGAGGTTCCGCGGCAGAGGCGACGGCGTGAACATCGACGCGGGGTCTAGCACGCCGCCGGTGTATCGCGGTCGCCGTCGAGGTCGGGGTCGAGGTCGCCGTCGCGGTCGGGGTCGGGGTCGGGGTCGGGGTCGGGGCCGGGGTCGGGGTCGGGGTCGGGGTCGGGGTCGGGGTCGGGGTCGGGGTGACGCGACGCCCTCGCCGTTCATGACCCTGCCCACGCCCGATCATGGCCTTGCCCATGCTCGGTCAAGACCTTGCCCATGCCCGGTCAAGACCCTGCCCATGCTCGGTCATGGCCTTGCCCATGCTCGTCATGACCTTGCCCATGCCCGAGCAAGACCTTGCCCATGCCCGTACAAGACCGTGCCCATGCTCGGTCATGACTCTGCCCGGGCCCGGTCACGACCTTGCCCACGCTGGGGTGAGACCGTGCACCTGCATGGGCATGGCCTTGCCGTCGCTCGCGGAGAACCTGCCCGGGCCCGGTCATGGTCTCGCTCGGGCTCGACGAAGGCTTGCCCACGCGTGGGCACGGCTTCGCTCTCGCGCGGCAGCACGTGACCGGGCACGGGCAAGGCTTTGCACTCGCGTGGGCGAGCCTTTGCTCGGGCCCGGCATGGTCTTGACCGGGCATGGGCATCCCTTCGCTCTCGCGAGGCGAGGTCGTGACCTCGTTCGGGCAGGCTCTCACTCGGGCCTGGGCAAGCTCTCGCCCACGGTCGGGCAAGCCGTCGCTTCGCGCTAGCGCTCGGCCGCGCGGCCCGCGACGAGCATCGCGGCGCTCGTGAGGGCGACAGCGAGGGCACCCACCACGAGGACATGAGGAGCGCGGAGCATCGCGGCGACGCCCTGGTCGAGGACGCCGCCGAGGGACACGCCATCGCGCGGGCCGAGGCCGACGAAGGCGAGCGCCGCCTCGCTCACCACGATGGCCGCCGCGGTGGAGCCGAGCTGCACCGCGACGACGCCGAGCAGGTTCGGGACGATGTGCGTGCGCAGGACGCCGGCCCGCCTGCGGCCGAGGGCGACCGCGGCCTCGACGAACGCGGCGTCGCGGAGCACGCGCGTCTGCGAGAGGGCGAGCCGCGCGAAGGGCGCCCACGCGGTGAGGGCGAAGACGGCGCCGATGTGCACGCGAGAAGGGGCGCGCACGGCGCTGAGGACGGCGAGGGCGAGGATGAAGCTCGGGAAGGCTTGCACGAGGTCGCACGCGCGCTCGACGCCGCGCTCGAAGCGGCCGCGCGCGAGGGCTGCTGCGGCGCCGAGGGGCGTGCCCACCGCGAATCCCACGAGGGCGACGACTGCGGCGAGGACCACGCCACGGAGGACGCCCGCGGACACGAGAGGAAGGAGGTCCACGCCGGCCTCGCCGCATCCGAGGAGTCGCGCGGCGCTCGGCGCGCACCAGGAACGCGCCGGGTCGAGCCGACCGGCGGGCTCGTTCGCGAGGAGCGCCCCGACCGCGCCCGCGACCACGACCAGCGCGAGGGGCAAGAGGTGCCACAGTCTCGACCGCGACCGCGACCGCGACCCCGACCCCGACCCCGACGCGGTCATGCGCTCCCCCTCGCTCGCGGATCGACCGCGGCGAGCAGCGCCGTTCCCAGCGCCTGCGCGATGACGAAGAGGAGGCCCGCCGCGACGACGGCCCCCTCGAGCACCGGCAGATCGCGCGTGGAGTACGCCTCGAGGATCAGCGTGCCCAGGCCCCATCGCTCGAACATGCGCTCGAGGACGACCGCGCCCCCGAGCAGCGCCCCCAGCTGGCTCGCGACCACCGTCACGATGGGACCCACCACCGCCGGCAGCGCGTGGAGCACCCAGACGCGCACCGGCCGTGCCCCCTTCGCGCTCGCGACGGCCAGGAACTGCGCCCGCGCCACGTCCACCAGCGCCGCCCGCGCGATGCGCCCGACGTGCGCCGCGAGCGGCACCGAGAGGAGG
>DASVWO010000074.1:0-5348 GCA_036393165.1 Polyangiaceae bacterium | reverse complement strand
GAAGTCCCAGCTGCAGCTCCGTCTCGAGCTTCAGCGCATCGGCGATGCTCATGCCCGGCGCGCGGTCGCACAGCTTCTTCGCCGCCCGTATCGCGTCAGGCGACTGCGCGGCGATCGTGCGGGCTAGCTCCTTGGCCTCGCTCAGCGGATCGGCGCACACGCGCGTCGCCAGACCGACGCGACCGGCCTCCTCTCCATTCACGAGGCGTCCTGTGAACACGAGCTCCTTCGCCACATCGGGGCGCACGAGGCGCAGCAGGGTCTGCGACGCCGTCATGTCCGGAACGAGCCCGTAGCGGATCTCCATCACCGAGAGCGTCGCCTCGGGCGCGATCAGGCGAATGTCGCACGCGAGCGCGAGCTGCAGCCCGCCGCCGAGCGCGGCGCCGTGAACCGCCGCGATGATCGGCACGGGCACCTCCGTCCATATCCAGCACGCGCGCTGCGCCACGTTCGCCGGCGACCGCGCGGCGTCGCGCGCGAGCAGCGCCGTCGATCCTTCGCGGTCGCCGAGGAACGACTGCCAGTCGAGCCCCGCACAGAACGCCGGGCCCTCGCCGGACAGGACGACCGCCCGAACGCGGCGGTCGGCTGCGACCGTCTCTCCGGCGGCGACCAGCGCTTCGAACATCGCGCGATCGAGACCGTTGCGCTTGTCGGCGCGGTTCAGGCGGACGTGGGCGACGCCGTCTTCGACGGAAAAGAGGACGCGGTCATTCGTCATGCCCTCTACATACACCCGCTGCCGGGAGCATCATCACGACCGGAAGCGGTCGAATGTCTCGAGCACGAGCCCGGATCGTTCGAACGCCGCGTCGACCGAAGTCACGAACGGCTCCGCGTCCTGCTTCGACGCGGCCAGGTCCGCCAGCGGATCGGAGCGTTCTCGGAGCCGGTCGACGTCGTCCATCGTGAACGCGTCGGGCGCGTGCTGGTCGAGCTCCTCCCACTGGAGCGGCGCAGCGACCGAAGCACGCGGGCGCGCGCGGACCGAGTACGGGGTGACGACGGTGGCGCCCGGATTGTTCCGCATCCAGTCGATGAAGACGCGGCCCCCACGGAGCGCCGTCCGGAAGGCGATGGTGAGCTCCTCCGGGTGGTCGGCCGCGAGAAGGGCCGCGAGCTTCTGGGTGGCCACCGCGATGGTCTCGGCGTCCAGGCGGGGCGCTATCGCAGCGACGAGGTGGTAACCCTTCGAGCCCGTCGCCACGGGTACGGTCGTGAGCCTCAGCGCATCGAGCGACTCGCGGACCAGCTTCGCGGCTCGGCGAACCGCCGCCACGGCTCCCTCCGGGGGATCGAGATCGATGACGATCCGGTCGGGACGAAACCCGTCGGTCACCCGACTGGTGGGGACGTGCAGCTCGATCGCCCCCTGGTTGGCGAGATACGCGAGGTGCTCCGCCTCATGCACGACCGGGTAGACCGTGACGTCCGGCGCCGCCGCCGCCCCGCGCCTCGGGTGCTTCTTGGATGCCGCAGCGCTTCGCGGGACGGCGAAGCGCCCGATCGACTCCGGATAGTGGGCGGGGACGTTCTTCTGGAAGAACCCCGGCGCGGCGAGCCCCTTGGGATAGCGACGGATCGAGAGGGGGCGTCCGACGACGTGCGGCAGCAGGCGCGGCGCGATCCGCTCGTAATAGGTGACCACGTCACCCTTGGTGCGGCCGACTTCCGGGAAGACGATTCGATCTGCGTTCGAGACCTGGACCATGGGCCGGGCGACCCACGGATTCTACTCCCCGTTCAACTCACTGCGCGCGGCGGCGACGAGCGTCTTCATCGGATGCATGATGGGATGCGTGAGTCGGCCGGTCGATACCCTCGGAGGTCATGGTCTCGTGCACAACGCCTTCGGCGCTCTCCTTCGGGCATGGCGAAACCATCGAGGGTTGCGGCACCAGCACGTTCTGCTGCGGCAGCGAATGCTGCACGGCGGGGCAACTCTGCTGCGACGTGCCGTCGAACATCCCGTCGTTCCCCAATTCACCGCCCCGGTCAACGGGACGTGCCCCGTGGGCTGCCTGGGGTGCCCCTGAGCCAGGGCGGGTAACCGCGCATCGCCTGGACCACGTGATAGAGCACGGCCATGTCGGTTCGCGACTGCGCCGAGTTGGTCTGCGCCGGCGTTCGATCTCCTCGGCGACCCAGTCTGCGACGTCGAAACGAGAGTAGAGCCCGGCCTCCAGACCGGCCGCCATGAAGGCTGGACCCGGATGGTGGAGCGCACGGTGACCGCGGGAGCCGTCGTCCTGCATCAGGCCGTCCTCGGTGGGCCTCCCGGATTCATCTGATGCCCTGCCTGAACTGAGCTGCCCGTCGACGCCTACAGGCTGCTCCCGTCGGGGAATTCGCTTCTCGCCTGGGCAATCACGTTGATCGACCACGCGTTGCTCTGGAAGGCGTGCGAGTTGAGAGCGACCGGCGACCGGATGGTCCGGCCCGACTGCGGCAACGTGGCCAGCGCCGCGCCGGGGATGGTGCCGCGCCCCGTCGCCCCGGTCCACGAGCACGTCACCTGCTTGTCCCCGGACTCGACACCGATCCACACCTGGTCTGCGTCCACGGGCATCCACTGCAACGTGACGTCCGCGTTGCCAGTCACCGCCTCGACGAGCGCCGCCCTGTCGTTGAGAAACCGGAGCGTGGGTGGCGCGATCACGGTGGTATCGAAAGCCGGCGCCTGCGCACCCGTCGCGCGGATCTCGAGCTGCGCGCCCTCGCTCCACTCGTCTGCCGTGCGGGTGGACGAGTAGCTCATGTTCGAACCGGGCTGCACCTGCCATGGGGTCGTCGTCCCGAGGAGCGACAAGGTCCCGGCGGAGTCGAACTCGGTGGTCGCGGGCGACGACGGGTACGGCTGGCTGTAGCAAGAGCCGAACGCCTGCTCGTGCTCGACGTTGGCAGGCGCCGCGCCGCCGAACTGCGCCGAAAACTGGGTACTGCCTTGCGCCGGTATCCTCGTGAGCCACACCCTCCCGTAGAGAGTGGCGCTGGACGTCGTCGAAGGGCCATTGTCGATCGAAGACGTGCCGCCGCAGCCGATCGCGACACAAGCCGTCAGACACACGAGCGGGCGCATGGCCCCGGCGCTTTAGCAGTGCGCGTTCGACCCAGCAACGATCGAACCGGTCATCTGGCTCACGGCCTCATTGAAGGCCAAGTGACCGGCTGCTCCGGCTGGCTCACCTCCGCCGGTGAGCGAAGCGCTTGCTCCCCGAGCGCAACGTGCCGCGCCGTTTCCGTCCGATCGGAGTCCACCGCGCGCTGCCCCGCGGAAACGTCTGGCACCCAGGCGCGCGCGCTGGCGATGACGCGCTCGACCTCGGCGTCCGCGGGGTCGACCCTGCGGAGCGCCAGCCACTGGTAGTTGTCGCACGTCTTCCGCAACGCGAAGCGTCCGTTCGCGATGCTCACCGCCACGTAGTACGTCCGGCCGGCAGCGAAGTCGCCTTCCAGGGCGCCCACCTGATTGGCCCACGGGTACAGATCGGGCGGGACATCGCCCGACGGCTGCCACGCGAAGAATGCGTGGTGGCCTGCCGGGACGAGCACGGTGAACTTGGACGCCGGGGGGCTGTCGCCGAGGAACTTCAGCCCTGCGTCGACGATGCGGAACGGCGCCCCTCCGTCGCACGGGCTCGATTCGCGTACGAAGACGATCCGCGCCGCGTCGGGTGGGGCGCGAGTGTCGAGCGAGGCGACGGGGAACATCAGCGCCGGCTGCGGCGTCAGGCACGCCGCACAGCCCAAACCGGCAATCGCGCCCAGGAACCACGCCATCGATTTCATGACGAGCACCATCGATGAAGCATCCGGTGTGCCCGGCGGTTTTCGGGCTGTTTTCCGGGCACGCCGGCGGTCGAATGCGGAAAAATTCCCGGAGACGGACTTCTTTCCCGGAGACGTCAGTTAGGCAGCGATCACTCTCTTTTTAGGTAGCGTTCACTCTCTTTGCGTGTCAAGTTGCCCGCCATGAGCTGGGACCTGGTGATCCGCAACGGGCTCCATTTCGACGGCACCGGCGCACCAGCGGCGGTGCGTGACCTGGGGATCCGCGACGGCCGTGTGGTCGCGACGTCGGACGTTCCGCTCGAGGCCGTGGGCGCACGCGTCATCGACGCGAGTGGCTGCTGGGTCATGCCGGGCTTCCTCGACATGCACACGCACTACGACGAGGAGCTCATCGCCGCGCCTTCGCTCTCCGAGTCGCTGCGTCACGGAGTCACCACGGTCACGGTCGGGAGCTGCTCCATCAGCACAATCCTCTCGGAGCCGGAGGACTGCTCCGACATGTTCACCCGCGTCGAGTCGATCCCACGGGCGCAGGTGCTGCCGTTGCTGCGCGAGCGCAAGAGGTGGAGCACGCCGCGCGAGTACGTCGACTTCCTCCGGTCGCACCCGCTGGGACCGAACGTCAACGCCTTCATCGGGCACTCGGACATGCGCGTACGCGTGATGGGCCTGGCCCGCGCGGTCGACCGCGACGTGCGCCCCACGCGAGACGAGATGGCGCAGATGGAGCGCTGGCTCGAGGAGGCGCTGGACGCCGGGATGCTCGGCCTCTCGAGCATGACCAACCCCTGGGACAAGCTGGACGGCGATCGCTTCCGCTCGAAGCAGCTTCCGTCGACGTACGCGACGTGGGGGGAATACAGGCGCCTCAACCGCGTGCTCCGCAGGCGCGGGCGCATCCTGCAGTCGGCTCCGAGCCTGGTGAAGAAGGTCAACGGGCTGCTCTTCATGCTGGAGAGCGCCGGGCTCTCGGTCCGTCCGGCGCTCAAGACGACGCTGCTCACCCTCGCCGACCCCAAGGCCACGCCGGGCATGCATCGCGTGATCGCAGCGCTCAGCAGCTTCGTCAACCGCGTGCTCGGGGCTGACGTTCGCTGGCAAACCCTCCCCGTCCCCTTCGAGGTCTACTCGGACGGCATCGACCTCGTCGTCTTCGAGGAGTTCGGGGCCGGACGAGCCGCTCTGCATCTCGTCGACGAGATCGAGCGCAACGCGCTGATGCGCGACGAGGCGTACCGGCGCCGCTTCCGGCGCGACTACGAGAGGCGATGGACACCTCGCGTGTGGCAGCGCGACTTCCACGACGCGTACGTCGTGGCGTGTCCCGACGGCGCGCTGGTGGGCCGCTCCTTCGGCCAGATCGCCGACGAGCGCAGCATCCACCCGGTCGACGCTTTCTTGGACCTCGTGGTGGAGCACGGGCGGGCGCTCCGGTGGCGCACGGTCATCGCCAACCATCGGCCGGAGGAGCTCGCCTTCATGTTCCAGCACCCGAGCGCGATCCTCGGGTTCGCCGATTCGGGGGCGCACATCCGCAACATGGCGTTCTACAG
>DASVWO010000073.1:0-24876 GCA_036393165.1 Polyangiaceae bacterium | reverse complement strand
GGAGGCGCCGGTACGGGCGCGGGCGCAGGCGCCGCCGCGACGGGCGCTCCCTTGGCCTCGCGCGCCCCGAGCGCCTTCTTCATCTTGTCGATGAAGGCCTGCGTGTCGAACGGCTTGTCGATGAAGTCGTCGGCCCCCGCGTCGCGTCCCTTGTTCGCGTCGTACGGGTTGTACCGGCTCGCCATCATCATGATGACCGCTGCCCCCGAGCGCGAACGCACTTCCTTCGCGAGCGCGTACGGATCGTCGCCGTCGAGCGACGTGTCGATGACCACGGCCACCGGATCCTCGCTCATGTGCGCGAGGGCCTTCTGCGAGCCCTCGGCCGTGAGAACGCGGAAGTCCTCGCCTGCGAAGGTGATCTCGAGAACCTTGCGCATCGTGGCGCTGTCGTCGACGGCCAGCAGGGTCTTGGGCACGTGCGTTCTCCGCCCCACGGAATTCGCGGGGATAGCCGATTGTGCGGACCACGGACGCACGGTGTCAAGCAAGGAGACGCGCAGCGCAAAGCCGCAAAGCCGCACGATATTTGGGGGTAAGAAGGAAGCCAAGTGGCTGCCGACGAGAAGACCGTGCCGGCCGAGCTCGCAGGTCCGCTCGACCGTGCCGTGCGTGCCCTCTGGGGCGTGAGCTGGGGGAAGGCGCGCGCGTGGATCGAGGCGGGCAAGGTGCGCGTCGCGGGGAGCGTCGTGCGCGACCCGACGGCGCGCGTGGCCGCCGGGGCGGGGCTCGTGATGGACCAGCGTGCGCCGCGCAAGGAGGCGCCCGCGGGGGGCTCGCTGGACGTCGTGCATGCGGACGCGCACGTGATCGTCGTGGGCAAGCCGCCGGGGGTGAGCACGGTGCCATTCGTCTCCGAGCGCGCCCGCACCCCTTCGGGCCATGCGGGCGACGGCGAGAGCGACGTCGACACGCTCGAGGCGCGCGTGCGCGGATGGCTCGAGAGCAAGGCCGGCACGCGCGGGCGAGGGCGGCCGGCGCTCGGGATCGTCCACCGGCTCGACAAGGAGACGAGCGGGCTCGTGGTCTTCACGCGGAGCTGGCTCGCGAAGCAGGGGCTAGCGTCGCAGTTCCGGCACCACACGGTGCACCGCCGCTACCTCGCGATCGCGCACGGCGACGTCCGGCCGCGCACCATCCGGTCCTTCCTGATGGAGAACCGGGGCGACGGCCTGCGCGGCTCGGCGCGCGGCACGCCGCCCCCCTCGGCGCGCGAGGCGATCACCCACGTCGAGCGCATCGAGGCGCTCGCGGGCGCGACGCTCGTCGGCTGCCGGCTCGAGACGGGACGCACGCACCAGATCCGGATCCACCTGAGCGAGAGCGGTCACCCCATCGTGGGCGAGCGCGTCTACGTGCGCGGCTTCGCCGGCCCTCTCATCGAGGCGCCGCGCCTCATGCTGCACGCCGCGGAGCTCGGGTTCGTGCATCCGGCGACGGAGCGGGAGATGCGCTGGGAGCTCCCGATGCCCGACGACATGCGCGCCGTCGTCGAGCGCTTACGTCGCTGACTCGGCCCTCGTCGGGCTGGCCGCCGCGTGGGGCGCGTTCTCGTCGCCGATGGCCTTCTTCAGCGGCACGAACATCGCGACGATCGCGATCCCCGTGACGAGCGACAGCCCCGCCTGCATCGTGAAGAACGCACTGCTCGACATCGTCTGCTTGAAGGTCGCCAGGTACCCCGACAGGTAGTCGCCGAAGAAGCTCGAGAGGAACCACATGCCCATCATCATCGAGACGATGCGCGGCGGGCTGATCTTCGTCACGAGCGAGAGCCCCACCGGCGACAGGTAAATCTCGCCCACCGTGAGCAGGAACGAGCAGCCCACCAGCCAGCCGAAGCTGGCGAGGTGCCCCGAGTCGACGACGCGCGCCGCGCCGATCATCACGAGGAACGACACGCCGAGCAGGAAACAGCCGATGGCCATCTTGGTCACGCTCGTCGGCTCGGTCTTCTTGCGCATCTGGCGCAGCCAGAGGCGGTTGATGAACGGCGTGCACAGCATGATGAAGCCCGGGTTGAGCGACTGGAACCACGAGGCGGGCATCTCCCAGCCGATGCCGAGCCACGACAGCACGTGCCGGTTGGTGCTCTCGTCCGCCCAGAACTGCAGCGAGTTGCCCTGCTGCTCGTAGACGCCCCAGAAGGGGATGTTGAGGGCGCAGAGCACCACGAGCGCGCCGATCTTCAGCCACTCGCTGCGCGTGAACGGCGCGGGCTTCGCCCGCCTGGCGCCCGCC
Organism: Polyangiaceae bacterium; assembly: GCA_036393165.1. GTDB lineage: Bacteria > Myxococcota_A > Polyangia > Polyangiales > Polyangiaceae > Palsa-1150. The sequence continues at coordinate 22,635 of DASVWO010000073.1, read as the reverse complement.
TCGCTCTTCGCCTGCATGATCTGGTCGGGCGCGAGGTACTTCTGCCCCCACGTGTAGATGGCCACGCCGAAGAGCAGCCCGATGCCCGCGGACCCGAAGCCCCACGCCCAGCCGACGCGCTCGCCGAGCGTCCCGCACACGAAGGGCGACAGCCACGCGCCGAGGTTGATGCCGACGTAGAAGATGTTGAACGCGCGGTCGCGCCTCGGGTCCCCCGGCGGGTAGAGCGCCCCGACCTGCGTCGACACGTTCGACTTGAGGAAGCCGCTGCCGATCGTGATCGTCACGAGCGCCGGGAAGAAGAGCGACTCGCGCGTGAGCATGAACTCGCCGATCGCCATCACGACGCCGCCGAAGAGCACCATCTTGCGCTGGCCGAACCAGCGGTCGGCCAGGATGCCGCCGATGAGCGGCGTGAGGTACACGAACGCCGTGTAGAGGCCGTAGATCTGGTCGGCGATCTGGTGCTCGTCCTGCGGGCCGAAGACGTGCTCGATGGCGCCCTTCACCGCGAGCCAGCCGGGCACCGTGCCGGCGACCTCCGGCGTCGCGATGCGGTGGACCACGTAGAGCACGAGCAGCGCGCGCATCCCGTAGAAGCAGAAGCGCTCCCACATCTCGGTGAGGAACAGGACGTAGAGCCCCGCGGGGTGTCCGAAGAATTCCCGCTTCTGGGGCGCGCCGGTCACGCGCGCTTCATACCGGTTCGCTCAGTGCACCACAAACCACTTCGCGCCGGCGGTCACCTCGAGGTGGAAGTGATTCCGGTGCGGCCAGTTGTAATCCGGCGTCAGCAGCACGTTGAAGAGGCGCGCGTCGGCGGCGTCGCACACGATGCTGCGCAGCTCGTTGGCCTGGGGCGTCGCCGGGTGAGGGCCCGCGCCGGCGCCGCAGGTCTTCGCGCCGATGCGCCCGTGGAAGTCGCGCTGCACCTCGAGCTCCGTGCCGTCCTTCTTCACGAACGTCGCGGCGTCCATCGCCAGGCCCCCGGGATGGCGCGACGCGAGCTTGTCGTCGGGCCAGCGCGACGACGGCGGACGGTAGATGGACAGGTGGATGACGGTCACGATGTCGTGCGCCTCGAGCTGCACGGCGAAGTCGTCGAGCGCGAGGGCGAGCCGGCAGTCGACGATCTCCCACGGGGAGCTCGCGCGCTGGGACGCGGGGAGACCCGTGCGGAACGTCACGCCGTGCAGCGGCCCCGTGAGCCTGACGGGCGCGAGCACCCCGCGGGCCTCGTCGACCGGGGCGAACGGGACGCCGCGCCGCCCGAGCTCCGCCTCGCACGTCGCGCGGTCCATCTCGCCGTACTGCACGGCCGGCGCCGTGCCGGCCGGCGGTGCGGCGGGCGCCACGAAGAACCCCGCGCGCGCCGCGGGCTCTGCCGTCAGCAGCGACAGCCCGAACAGGGCCCCGAAACCCACGTGCGCCATACGGCCGCGCATGAGGCGGGAATCTAGCGTGTTAAGCTCTGGAAGGCCCAATGCCGGAGCTGAACGCCCGCGCCCGTCAGGTGCTCTATCACTGCGTCACCGAGTACGTGTCGACCGGTGAGCCGGTGGGATCGCGCACGCTCTCGAAGAAGTCGGGGCTCGATCTGTCGCCGGCGAGCATCCGCAACGTCCTCGCGGACCTCGAGGAGATGGGGTACCTGAGCCAGCCTCACACGAGCGCCGGGCGCATTCCGACCGACCGCGCCTTCCGCCTCTTCATCGACGCGCTGATGCAGGTGCGGACGCTCTCGGCGGACGAGGAGACGTCGATCCACGAGAAGTTCGCGTCCCTCGCGCCCGGGCAGAACGTGATGCGCGAGACGGGCAAGCTGCTCTCGGAGCTCACCGGCACCGCCGCCGTCGTCGTGGCCCCGCGCGCGGAGACGCTCACGCTCAAGCAGCTGCGCTTCATCCGCACGTCGGGCGAAGAGGTGCTCGCCGTGCTCGTGATGAAGAACGGCACGGTGCAGAACCGGTTCCTCGAGGTGGCCGTCACCGAGTCGGAGCTGCAGCGCATCCACAACCTCCTCGACGACGTGGTGGAGGGCCGCTCCCTGGGCGACCTCCGCGACCTGTTCCAGCGCCGCCTGCACACCGAGCGCGTTCAGAGCGACGAGGTGCGCAAGCGGGCCTTCGAGCTCGGGGGCGCCGCCGTGGGCGAGGCCGTCGGCGGCGAGACCGACGTGGTCATCGAGGGGCAAGACCGGTTGCTCCAGCAGCCCGAGTTCACCGCGGCCGACGACGTGCGGCGGCTCGTCACGGCGCTCGACGCGCGCGAGCAGCTCGTGAAGCTGCTCGACCTGGCCCTCGAGAACAAGGGCGGGCGCGTGGTGGTGGGCCAGGAGGCGGGGGACCTCGGCGGCGGCCAGCTCGCCATCGTCGGGGCGGCGTACACGGCGCACGGGCAGGCGGCGGGCACGGTGGGCGTCATCGGCCCCACGCGCATGGATTACCCGCGCGTCCTGCCCCTCGTGGCGGCGACGGCTGAGGCCATGAGCCAGTTCCTGGAGCGCTCGGAGGGGACGAAGAAGGGGCCGGACGAGGACTGAGCGGCCTCTGGTAAGCTGGGCGGCGTCATGCGCGCTGCCCCGCCGGAGCTTCCCGGCGTCCAGAAGACGACCGACTCGCCGATCGACCGCGCGCTGGCGCTGCTGCTCGCGGACGAGACCGAGGCGGCGCTGCGCTGGGCGGCCGCGGTCGTCGAGAAAGACCCGTCGATCCCGAGCGCGCTCGTCATCACGTGCCGGCTGCTCGAGCAGATGGGGCGCACCGAGGCGGCCATCGAGGGCTTCGGGCTCGCGGTGCGGCGCGCCATCGACGCGGGCAACCTGCCCCTCGCGGTCGCGGCCATCGGGGACCTCCGCGCGCTCGGCGAGAACGTCGACGAGCCGCTCGATCAGGTCGCGACGGCGTTCGGCCAGGGATCGCCGCGCCTGCAGGAGACGGCCAACCCGCCGCCGCCGCTCCCGCACTTCGAGGGGTTCCAGCCGCTCAGCTCCTTCCTCACCGGGCCGGCGCTCACGTCGAAGGCGACGCAGATCCTCCACGCCGCCACGAGCACGTACGAGGAGGCTTCCGGATCCGAGCTGCCGCTCGTCGCGCCGTTGCCGCTCTTCAGCGCCCTGCCGAAGGACGCGCTGCGCGACTTGCTCGCGACGTTCGAGATGATGACGGTGCCGGCCGGCAAGCGGGTCATCGCGGAGGGCGACGAGGGTGCGGAGGCGTACATCGTGGCCCGAGGCGAGCTCGAGGTGTCGCGCAAGGCGGGCGAGGACGACGGCAAGGCGCCCATCGTGCTCGCGCGGCTGGCGAGCGGCGCGCTCTTCGGCGAAATGGCGCTCCTGTCGCGCGCGCCGCGCGCGGCCAGCGTGACGTCGACGCTGCCCTCGATCCTCCTCAAGGCCAAGCGCGACGCGCTCGAGGAGGTCGCGGGCCGGCGGCCCATCGTCGGCATCGAGCTCGCGGCGCACTGCCGCCGTCGCATGGTCGCGAACCTGGTGAAGACGTCGCCGGTGCTCGTTTCGGTGCCGTCGAAGGATCGCGCGACGCTCGTCGAGCGCTTCGAGACACGCATCTTCGAGAAGGGCGACAAGCTCGTGAGCGAAGGCGAGGAAGCGCAGGGCCTGCACCTCGTCGCCTCGGGGGAGGTGGCCGTCGTCGCCCACGAGGGTGGCGAGCCGGTGGTGCTCGCGAACCTCATCCCGGGCGACACCGTCGGCGAGGTCGCCCTCGTGCTGCGGCGCAAGGCGAACGCCGACGTCATCGCCGTGCACCCGACCGTCACCCTCTTCCTCCCGCGCGACGAGTTCCTTTCGCTCGTCATCGACCACCCGTCGATCCTGCATGGCCTCTACATCACGGCGGTCCGGCGCGACGACGAGACGATGCTCGCGCTCGACTCCCAGCCCGCCGCGGTGGCCGACGACTACGTGCTAGTTTGAGCGCGTGCATCACGCACACGAACACGCGCACGCGCCGGCGCCGTCGCCCGCGCCCAAGGCAGCATCGAGCGTCGTGCACGGCTCTTTCACGCCGGGCGAGGCGAGACAGGCGAAGCGCCTCGCGACCGTCCTGGGTCTGGTCAGCGCGTTCTTCGTGCTCGAGCTCGCGGGCGCCATCGTGGCCGACAGCGTCGTGCTGCAGGCCGACGCGCTGCACCTGCTCATGGACGTGCTCGCGCTCGGCGTGAGCCTCTTCGCCATGCGCCTCGCCGTGCGCCGGCCCACCCCCCGGTTCACGTACGGCCTGCGGCGCGCCGAGCCCGTGGCGGCCATCTTCAGCGCCCTGCTCGTCCTCGCGACCACGGTGGGCATCGTCATCGAGGGCGTCTCGGCCCTGCACGAGACGGTGCCGCCGCGCGCGACCATCATGCTCGTCGTCGCGACGATGGCCCTCTTCGTCAACGGCGCGAGCGCCTGGCTCCTGCACGACGCCATCGGCCACGGACACGGGCACTCGCACGATCCGGACAACCCGGACGACGATGACCACGACGATCACGACCACGACCACGGTCACGACCATGGCGGCCACGGCAAGGGCCACACCTTGAACCTGCGCGGCGCGTGGCTGCACCTCATCGGGGACACGCTGGGGGCGCTCGCGGCGCTCATCGCGGCGCTGGTGATCCGCTTCGGCGGCCCTGCCGCGGCCGACCCGATCGCCAGCTTCGTCGTCGCCGCCATCCTGCTCTTCGGCTCCCTGCGCCTGCTGCGAGACGCGACCCTCGTTTTGCTCGAGGCCGCGCCGCGGCACCTGCCCGTCGCCACGATCCGCGAGTTCGTCGCCGGCTTCCCCGGCGTGACCGCCGTGCACGACCTCCACGTGTGGACCCTGGGCGCCGGCCACGACGCCGTGACGGTGCACGTGAAGACCCAGTCGTCCGATCCGACCTTCGGGCAGAGGCTCGGCGAGAGGATCCGCTCGACGCTGAAGGTCGAATACGTCACGGTGCAGGTGGAGGCCCCGGGCGAGCCGTGCGGCGCCCCGTCATCCACGTGGGAGAACAGCCCTCGGCGCTGATGGCGCGGGGAGGGGGCTTGGACCCCCTAGGTCCCCGCTTCGCTTGACCGCACGGGCCCTGCCGAAGTACGCACGCGGGCACCATGCGTCCGTTCTCCCGCTTCGTCCTGGCTGCCGCCGTCGCGGCGTTCGTGGCTCTCTTCGGCCGGACCGCCTCCGCGCAGATGAAGGTGGCCGTCGTCGACGTGCAGCGCGCCGTCATGCAGACCGAGGACGGGCTGCGGGCGCAGTCGCTCCTCAAGAAGCTGTTCGACAGCCGCCAGCAGGAGCTGAACAAGAAGCAGGCCGACATGCAGAAGCAGAAGGAGGACATCGACAAGCAGTCGCGTGTCCTCTCGCAGGCCGCGCTCCAGAAGAAGGTGGACGACTGGCAGAAGCAGATGGTGGAGCTCCAGACGACCTTCGTCGAATACAACAAGGAGCTCGAGAAGAAGCAGAAGGAGCTGACGGACCCGATCTTCGAGCGCGTGATGGCCGCCGTGAAGCGGATCGCCGGCAGCGAGGCGTACGACCTCATCGTGGACCGCGCGACGGTGGCGTTCGCGCGGAGCGACCTGGATCTCACCGACCGCGTGATCCAGATGGCCAACGGCAGCAGCGGCGGCAGCGCGCCGTCGGCGGCCGGGAGCGGGGCTGCTCCGAAGGCGCCGGCGCCGGCGGGGTCCGCGCCCAACAAGTGACTTCGGACGGCGTCGTGCGGCTCCATGGGGAGTCGCTCGATGCCCTCGCGCAGCGGCTCGGCGGGCGCGTGCTCGCCGGGGGCAGCGTCTCGCCCGAGCGCATCGTGCCCGTGATGCATGCCTGCGCCGGGGATCTCGCGCCCGTGCTCTCGACGCGCTTCGCGAGGGTGGCGCGAGCGGCGGCCGGCCGGGGCGCCGCTTTGCTCGTCGATGCCGCCGTCGTGGAGCGCGTGGGGACGGTGAGCGCGGCGTGGGTTCACGATCACGCGGCGTGGGCGATGGCCGAGGTGCTCGACGGCGCAGTCGTGCCGGAGACGCCCGCGGTCGTGGGGCCCGGCTGCAGCATCGCGCCGAGCGCCCTCCTGGGGCCGCGCGTGGTGATCGGTGCGCGTGTGACCATCGGGGCGGGGGCCGTCATCGGCCACCCCGGCTTCGGCTGGGCGGAAGGGCCGGGCAAGCGGGTGCGCGCGGTGCCTCAGCTCGGGGGCGTCGTCATCGAGGACGACGTGAGCATCGGCCCCTTGAGCACCGTCGACGCGGGCACGCTCGCTCCCACGCGCGTGCGGCGCGGCGCGAAGCTCGATGCGCACGTGCACGTCGGGCACAACGGCGACGTGGGGGAGGGGTGCATCCTCGCGGCCCAGGTCGGCCTGGCCGGCTCGGTCACGCTGGGGCGCGGCGTCCTCGTCGGCGGGCAGGCGGGCATCGCCGACCACGTGACGGTCGGCGACGGCGCGCGCATCGCCGCCAAGAGCGGCGTCATCGGCGATGTACCCGCGGGGGCCGTCGTGGCAGGATACCCGGCCGTGGCGCGCGCCCGCTGGTTGCGGGGGCTCGCTCGCCTTTACCGGGGCCTGCTGCCCCCCGAGTGAATCTTGCGAAGCACCTCGATCGAGATCGACCGCATCCTCCAGATCCTGCCGCACCGCTGGCCGTTCGTGCTCGTGGATCGCGTGACGGACGTCGTCCCGCGCGAGCGCATCGTCGGCCACAAGTGCGTCACCATGGGCGAGCCCTGGTTCCAGGGGCACTTCCCGGCGCGCCCGATCATGCCCGGCGTGCTCATCCTCGAGGCGCTCGCGCAGATCGGCGGCATCCTCGCCTATGCGAGCGAGCCCTTCGACGCGTCGAGCTCCCTCATGTACTTCCTCGGGATCGACAAGGCGAAGTTCCGCCGTCCCGTGACGCCCGGCGACAAGCTCGACCTCGAGGTGCGGATCGTCCACCACCGCACCAACGTGTGGAAGTTCCACGGCGAGGCGTCCGTGGACGGCACGCTCTGCGCGAGCGCCGAGCTGCTCGCGAGCGTCGTCGACCGCGCCGGGTGATCCGCCATGGCGCGCGTGCATCCCACGGCCATCGTCGACCCGCGGGCGGAGCTCGCGCCGGAGGTGACGGTCGGTCCGTATGCGATCGTCGAGGCGGGCGTCGCGCTGGCCGAGGGATGCGTGCTCCACGCGCACGCGGTGGTCCGCGGGCCGACGGCCCTCGGCGCACGCTGCGTCGTGCATCCCTTCGCCGTCGTCGGCGGAGAGCCGCAGGCGAAGAAGCACGGGGGCGGCCCGGCGCGGCTCGTGTGCGGCGAGGACAACGTCTTCCGTGAGCACGTCACGGTGCACGGCGGCACCGAGGGTCGCACGACGCGCGTCGGCGCGAGCAACCTGTTCATGGTCGCCTCCCACGTCGCGCACGACGTGGTCGTCGGCTCGCACTGCGTCCTCGCCAACGGGGTGCAGCTCGCCGGGCACGCGGCGCTCGAGGACTGGGTCACGCTCGGCGGCATGGCCGGCGTCGCCCAGTTCGTGCGCATCGGCGAGAGCGCCTTCGTCGCCGCGATGACCGGGTGCGAGCGCGACGTCCCTCCCTTCGTCATCGTCCAGGGCAACCGCGCCCGCGTGCGCGGCGTGAACGTCGTGGGCCTGCGCCGCCGGAGCATCCCCGACGCGAGCATCCGCGCCCTCTCCCGCGCGGTGCGCAAGCTGTGGCTCTCGCACGGCACGAGAGCGGAAGCGCTGCGCGCCCTCGTCGGCGAGAGCGACCCTTACGTGCGACTGCTTCTTTCGGCTGTTGCCGAAGTCCGCAGCCCGTAGCCCGAAGCCACGCTACGGCAGCTTGCCGTCGCCCAGGATGTCGTCGAACGCGCGGTCGAAGTCGTCGTCGGCACCCACGGCGACGGCGCGCACCGGCTGCTTCGTGTCGCCCTTCTGCAGCTTGCGGATGCGCTCCTGCACGTCGCGGAAGCTCGGCACGGCCCGCGCGGCCCGCTGGAAGTAATCGAGCGCCTGCTTCTGCATCTTCTTCACTTCGTACGCCGCGGCGATCTCGTACGAGAGCGCCGCTTCCTGGTCCTTCGTCCGCTCCTGCGCCTGAAGACCGCGCATGAAGGCGTCGATGGCCTCGTTCAGGTTGCCGCGCTCGAGCTGGATCATGCCGATCATCGAGTGGCAGATGCACGCGCGCTTCGGGTCGCGCGCCGCCGTCTCGAACTCGCGGACCGCGTCGTCGACGAGCCCCATCTCCTTGTAGGCGACGCCGAGGTCGTAGTGGCTCTGCGCGTCGTCGACGCCGATCTGCTTGGCCACGCCCTCCTTGAACTTGGCGAAGACCTCTTCGACGTCGACCTGCTCCTGCGGCCCGCCGAACGCCGCGCCCGGTCCCACGCCGCTCGCGCGATCGCCGTCGAGCCCACCGAGCGACTCGGCGATGTCGAACGAGCGATCCTCGGCCTCGGCCTCGGCCGCCGACGGCGACATGCGCGTGCCCGAGCCGTTCTGGACCACTCCCTCGTGCGCGTCGATCTCCGCGAGCCGCTCGAGCAAGAGCGGGTGATTCGGGATGCGCGCGAGCTGCTCCTGGAGGATCGTCCGCGCGTCGTCGAAGAGCCCGCGCGACGTGAAGAACTCGGCCTCCTCGAGCGCCTGCTCGATGTCCGGCGTGCCCGGCCCGCCCGGCTCTCGCTCTTCGACGTCCGGTTGCGACGCGTACGCGTCGGTCGCGTCCAGCGGCGGCTGCACGAGCTCGAAGGCCGCCGCGCTCTCGGGCGGCCCCTCGAGCGGGTACGCCGGCAGCGGCGCGTCGCCGAACGGATCGTCGATGTCGTCGATCGAGGGGGAGCGCGGCTGCGCCGGCGCCGCCGGCTGCGCCACCCGCATGCTCGGCTCGGAGTAAGAGCGCAGCGCGACGTCCTCGGGGCCGATCTCCTCGAGGTCGTACGAGGGCAGCGGCGCCTCCGGGTCGTAGCTCGACACGCTCTGGTGCTCGGGCCGCATCGGCGGCAGCTGCGCCGACTGCGATGCCGAGGCTCCGGCGTTGTCGTCGACCAGCTCGTATCCGAGCTCGCGCAGCATCTCGGTGGCCCGCGCGTTGTGCGGGTCGAGCTGCATCAGGTCCTGGAGCGTCTGCGCCGCCGCGTCCCCGTCGAGGCCGTCGATCTGCAGACCGGCCAGGTCGAGCATCACCTGGACGACGTCCTCGGTCTGTCCCGCGTCGAGCAGCGTGTCGCGCAGCGCCTCGTGCACCTCGATCGAGCGCGGCGTCATCTCGAGCCCGATCTGCAGCGTCTCGATGGCCTTCGCGTACAGGCGCGATCGCCGGAAGCCCGCGGCGTCGCGCAGGATGCGCGCGACCTGCTCCTTGACGTGAGCCGGGACCTGCTGCTCGCCGACCTCCTCGACGACCTCGATGCTGCTCTCGACGACGACGTCGCCGTCGTCATTCGGGTGGCGGCTGCGGCGCGACAGCTCGAGGGGCTCCTCCTCGGGCTCCACGTCGCTGATGTCGCTGTCGCCCACGTCCTCGTAGTCGTCGATCTCCTCGGCCGCGGCGTCGCGCGAGGTGGCGGCAGGCGGTGGAGCGGACGACTGCATCGCCGCCGGCGGCGCGCTCGACGCGTACATCGCGCCGCCGTGCGCCATCGGAGACGCCGCGAGCCGCTTCACACCCTCGTCGTTGGGCGCGAGCTTCTGAAGCTTCGCCACCAGATCGCGGTAGACGTCGGTCTTGCCGGTGTCCCGCGCGATGCGGGCCATCTCCTTGTGGACCTCGATCGCCTTGGCCGCCTGCCCGATCTGGTTGAAGGCCTTCGCGAGCAGCGCCAGCGTGTCGAAGTCGCGCGGGTTCGCCTGGAAGCAGACCTGCAGCTTCGCCAGCGCCTGCATCCCGTCGTTCGGCCCGTTGCGCGCGAGGAACAGCTCCGCCGCGAGGCGCGCGTGGACCGGGTCCGCTTTGTGGTGCAGCGAGCGGTCGAGCACCTTGAGCGCGTCGTCGCGGCGCCCGAGCTTCGCGAGCTGTGCGGCGGCGGTGCCGAACTCGTTCACGGCGCCGTCGAGGTCCTTCACGCGCGAGAGCGCCTCGGCCAGGCGCAGGTGCGGCAGCGGGTTCGTCGGGTCGAGGTCGACGATCTTGCGGAAGACCTGGATGGCCTCGCCGTCACGGTTCTGCCGCTGGAGGCGTGTCGCGACCTCGTCGAGGGCGGCGAGCGCGTCGCTCGTCAGCCCGAGCTGCTGGTACAGCTCCGCGAGCTTCGGCGTGATGTGCGCGTACTTGTCCTCGAGCTGCGGGACGTGCTTCGCGATGATCTCGCGGATCTGCTTGTAGACGGCGATGGCCTTCAGGGCGAAGCCCTGGCTCGCGTAGAACTTGCCGACCCGCTCGTACGTCCCGACCGCGTCGGCGTACGCCTCCATCTTCGACTGGAGGTCACCCACCTTCAGGAGGGTCCGCGCGTCGTTCGGATCCTCCTGGATGACCTTCTGATACTCGACGACCGCCCTGTCGTACTTCTTCTTCTCGACGTACTTTTGAGCGGCGGCGAGTACCTTTTCTCGGTCGATCGCCACGGTTCGGGATGCTCCTCAGGATGCGGCTACTACGGCGAAGGCAAGTCGAAGGGGCGCGCCGCCGTCCGCATGGAATCCCATGCGTCCCCGGGCGAGCCGGAGCGTGCACGGAACATAACGAAGAAGGTGCACTGTCGGGGGCGTAACGGCAGGTCCGCCTCTCAGATTACCTCGGTTCTAGCCCGGCTGCATACTTCGAGCAGGCTCGACCTCGCCCGGCGTCGCCTGCAATTACGGCGGTTTGGGTGTCGGAAGGACGACATAAGCGCATGTAGGCAAGGCCGGTCGACGGTTGAGTCCCTCGCCGGGGCGGCAGCCCTCGACGGTCCTCGCTCGCGCACGTACGTTCCCCGAACACATGCCCACGCAATCCGCGCTCTACCGCGCCCCGTTCGGACCGGGAGGCTCAGCCGCAGTCGACGCCAAGCTCGCCGAGAAGCTCCTCGCGGTCGCGCTGGGCCGGGGAGGGGACTACGCGGACCTCTTCTTCGAGTACAGAGCGGCCGGGGGCCTCGTGTTCGACGAGGGGATCCTGAAGAGCGCTTCTCGGGGAGTTTCGATGGGCCTCGGCGTGCGGGTGCAGAAGGGCGACGCCACCGGGTACGCCTACGTCGAGCGGCTCGACTGGGAGGCCATGGTGCGAGCGGCGGACACCGCGGCGCAGATCGCCAGCGGCGGGGGCTCCAAGGCGCCCATCGTGGCTCAGCCGCGCGAGCTGCCCACCCGGTACGAGCTGCAGACGGTGACCCTCGACGTGCCAGGCATCGAGAAGCGCGCGCTCCTCGAGCGTGCGGCGGCGGCGGCGCACGCGTCCGATCCGCACGTCGTGAAGGTGGAGGCGAGCCTCTCGGAAGAAGTGCGCGAAATCCTCGTCGTGACGAGCGACGGGACGATGGTGCGCGACACGCAGCCGCTCGTGCGATTCGGCGTGCGCGTCATCGCCGAGAAGGACGGCAAGCGCCAGGAGGGATCGAGCGGCGGCGGTGGTCGCACGAGCCTCGGCTACTTCGAGGGCAAGAGCCCCGAGTGGCACGCGCGCGAGGCGGCGCGGCAGGCCATCGTGATGCTCGACGCGCAGGAGGCCCCCGCGGGGCAGATGGAGGTCGTGCTCGCCCCCGGCGACAGCGGCATCCTCCTGCACGAGGCGGTGGGCCACGGGCTCGAGGCGGACTTCAACCGCAAGGGCACGAGCAACTACTCCGGCAAGCTCGGCGAGAACGTCGCCAGCGAGGTGTGCACCGTCGTCGACGACGCGACGCTGCTCCAGAGCCGCGGGACCATCAACGTGGACGACGAGGGCAACGAGCCCCGAAGCTCGGTGCTGATCGAGAAGGGCAAGCTCGTCGGCTACATGCACGACCGGCTCAGCGCGAAGCACTTCGGCCTGCGCCCCAGCGGCAACGGCCGGCGCGAGAGCTTCGCGTGCGCGCCGATGCCGCGCATGACGAACACGATCCTCCTCGCCGGTCCGAGCGATCCGGAGGAGATCCTGCGCTCGGTGAAGCGCGGCGTGTACGCGAAGAAGTTCGGCGGCGGGCAGGTCGACATCGCCAATGGGGACTTCGTCTTCTCGCTCACCGAGAGCTACCTCGTGGAGGACGGGAAGATCACCGCGCCGCTCAAGGGCGTGAACCTCATCGGCAACGGGCCGGAGGTGCTGCGCAAGGTCACGATGCTCGGGCACGACGTCGAGGTGAGCGACGGCATCTGGACGTGCGGCAAGGACGGGCAGAGCGTGCCGGTCGGCGTGGGGTGCCCGACGATCAAGATCGCGTCGATCACCGTCGGCGGCACGAGGGTGGGTTGACCGCCGACCTTCGCTCGGTCGCGCGCAAGCGCCTGGGGCTCTTCGCGCTCTTCTACTTCGCGGTGACGGCGGTGCTCGTCGTGGTCAACGTCGTGACCCACGGGCCGACGTGGTGGTACTTCGCCGCGGCGGGCGTGGGGACGGCGCTGGGGTTCCGCGCGCTGCAGCTCCGTCGCTGACTCAGGCGGCGCCCGCCTTGCGCTTCTTGCGTTTCGCGAGCATCTGCCGCTTCGACTCCAGCTTCTTCGGGCCCGGCTTGACGTAACGCATCCCGAAGTCGGCGAGCTTCTTGGCGTCTCGATCGAACTGCGACCGCACCCGGTGCTGCACCGAACGGACGATCGGCCCGATCTGCTTCTCGAGCAAGCGCTCTCTCCGCACCTCGTCACGCCAGGCGGCGTATGCCCGCGCCGTTCGATCGTGCTGCTCCACCAGGGACTGCAGGCCGTCGATGACCTCCGTCGGCGTGCAGGGCACGCCGGCGACCTTGAAGTCCGTCACATTCATCCAGTGCTTCCGCACTCCACGCACGAGTCGCCTGTGCTTCTCGCTCTTCTGCACCTTGCTCATCCGCGGCATGCACCGCAGGGTAGCCGTGACGGAGACCGAGGGACATCGATGTCCCCACGTCCTCGGCACGACCACCCCACGGTGCAGCCGCGACGAAATCGAGGGGAGCACGGCTCCCCTCCATCCTCGGCGGGACCGCCCCTCGGTGTCGTCGTGTCGAGCACGCCGGGAAGACGGGTTCCCCGCATCGTCGCTCGGCCGAAGACCCGGGGAGAGCGCCGTCCCGTGATCCGGCCCGCGCCGAAGACGCGGGGGAAGGAGCTCTCCCGTGAGCTCCGGCGGCTCGAGGATGCGGGGACGACAGGCTCCCGCGATTCCCTCACCAGCGGGTCAGCGGTCCTGCCAACTGCGCAGGCTGGAAGGTGGGCTCGGCGCGGGGCCGGGCTGCTCGGACCGATCCCGAGGCGGCTCGCGGGTGACGGGGAAGGTAGCACCCGCATCCGCGCCCGCCGGCACCCGACCCTGCGCGTGCTCGACGCAGGGCCGCGCCCACGATATCCATGCGCCCTCGTGGCGCCTGCCTCCGGCAACGCTGGCCTCACGGTGCTCGTCGCGGGCCATCAGGGGCTCGTCGAGGCGCCGGAAGGCGTCGCGGCGATGCTCCGCCAGCTCGGTGCGGAGGTGACGACGCTCGATCTCTGGGACGAGTTCGGGCCGGCCGTCGAGCGGGCTCGCGCCGGCGGAGGAGGCGTGCGCGCCATCGTGTTCGACGCGGGGGAGCGCCTGGACTTCGCGACGGCCGCGCTCCGCTCGGCGCGCAAGGTGCCCGAGCTCGCGGAGACGCCGACGATCCTCGCGCTTCCGCCGCGGCAGATCACGAGCTTCGACCCGTCGAGCGGGTTCGACGATTTCATCGTGGTCCCCTGCGTACCGGCCGAGCTCTATGCGCGCATCCGCGCGCTCGAGTGGGACCGGAGCGAGTTCGCCACCGAGGAGCGGCTCAAGGTCGGCGCGCTGGTCGTGGACCGCGCGGCGCACGAGGTGACGGCCGAGGGTCGCACCGTCGTGCTGACGGCCAAGGAGTTCGCGCTGCTCGCGTTCCTCGCGTCCAACCGCGGACGCGTCTTCACGCGCGAGACGCTGCTCGCCCGCGTGTGGGGCAGCCGCTACGAGGGGGGCCCGCGCACCGTGGACATCCACGTGCGCCGGTTGCGCGCGAAGCTGGGAGACGCGCTGCCGCTCGAGACACTGCGCGGCGCCGGGTACAAGCTCCGGGCGCCGAGCGAGCCGGGCAAGCGATGAGCGCGCGCATCGCCGTGAGCATCGGCTGCCCTTGTGGCATCGGGCCCGAGGTGAGCGTCGTCGCCGCCGCGAGCGAGCGACGCGCGAGGGTGCTCCTCGTGGGCGACGAGCGCGCGATCCGCGAGGCCGCGACGGGAAGGAGAATCGCGCAGAAGAGGATCGTGCGCGTCGCCCGGCCCGAGGACGCCTGGGGTCTCCCGCGTGGAACGGTGCCGGTGTGGCAGCCGACCGGCGACCTGGCGGCCCGGGATCGTGCGCCCGGCAAGCCCACGGCGAGGTCCGGCGCAGCGCAGCTCGCGTGGATCGACGCGGCGTGCGACCTCGTGGCGGCCGGCGGCGCCGACGCGCTGGCGACGGGGCCCGTGAGCAAGGAGGCGATCGTGCGGTCCGGGCTCCGCGAGGCGCGCGCCTTCCGCGGTCACACCGAGCACCTCCAGCGCCGTCTGCGGTCGCGCGAGGTCGTCATGGCGTTCTGGTCGCCGCGCATCTCGACGTCGCTCGTGACGACGCACCTGCCCCTCGCGCGCGTTCCGGCGGCCATCACGCCGGCGGCGGTGGAGCGCGCGACCTTCTGGCTCGCGTGGCTCGTCGCGCGGCTCGAGCGGCGGGCGGCGCGCGTCGCGGTCGCGTCGCTCAATCCCCACGCGGGCGAGGGCGGGCTGCTCGGGCGAGAGGAGGAAGCCCGCATCGCTCCGGGCATCGACCGGGCGCGCGCGCGGCTCCGTGCGGCGCGCGTCGCGGCAGCCGTCGAGGGTCCGGTGCCCGCGGAGAGCGCGATGCGGCTCGCCGTCGGCGGCCGCTGGGACGGCGTCGTCGCGATGTACCACGACCAGGCGACCATCCCGATGAAGCTCGTGGACTTCGGTGAGGCCGTGAACGTGTCGCTCGGCCTGCCCATCGTGCGCACCAGCGTCGATCACGGCACCGGCTACGACCGCGCCGGCACGTGGACCGCCGACGCGCGCGGCATGAAGGAAGCGATCGCCATCGCGGCGCGGCTCGCCGCAGTCAGTGATGGCCCCAGAGCTCCCAGGCGAGCCACCCGAGCAGCAGCGCGGCGACCCCGGCGGCGCTCAGCGTGATGGGCAGCGGCGTCTTGCCCGGCTTCGGCGTCTTCATCGACATGAGCATCTGCGTCGCCGCCACCACGATCCCGTCGAGCTTCTTCTTCGCGAGCGGCCCCTTCTCCGGGTCCTCGCTCAGCGCGCGGTAGCGTCCCGCGATGTCGGGCAGCAGCTGTGCGCGCAACGCGTGATCGAGCAGCGCCGCGTGCGTCTTGTCGTCGTCCCACGCCTCGAGGACGCGCTTCCAGAGCGCCTCCAGCACCGGGTCCTTCGCCTCTTCCTCGGGCACGAGTCGAGCTTAGCGCGCCGAGGAGTCGATCCAGAGCGTGACGGGCCCGTCGTTCAGCGAGGAGACCTGCATGTCGGCGCGGAAGCGCCCGGTCTCCACGCGCAGCCCCGTCGCCCGTGCGTCGCGCACGGCCGCGTCGTACTCGGCCTCGGCTTGCTCGGGCGGCATCGCGTCGTCGAAGCTCGGGCGGCGCCCCCGCCGCACGTCCCCGTAGAGCGTGAACTGGCTGACCAGCAGCAGCGCGCCGCCCACGTCCTGCACGCCGAGGTTCATCTTGCCCGCCGCGTCCTCGAATACGCGCAGACCCACGATCTTCGCCAGCACCCAGGCGCGGTCCTCCGCGGTGTCGCCCTTGCCGAAGCCCAGGTAGACGAGCAACCCGCGCTCGATGGCGCCGACGACCTCGCCCCCGACCTCGACCTTCGCGCTCCGCACGCGCTGGACGACGGCCCTCATGGCAGCGCGATGCGCAGCTCGCGCGCGAGCCGCCCGGTGATCTCGAAGTACGTCGCGCGGTCGTAGGGCTCGTTGAGGATGTGGAAGTCCCGCCGCGCCAGCCCGACGCACCCGAAGCAATACGTGCAGCCGCTGCAGCCGATGGAGCGAACGAGGTACGCGCTGCCGATGCAGCGCTCGCTCTCGAGGCAGTGCTGGCAGGCGAGACACCCCGTGCACCCGACGCAGCGCGTGCAGTCGGTGCAGTCGGCGCATCCGTCGCAGTAGTGGCTTCGCGCCAGGCCGCGCGAGGCGACGCAGAACGTGCACTCGCTGCAGCGTTCGCAGCGCTCGCAGTCGAGGCAGCCGACGTTCTCGCTGCCGCGCGCGGCCCCGGCGACCAGCTTACGGAAAGCGGACTCGAACTCGGCACCCGTCATCGGGCGCCGAGGGTACTACTTCTGCTCCTCCTTCTGCTCGACAGCCTGGCCCCTCTGCATCTCGATCTTCGGGGCCTCGCCCTTCTGCTCCTTCGCCTTCACCTCGATGCGCTTGGGGGCCGCCTCCGGTCGCTTCGGAATGCGTACGGTGAGCACGCCGTCGCTGAGGTTGGCCTCCACCTTCTCCGAGTCGGCCGCCTCGGGCAGCACGAAGGAGCGTGTGAAGCTCCCGTACGAGCTCTCGATGCGGTGGTACCCCTCGCGCTTGTCCTCGCGCTCGAGCTTTCGCTCGCCGCTGATGGTCAGCACGTTGTTCTCGACGTCGATGTGCACGTCCTCGGCCTTCACGCCCGGGACCTGCGCCTGGACCGTGATGATCCCCTCGTCCTCGTAGATGTCGACGGCGGGGGCGAAGTTCTGCATCTCGCCGCCCGTGCCGGTCCAGCCGCGGAAGAGCTGGTCGGTCAGCCGCTGCATCTCGTTGAAGGGATCCCATCTCGACAGAATCGCCATGGCCACCTCCTTTGTTGCTTCGTGGTCAGGGCGAAACGTAAGCAGCGATGGCGGGATCGCAGCTCCGCGGTGGGCGCGAGGCTCAGCCTACGGCGCAGAAGCCTTCGTAGTCGATGTAGCTCGTGATGGTCGGCTTCGGCCCGCACACCGGGCAGTCGGGCGCGCGGCGGAGGCGGAGCTCGCGGAACTTCATCTTGAGGCTGTCGTACGTCATGAGGCGCCCGGCGAGCGTGGTGCCGCGTCCGAGGAGGATCTTGATCGCCTCGGTCGCCTGCAGCGTGCCGATGATGCCGCAGAGGATGCCGAGGACGCCGGCTTCCTGGCAGCTCGGCGCGAGGTGCGGCGGCGGCGGCTCGGGATACAGGCAGCGGTAGCAGGGGCTCGGCTCGGGCAGGCCGAGCTTCTTCGCCGCCTTCTCGGGGATGAACGTCGTCACCTGCCCGTCGAAGCGGAAGATGCTGCCGTGCACCACGGGCTTGCCGAGGAAGACGCTCGCGTCGTTGACGAGGTAGCGCGTCGGGAAGTTGTCGGTGCCGTCGACGATGACCTCGTAGTCGGCGAAGAGCCGGTCGACGTTCGCGCTGGTCATGCGCTCCATGTGGGGCACGACCTTCACGTCCGGGTTCAGCTCGGCGATCGTCTTGGCCGCGCTCTCGACCTTCGGCGTTCCCACGCGGCTCGTCGCGTGGACGATCTGGCGCTGGAGGTTGGACGCGTCGACCACGTCGGCGTCCACCATGCCGAGCGTCCCGACGCCCGCCGCCGCGAGGTACATCGCCGCGGGGGACCCGAGCCCGCCCGCTCCGAGGAGCAGGACGCGGCTCTTGAGCAGCTTGGCCTGGCCGGCCTCGCCGACTTCCGGGAGCAGGATGTGTCGCGAGTAGCGGTCGCGCTGCGCGTCCGTGAGATCCGGCGGCGTCTCGATGGGGTACTTGAGGTCCTTCCACCGGACGAACCCGGGGTTCGCCGTCTCGACGTTCGCGTACCCGAGCTCCTGCAGCGTCGCCGCCGCGAGGGCCGAGCGCGTCCCTCCGGCGCAGTACGCGACGATGTGCGCGTTCTTGTCAGGCAGCTTCTGCTCGGCCTGGATCTCGAGGAACCCGCGCGGGATCGACACGGCACCGGGGATGAACCCGGCGCGCCACTCGTCCTTCTCGCGCACGTCCACGAGCGTCAGCTTCTCGCCGGCGTCGATTCGCCGCTTGAGCTCCTCGAGCGATACCTGACGTGTGCGCTTGCGCACGTCGGCCATGAGGTCCGTGTAGGTCGTCGGCATGGCGAGGAATGTAGCGCGTCAGGAGGTGGATGCCGCTCGGGTAAGCTGAGGGAATGCGGCGGTGGGTGCTCGCGGCGTCCCTGGTTCCGATGTCCGCATGTACCTTGGCGTTGCCACCCTGAGCGAGACCGACGTGCTTACCAAGGCCCAGGGACTCGTCAGTACGATCAAGTGGATCGAGGCGACCTATGGCAGGGCCGCGCTCGACGAGGTACTCGCCGCGTGCAGCCCCGCGGTGCGTGCCCGGTGCGCCTCCGTCCTGGCGATCGAGTGGGTGCCCGTCGCCGAGGTCGTGGAGTTCGTCGGCGCGGCGGATCGTCTTCTATCGACCGGGACGGGCAAGCTCGCAGAGGCCGCCGGGGAGGCGGGGGCACGCGAGGGCGTCAGGAGCCCCCTGCTTCGCGCCGCCTTCTACCTGGCGAAGCCGGAGTTTCTCATGCGGCGCACGGCGAGCGTGTGGAGCCAGTACTGCGACAGCGGCGAGATGCACGTCCGAACCTTCGATGCGCGAGCGGCGACCTTCGAGGTGACGGGGGCCGACGAGACGCACCCCATCTTCTGTGCGCTGCTCACCGGATGGCTCCGCGAGATCGCGCGGGCGACGGGCGTCGTCAGCCCCGCGGTGCGCCATGCCGAGTGTCTGGCGCGCGGCCAGGAGCGTTGCTTGTGGGAGCTGCGCTGGACGGAAGTCGCCTGAGGGCTGCGCGTCGTGCGCAACGCGGATGCGCATGCTGCGCGCGCGTCGCGCGCGAAGACGCGGGCCTGCGGTTTTTTCGATGGCTCTGGCCCTTGCCGTCGTGTCGGTAGGAAGCGCGGGTGGGTGCGGCGGCGGTGCTGCCGGCGACGCGATCGACTCGGGTCGACCCGTGTTTGCCGCGGATTCGGCCTCGCCGATCGATGCCCGCCCGGACGCCGGGGTCTCTGCGGCCGTCGACCCCATCTTCTACGTCACGAGCGACGACGGCTCCCTGCACGCGTACGGCGAAGGCACTTGGCAGCTGCTTCACCGGTGGACCGGATTGCCCATCACGAATGGCGTGCGCGGCGTGGACGTGGATCCCGTGAGCGCAGTGCCCTACGTCGCGCACGGCGGCGACGGCGGACAGAACGGCACCGGCGGCCTTCTCGCGTGGAGCCTGTTGCAGAACAAGGTCCTCTATGACGTCGCGCTCGGGTACGGCGTCGATCAGCGGAACGCCGGTGGGCACGACGACGCACTTCGGGGTGGGCTACCAATCAATCTGCCGAGAGCTCGATCAACGCCAGCAGCGCGCCCCCGTCGAGCGGTCGCCCTTCGCTCGGCCCGGTGCAAGAGAGCCAGAGGTCGCGCCACAGCGGCTCCACCTGCTCGACACCTTGCACGGCGCGCAGGGCGTCCTCGATGACGCGCCCGTATCCATAGACGTCGTCGCGCGGGTCGCTCGCGCGCCCGGCGAGGCGCTCGGGCGACACGTATCCCATGCTGCCCGGCGGGCTCGGTTCGCCGACGCGGCGGGCCGTGCCGAAGTCCGTGAGCAGGGGATCGTCGCTCGCACGGAGCAGCACGTTCGCCGGCTTCACGTCGTGGTGCACCCAGCCGGCCGCGTGCACGCGGGCGAGCGCCCGCGCGAGCGGCAGCGCCCACCGCGCGACGGGAAGCAGGCTCGCGGCGTCGGCCTCCTGGATGCGCGCGCGCAGCGCCCCGAGGGACGCCCACTCCATCGCGAGCCAGCCCTGCGCAGGGTCCACGTCGAAGACGCGCACGATGCCGCGCCCCGCGAGCTGCACGGCGACGCGTCCCTCGTGCAGGAGCTGCGCGCGATCGCGGTCGGGTCGGTGGTACACCTTGAGCGCGACGGCGCGCCCCAGCTCCGCGTCCTGCGCTTCGTAGACCACTCCCGAGCCGCCGCGTCCGGTCTCGCGCACGAGCCGGAAGGGCGCCTTGGGCTGGCTGGTCACGAGGGTCGCGCCGGCGTCCCGGTGCCGCACCGGCTCGGAGACGCCCACGAGGCCCCGCCGCCAGCGCTCGTGCCGCTCGCGCGCGCCGGGCCAGTCGATGTCGCGCAGGAGCACGCGCTCGACGAGGGCGACGGCCTCCGCGAGCCGCGCGCCCGGTCCCGCGTCGCCCGCCAGGAGATCCGCGCGGAGGACGAGGGCCGGCGTCGACGAGAGCCCCGCGAGGACGCGCTCGGCGCCCGAGGGATCGCCGCGGTCGACGAGGGCCGATGCCGCCGCCACGACGAGCGGCTCGGGCACCGCCGCGTACGCGCTCCTCGCCAGGACGGCCTGGATGGCGCGCGCTTCGTCGGGCGTCGTGCGCAGGTGCGCGAACACCCGCATCGCCTCGTCGATGGGCGTGTCCGGCGCGAGGAGGCGCTCGATCTCGTCGCTCACGGGCGGTCCAGCACGCGCAGCACCACGGCGCCGCTTCGCTCTGCGGCGATGGCGTCGCCGGCGAGCAGCGTCACGCGCGGGCCGAGCTGCATCGCCTCCGCGAAGGCCGGCGGGGAGTCCGACGTCACGAGCTCGGCCCATCCGTCGCTGCCGCGCTCGAGCGCCCACGCGCCGATGCCGAGGGTCACCCTGCCGAGCGGCGCGAGGTAGCGCTCGCCCGCGAGCTCGATCGTCGCGGCCCCGCCGAGCTCCTCGCTGGGACGCACGACCATCGGGACCTCGTCGCCGAGTCGGACCTCGATGCCTTCGCCCACGCGGGCTTCCCCGGCCAGCGCGAGCCCGCGAAGGGTGGTCCCGTTGCGGCTCCCGAGGTCGCGCACCACGAGGTCGGCCCCCCGCCGTGCGACGGCGACGTGGCGCCGGCTGACGGCGGTCGAGGCGATCGCGATCGTCGCGACGCGGCCCACGACCACCTCTTCTCCGAGGACGATGCGCAGCGGACGCCCGCGCAGCTCGACGGGCACGATCTCCGCCCCGACCCGCCTTGACTGCACTCCGGCGACGCGCTCGCGGAGCACCGCGTCGCTCGACGCGCGGGCGAGCTCCACCGCCTCGCGCCTGCGGCCGGTCGCGAGGAGCATCGCCACCTGGTCGTGCGCGGCCCGCCTCGCGTGCGCCTCCCGGTCCTTGCCCTGCTGCTCGAGGAGGAGCGCGTCGAGCTTCTCGACGTCGCCCGCCCGTGCCAGCGCGCGCGCCTCACCCTCGACGTCCCCGGCGCGCCGGTAGGCGACGGACGCCTCGGAAGCCGCCTCGGCGTCGCCGAGCTCCTCGAGCTCCCGCGCCGCCTGCAGCAGGTCCTGCCGCGTCGTCTCGGTCATCGGCGCGTCGGCGCTCATGGCGACGACGTGGTGCCCGCGCTTGCGCCGCGCGTGCGTCCAGGCCGCGGAGCCGGCGGGCGCCGTCTCCACCGCCTGCACGTAATGCCTCAGCCGTGCCGCCGGATCCGTCTCGGCGTCTCCGCGGAGCACCATCACGCGGGCTGCCTCGTCGAGCTTCCCCGCCTCGGCGTAGAGCGCCGCGGCCTGCGCGAGCTCCCCGCGGAGCTCCGCGGCCCGGGCATTCGCGAGCGCCCTCGCCGTGCCGAGGCGCCTGCCTCCGAGCATTCGGAAAAACCCACCCACGTCTGTCGCCGCCCTTCGCGCTCCTGTAAGCTATGGGGCTAGCATGGCGAATAACAACCGCCTGGGCGAGCTCCTCGTCCGCGAGAAGCTCATCTCGCTCACGCAGCTTCGTCACGCCCAGGAGGAGCAGCAGAAGTCCGGGCAGAACCTCGGCTACACCCTCGCGAAGCTCGGGTACGTGAGCGACGAGGAGATCACCAGCTTCCTCAGCCAGCAGTACCGCGTCCCCACGGTCAACCTCGAGGAATACGAGATCGACGCGGACATCCTGAAGCTCGTGCCCAAGGAGCCGTGCGAGCGCCACAAGGTCGTCCCCGTGTCGCGCACGGGCAACTCGCTCATCGTCGCGATGGCGGACCCGACGAACCTCAACGCGATCGACGACCTGAAGTTCCTCACCGGCTACAACATCGAGCCGGTCATCGCGAGCGAGACCGCGATCCACAGCGCGATCGAGAAGTATTACAACGCCGGCCCCTCCTACGACGAGGTGATGGCCGGCTTCGACGAGACCGAGATCGACTTCACCGGCGAGGAGGAGGACGTCAACCTCCTCGAGCTCGAGAAGGCGACCGAGGACGCGCCGGTCGTGCGCCTCGTCAACATGATGCTGCTCAACGCCATCAAGAAGGGCGCGAGCGACATCCACCTCGAGCCGTACGAGAAGAAGCTCCGCGTGCGCTACCGCATCGACGGCGTGCTCACCGAGGAGATGACGCCGCCCCTCAAGCTCAAGAACGCGATCACGAGCCGCATGAAGATCATGGCGACGCTCGACATCGCCGAGCGCCGCCTCCCGCAGGACGGGCGCATCAAGCTCAAGCTCGGCAAGGGACGCGAGATGGACTTCCGCGTCTCGGTGCTGCCGACGATCTGGGGAGAGAAGGTCGTCATGCGGTTGCTCGACAAGAG
>DASVWO010000072.1:0-2397 GCA_036393165.1 Polyangiaceae bacterium | reverse complement strand
CTCCCGTACCTGCTCATGGAGCTCGTCGAGGGCGAGAGCCTCGCATCGCGCCTCCTTCTCGGTGCGCTGCCGACCGACCAGGTGCTCGACCTCGGGTGTCAGCTCGCGGACGCGCTTCGCTCGGTGCACGAGGCGGGCCTGGTCCACCGAGACGTCAAGCCGCGCAACGTGGTGCTCGATGCGCGCAACAAGGCGCGTCTCGTCGACTTCGGCTTCGTGTCTCCCATCGGAGCGCTCGCGGCGCGCGACGCCGTGGGCACGCGGCGCTACTCGGCGCCCGAGCAGTTCCTCGCGCCGGATCGGGTGGACGCTCGCGCCGACCTCTACGCGCTCGGCAGCGTCCTGTTCGAGTGCCTCAACGGGCGCCCGGCCGCAGACCCGGATCCCACCCGCTGCGTCGTCGAGCTCACCGCGTCCGGCGTTCCGGCGTCGTTCGCGCGCATCATCGGTGACCTGCTCGCCAGGGCGCCGGAGGACCGCTACCCCGACGCGACGGCGCTGCTGACGGATCTCCACCGGGTACGAGCCAAAGGCACACCCCTCGGCGCGAGGGCCTTCGAAGCCTCGCGATCCCTCGGGCCGCTCGTCGGTCGCGATGCAGACCTGGAGCGCTTCACGCGCGCCTGGCGCGAGGTCGAACGGTCCGGTGGACGGGTCGTGCTCGTGGAGGGCATCCGGGGCAGCGGAAAGACGCGCTTCTTGCGCGCCTGCGCTGCGCTCGTCCGCGAGGAAGGGCGCGGGCGAAGCCTCGAGGCCATATGTCGCGAGGCCGACGCGCCGCTCGCTGCGCTGCGGAGGGCCTTCGAGGGTTACTTCGAGTCGCTCGAGCGGCTGGCTCCCCACGAGCGTGCAGCGGTCAAGACAGCGCTGCGCTCCGCCGCCGAGGGTCCCGTGGCGTCTCTCGCCTGCGCCATCGCCCCGGGCTTCGCCGAACTACTCGGTCTGGCCAAGCCTGCGACGACCGCAATCCCCGACGCATTCGCGGAAGGTGCGGCCGAGTTCCTCATCCGCCTCGCCCGCCTGACCGGGCCGCTCTTCCTGGCGTTCGACGACGTCCAGTGGATGGACGCGGCCAGCCTGGACGTGATCTCCGCGGTCGCGGATCGAGCTCACGAAGCTTCGCTCTTACTCTACCTGTCTGCACGGCCGCACGAGGCCGGGTCGGCATTCGACCGGTTCGACGCCGTCGGTCCGCGGCGATCCACGCGCATCGCGATAGGACCTCTCGACCTCCGCCAGAGCGCCGCGCTCATCGCCGCCCACCTGGGCGTCGGCAGCGCGGATCCAGCCCTCGTCAGACGCGTCGTCGCGGCAGCGGACGACACTCCGGTCGGTGTCCTGGAGGTGCTCGGCGCCTTTCTCGACGACGGCGCGCTGCGCTTCAGGGACAACGCCTGGCAGCTCGATGCCGCCAGCGTCAATCGCGTGGCACTCCCTTCCGGCGCCTTGAGCCTCCTCGGGCGCCGTGTGCGCGAGCTGCCGCCGGCGACGAAGAGCGTGATGGAGGTGGCGGCGATCCTCGGGACCCACTTCGAGGACGCCCTGCTCGCCGATGTGCTCGGGCTATCCATCCACGACATCGGTTACGGGCTCGCAGACGGCCGGCAAGCAGGTGTCCTGATCCCCGCCGAAGCGGGGCACCATGCGTTCTGCCACGACAGTGTGCGCGAGATGCTCGTGGCTGGCCTGGACGACCCCGCCCGGTCGAACCTCCATCAGCGTGCCGCCGAGCGCCTCGCGAAGCGCGCGGAGTCGAACGTGGACACGCTCTATGCGTGCGCCGCTCATTTCGCGGCGGGAGATCTCCGCAAGTCACCGCTGCTCGCCTATTCCATCGCGCGCAAGGCGGCCGAGGTTGCGCTCGACCGCTTCGACAACGACGCCGCGCTTCGCTTCTTCGAGATGGCCCGAGTGTGCGCCGAAACCGCCGAGCGACCTCTGGACGTCGCGTTTCACCGGAAGGTGGGAGAGGTCAATCTCCGTGTCGGGGCGTTCGATCGAAGCGTGCGTGCCTTCGAGATGGCGCTGGAGCTCGCGAAGGATCCGGTGAGTCGGGCCGCGATCCTGGCCAGGCTCGTCTGGGTGCGTCGTGAACGAGGCGAGCCCGACCACGCCTGGGCGGCCCTTGGGCAAGGTTTCGTCGCGCTCGGTGCCCCTATGTCCATCGAGGAGACAGCGCAGGGAGCCCTCGCGCCGCCATCCGTGATTCCACGCGGGCGCGAAGTGCTCGACGTGCTCTACGACTTCTATCACCACTACGCGCGCATGGGGCTCGATCGCGGGTGGTCCTCGACCACCCTGGAGCGCAGGACCGAAGTCATCGGCATCGCGCTTTCCCAGGCCGATCACGCCTCCGTCACGCTCGCGCGCGCCCACCTGACCTACAGCGTGGTCCTG
>DASVWO010000071.1:0-15992 GCA_036393165.1 Polyangiaceae bacterium | reverse complement strand
GGCGCAATGCCACGAGCGTGCTCCTGCGTCGCGATCAGCAGCGCTCGCTCGCCCGCGCGAAGCCCCCCACCGAGGAAGCGACCGGCAACCTCGAAGAGGACCCCTTCGTCCTCGTAGAAGTGGGCGAGATGACTCCCGTTGCCGGGCGCGGCGAGGAGTGCGTCGGCCCCTGCGGTGCCGGCTCGGCGGATCGGGACGACGTTGGACATCGCGGGGGTACGCACCGTTCGTCGTGCGCCCGGCGGCGTCTAGCACGCTCTCTGCCGAAGCTCGGTCGCGGACGGTACGCGGCATGCTTGAGCCGGTCGCCGGCCCTCGGCACCAGGCGGACCCATGAAGCGACACGTCCTCATCGTCGACGACGACCCGAGCTTGTGCAGCGTCCTCAGCGCAGACCTCGCACGCGAGGGCTATCGGACGACGGCCACGCAGGCGCCGGAGGCTGCCCTGACGCAAGCCTGCACGGGCGAAGACGACGTGGACGCGGTTCTCGCCGACGTGAACACCGGCTCGCTCCCCGGCACGGAGCTCTGCGCGCGCGTCGTCGCGTCCGGCCGCGGCGTCCCCGTCGTCCTCATGACGGCGTTCGCCACGCTGGAGATCGTGGTCGCGGCCATCCGCGCCGGCGCGGACGACTTCGTGACGAAGCCGCTCGACTCGGAGGCCCTCAAGGCCACGCTGGGCAGGGTCATCGACGCGCGGATGCTGCGCCGCGAGATCGCTCGCGCACGCCAGGCCGCCGAGGAGCCCGGCTTCGAGGGCATGGTCGGCGGCAGCCGCGCGATGCGCAGCGTGTACGAGATGATCGAGCGCGTTGCCCGGAGCGACGTCACCGTGCTCATCACGGGAGAGAGCGGCACCGGCAAGGAGCTGGTCGCGCACGCCGTCCACCGCCGGAGCGCACGCGCCGACGGGCGCTTCGTGGCCATCAACTGCGCCGCGATGCCCGAGACGCTGCTCGAGAGCGAGCTGTTCGGGCACGTGAAGGGCGCCTTCACCGACGCGCGGTCCGCGCGCGCAGGGCTCTTCGTGAAGGCTTCCGGCGGCACGCTGTTCCTCGACGAGATCGGCGAGATGCCTCCGTCGCTGCAGGCGAAGCTCCTGCGCGCGCTGCAGGAGCGGACGGTGCGTCCGGTGGGCGGCGACCAGGAGGTGCCTTTCGACACGCGCGTCGTCGCCGCGACGAACCGCGACCTCGAGGCCGACGTCGCCGCGAGGCGCTTCCGCGAGGACCTCTACTACCGCATCAACGTGGTCCGCGTTCCCGTGCCGCCCCTGCGTGAGCGAGGGTCGGACGTGCTGCTCATCGCGCAGCACGTGCTCCGGCGGTGCCAGCCGGGAAGGCAGCGGGTCACGGGGTTCACGGAGACGGCGCTCGGCGAGCTGCTCCACCGGAGGTGGCCCGGCAACGTGCGCGAGCTGCAGAACTGCGTGGAGCGCGCGGTGACGCTGGCGCAGTTCGATCACGTCCGCCGCGTCGACCTCAGCGAGCAGATGCCGACGCGCGCCCACCTGGGCATCCCGATGGACCTCGAGTCGCTCGGCGGGTTCGTCACGATGCGCGAGCTCGAACGGCGCTACGCGGCGCTGGTGCTCCGGGCGACGGGCGGCAACAAGTCGGCGGCGGCGGGTGTCTTCGGCTGCGACCGCCGCACGCTCGGCCGCAAGCTCGGCGATCCCGAGGACGACGACGACAACGCCGCGGCGTGAGCGCGAGGTTCAGCGGCGCCGCCGTCGCCGCGTCGCGTGCGGGCGCGCACTCAGGAGCGTGCTCAGCGCTCGCGCGCCGCCGAGCAGATCGAACTTGATGCCCGCGTCGAACATCGCGTCGATCCCCATGGTGAGCACCACGAGGATCTCGGCCATCGCTGCGGCCGTCACGTCGTCCCGGATGGTCCCCTCGCGCTGCCCGGCCTCGGCCGCCCTCTTCACGCGCGCCATCGCCTCGTACTGCAGCGACGCGTAGCGTTCCCGGAGCACCGGCGAGCGCGCGCACGCGGCGAGCGTGTGGTGGAAACGCCACTCCTTGCGGTTGCGCAGCGACGGCGCCATCGCGACGACCGTCGCGACGTACTGCCCGATGGTGCGCTCCAGATCCTCCGGTGCGTCGTTCGCGGCGATGACCTGGTCGAAGAACGACTTCAGGTGCCGCTCGACGACGGCCACGACCAGGTCGTCGCGGTCCTTGAAGTGAACGTAGAAGGCCCCGCGCGTGAACCCGGCGCGGGCGCAGATGGCGTCGAGGCTCGCGCCGTCGATGCCCTTCTCGGCCATCTCGACGGCGGCCGCCGCGATGAGGGCCTCCCGCGTCTCCTGCTTCGTCGTCTCGCGAATCGGACTGACCACGCCCTTGACATACCGATTCGTATGTCTAACCTCAAGCTCACATACGGTTCCGTATGTGACTTGGGCAAAGGAGGCCCCGATGGTGGGCAGCGCCTCGTTGTGGGCGGTGTGGGTGTACGAGTTCGCCTTCGACGCGGGGAGATACGTCGTGGCCGCAATGGCCGCGTTCCTCGTCTTCTGGGTGTGGGGGCGCGAGCGATGGCGCCATCGGCTGGTCAACCGCGCCTTCGCGCGCTGGCCGCAGATGCGCCGCGAGATCGCCTACTCGGCGTCGACGGCCGTCCTCTTCTCGCTCGTCGGCATGGGCGTGTGGTTCGCGGGGCACGCCGGCGTCTTCCCGATGTACCGCGGGGTCGCGGATCGCGGCTGGGCGTACTTCGCCTTCACCGTGGTCTTCCTGGTCGTCGCGCAGGACACGTACTTCTACTGGACGCACCGCGCGATGCATCACCCGCGCGTCTTCCGGTGGATGCACCGCGTGCACCACATGTCGCACGATCCGTCGCCGTTCTCGGCCTACGCCTTTGCGCCTGCCGAGGCCCTGGTGCACGCGGCCTTCGTGCCGCTGGTCGCCTTCTGGCTCCCGTTGCACGCGCTCGCCGTCGGCGTGTTCCTCGGTTTCATGATCCTTCGCAACGTGCTCGGCCATCTGGGCCTCGAGCTGTTCCCGCAGTGGTTCACGCGCAGTCGCTGGACGCGATGGAGCACGACGACGACGCACCACACGCTGCACCACCGCCGCGTGGGGACGAACTACGGCCTCTACTTCACGTGGTGGGACCGCGCGATGGGTACGACGGACCGCACCTACGAAGCGACCTTCGACGCGGTCGCCCGTCGCGAGCGCCTGCCCCGCAGCAACGCGAAGATCCCGATCCCGCAGGCGGGTGTCACCAGCCGTCCGGCGGGCCCGTAGTGGAGCTTCATCGGATCCTCATCGTATTCGTTCGATCATCCCGCGATCGCCGTCGACACGCACAAGATCTCCCGTGCGGATGGCGCGCGTGGCCCCGGTCACGTTGACGACCGTGGGCACGCCGAACTCGCGCGCCACGACCGCGGCGTGCGAGAGCGGGCCACCGAGCTCGGTGACGACGCCGGCGGCCACGAGGAAGAGCGGGGTCCAGCCCACGTCGGTCGTGTGGACGACGAGGATCTCGCCGGGCTGCAACGTGTCCATGTCCCCCTCGTGGAGCACGATGCGCGCGCGCGCCTCGACCACGCCGGCGCTCGCGGGCAGGCCACGAAGCACGTCCCCGCCGGAGGGCGGGAGCACCACGGGCGGCGGCGCGCCCACGAAGGTCGCCGGCGGATCGGGACGCGCCTTGTCGCGCGCGAGCTCGGCGCGGCGCGATCGCACGATGGGCGCGAGCTCGCCCTGGGGGCCTCGCAGCGTGGCGACCACCTCGTCGATCGTGAGCAGGAAGACGCTGTGCACGCTCGCGAGCGGGGATCCCGAGTCGACGAGTGTCTTCCAGTCCACCTCGAGCTCCGCATCGCGGCGGAGGAGGCGGCGGTCGGCATCGAGGGCGGCCTCGCGCAGCATCCCGAGCACGCGGGTCACCCAGGCACGCATGCGCTCGCGCAATCGCGCCGATCTCTGGGCGCGCGCGACGAGGTGCCTGAGCACCGTCTGCTGCACGATCGAGAGACGCGGCAGCAGGCGCGCCATCTCGTCCTCGGCGTGCGCCTTGGCGCGCGCGAGCGTCGTGTCCACCTCGCGACCTTCGGTGCGAAGGGCCGCGCGAAGCATGCGCAGCACCGGCCGCGGGTCCTCCTTCCAGCGCGGCGTCGAGAGCTCCGCCTCGCGCACGGCGCGGTCGCCGTAGAGCTCGAGGAACGATTGAAGCGCGCGGCGCGTGGCGCCGTCGGGGATTGCGTCGAGCCCCACGGTCGACTCGCGCTCGATGGCCGCGCGCGCCTCGGGCTCGCGTCGCGCGAGCGCCGCGACGTGCATGATGCCGATGCCGGGCCGGGCACTCTCGACGTCGCGGATGCCGCTCGTGAGCGACTGCGCCAGCCGCTCGGCGTCGAGCGGTGCGACGCGCTCGAGCATCGTCTTGAGCGCGAGGTGCGCGCCGAGGGTGCTCGACGCCGTGGTGAGCATCACGGTTCCGGTGCGCTCGAGCAGCCCCTGGATGTCGCGCAACCGACGCGCCACGCCGTCGTCGGGGAGGATCGCGAGGTCGAGCGCACTCTGGGCGCGCCATTGCTTCTCGGCGAACGACTCGAAGGCGCGCACGTTCTCGTCGAGCCGCAGCTGCTCGCGGAGCAGTCGCGACGCCGTCATGGGGAGCCTCGCGTAGAAGCCGCGGCGGCTCACGTCCTGCACCTGCACCGCGAGCTCCTCGCCGCCCCATCCCCCGCCGAGCTCCACGAGGGTGCGCGGATCCAGGAACGGCACCTGCGCCGCGATTCGCATGAACTGCGTGAGGTTCAGGTAGAAGCGTCCGTACACGTTGCCGACGAGGCGCGCGCGGCTCGGCACACGGCACCCGAGCGCCGCGAACGCGCGCCGGAAGCCCGCTTCGCTGAAGGCGCCGGCGACGGACCACGTGAAGGCCGTCGCCACGCCGGGGAGCGCCTCGCCTACGTTCACGTTGCTCCAGACCGTCTCGCCGTCGCCGCCCTCGGGGAAGCCCGAGCCGGTCGCCGGGCGCGCCTGCACGACCCACGTGCGCTCGGCGTCGCAAGCGAACTCGACATCCCAGGCGACCGGCTCGAGCTTCTCGAGACGCGCCGCGACCTCGGCCAGCGCGTGGACGTTCGTCGGCGAGAGCGCCGGATCGTCCGGACGCTCGACGGCGATCTCGCTCACGCCCGCGTCGCCGACCACCATGGCGCGCTCCTTGTGCGCGACGATCGACCCGAGCACCCTCCCGCGCGCGTCGACACGGAGCACGTCGGGCGTCGTGACGCCGTTGACGACCGGAGCGCCGAGGCCGGGCCCCGCGTTGATGATCCGCTCGTCGCTCTGCGCGCGACCGCCGGGCCCCGGCGCCCGCGTGAACATGACGCCGGCGGCGCGCGCCTCGACCATGCGCTGCACGACGACTGCCATGCCGACGTCGCGCACACCGTGAGCCGCGAGGTAAGCGAGCGCGCGTCCGCTGGCGATCGACGCCCACACGATGCGCACCGCATCGGCCAGCGCGTCTTCGCCGCGCACACCGAGGACGCTCTCGGCCAGCCCGGCCATCGACACGAGCGCTCCGTCCTCGCACGTCGCGCTGGACCTCACCGCGAGCCCCCACGGCGATCGCGCGCCCACGGCGCGCCAGAAAGCGCGAAGCTCGTCGACGAGCCCTCGCGGCGGCGGCGCCCCCAGGATCTGCTGGCGCGCCTCGGCCGCGCGCGCATACCCGGCTCGTCCCTGCGCAGCGCGGAGGAGGGCGCGCGGCTCGCACCCGGGAGGCAGCTCGCGCAGCGCGTGCTCGAACGCCTCGGCCGGGATCACCACGGCCTCGGGCACGTCGAACCCGTGGCGGACGAGCCACGCCAGGCGCGCCGCTTTGCCGCCGACCACGCGCGGATCGTCGCCCCCGCGCTTCTGCGCGAGGGCTTCGAGCGGAACGAGCCACGAGGACCCGCCCCGGGCCGGCACGACGCCCGCGGTCATGGGGCCGATGTTAGTGCAGGGCGCGAATCACGCCGATGGCTCGACAGCGCGTCAGTCCGCCGGCTTGTACGCGCGGCCGCTGAGCGTCACCTTGGTCTCGTCCGTCAGCGGAACGAGGGTGCCCACGTTCTCGTCGATGGTGACGAGCGCGGCGCCGAGCGCGGCCGCCTTGTTGCGCAGGTCGTTCTTGGCCTGCTCGAGGGCGACGTCGGCGTCCTTGCCGGCCGCTTCGCCCTTCACGTGGCCGACTTCCTTGTAGGCCTCCGAGCTCGGGGCCTCGTACGCGAACTCGACGGCTTCGGCCTGCGGCTGCAGCTCGACGTGCTGGGGGATCTGTCCTGCGCAGGCGAGCAGGAGCAGCGGAAAGGCGAAGAGGGGCAAGCTTTTCATGGCTTCACCACGAGAAGCACATGCCGGGCCTCGCGAATTCCCCGGGGAATCGCGACTGCGCGGAGGTCGATTGATGCCGGTTGCCCGCAGGATCCAGACCCCGGATGGATCTAACCCGGCGCAGGGGGGAGGCGCGGCGCCGTGGTGCCGCAGGAGGCGCTCCAGGTGGCCATGCGATCCAGCAGCGACATGACGCCGCCACGCGGCTGGAGCTTGGTCGCCTCGCGGACGTGGGCGCCCACGCGGCGCATCCAGGCCATCTCGGCGTCGTCGAGCGGACCGCGTTCGACCGCAACGAGGGCCTCGTCGAGCTCTGCTGCGTTGCGCGGGCCCGAGAGGCACACGTCGACGCTGGGGTGAGAGAGGGCAAACCGGTAGCAGTCACTCGCAGCCGGAGTGCGTTCGCCCGCCGGGGTCAAGCGCGGCTGGAGGAGCGTGCCCCAGCGCGTCGCGGTGAAGGCGACGACGCCGGGTCGCTTCTCGCGCGGGCCACCCGCTTCGACGAACGGGAACACCTCGCGCTCGGCGCCGGGGTGCGCGGCGTTGTAGCGGAGCATCAGCGCGTCGTAGCGACCGTCGTCGATGAATCGCGCGAACGTGGGGCGCTCGTGGCACGAGATCATGAGGCTCCGCACCTTGCCGCTGTCGCGCAGGGCCATCGCCCGGTCGACGATGCGCGCGGGGGGCAGGCCGTTCCACCAGGCGAGGCAGAGGATGTCGACGTACTCGGTGCCGAGCGCGCGGAGCGCCCGCTCGACCGATCCGGGCATGGTCCACGCGGCTCGCGCGTACGTCTGGATCGCGATGGTGGCGCGCGCGCGGTCCTTGCGCGCCACCTCGCGCACGCCGCGGCCGAAGTCGCTCCTGCGCCTCGAGCCCCAGAGGAAGAAGTCGACCCCTCGCTCGAACGCTCGCTCCACCTCGCGGCCCGACAGGCCGTAGCTCGATCCGAGCCCGATGGGCCCGGCCTCGCGCCCGGTGGCGCCGAGAACCCGTCGCGTGAATGCGGCCATCGTCCCGGTTGGATGCAGGTGCGCGCTGCTGCGTTTCCCGGGTCACGCGCGCGCGAGGACGCGGTCGTGCCACATGAGGAGCTCGATCGACCCGGGTCCGCGGTTGAACACGTAGTCGTGCGGGCCGGGCACGTCGGCGAAGTCGTGGTCGACGCCCGCGAGGTGCCAGGCGCGCGAGATGCCGAGGACCGGATCGCGGAAGTAGTCGTCGTGGCTGGTCAGCAAGCGCAGCTTGAGGTCGCGCCGGCGGGCGCGAGCGGCCTGGGCGAGCGCGGTCCACTCGGGGTCCTGTCCCTGCTGGACCGCGGGCTGGATGCCGCCGACCGCGCCGAAGACGTCGGGCCGCGAGAGACCGATGCGCAGCGCGGTCACGCCGCCGAGCGAGACCCCGTCGAGCCCCGTCGCCTCGGGCGTCGGGAGCGCGGGCGTCTCGGTGCGGACGCGCGGGAGCAGGACGTCGATGAGGAAGCGGCCATAGTCGGCCACGTCGCCCGTCGTCGCAGGGCGCACATCCGGAAGGTACGGGCAGGCGACGACGAGCCCGCCGAACGGGTGCGCCGCCAGCCACGCGTTCTCCTCGGCGAGGTGCGCCGTCGTGACGAAGCCTTCGTGGTCGATCGCCGTGAGCGGCGGCGCGCGAAGCCGATCGATCGCCCGGACCATCGCGTAGTCGCGCGGCCAGCCCATGGCGCCCTCCGCGGGCGTCTTCATCGACTCGCCTCGCCCGTGCAGCGCGACGACGACCGGGAAGCGCGCGCTCGCGTCGCCCCAGGTCGGCACGACGACGACCGCCCGCGACGGTCCCCACGGTTGCGTCCCGAGGTCCCACTCGAGCAGGCGCACGTTGGGTGAAGAAGGCACCGCCTGCGGCGAAGGCGGCCCTCCGCCCGAGGCGCGCTCGCTCTTGCAGGCGAGCCCCGCCGCCGCCATCCCCACGAGAAACGCGCGCCGTCCGACCACGATGGCCGTCAGTCTAACAAGGGCCGTCCTCGCCTCGAGGACACGTCTGCTGGGCCCGAGGAGACGTGTCTTCGGCGTGAGGACACGTCTTCAGGACGCGAGGAGGCATCAACCGCCTCCGCCTGGCGATCGCCGGGGTCCAGAAGCACTTTGCCAACGACCCCACGATCGTCATCGACGGCGTGCCGACCAAGCCGGCCGACTTCATCGCGACCCTCACGGGCGTGGTGAATGCGATCGACGGGGCGACCGCCGCCGAGCAGGCCTTCGACCAGCCCCGGTGATCCGGCCGTCTCTTTTTCAGTCGTCGCTCGGCGGAGGGGGCGCGTGACCCGTCGCCTTCTTCACGAGCTCGACGAGCAGCGGGTCGCTCCCGATGCGGTCGCGAAGCGCCGCGCGGATCTGCTCGAGCTTCTCCGGAGGCATGGGTCCGAGGTGAGCCGTCGCCTCCTGCACCTTCGCATCGACGTACCCTTTCACGTCGATCTCTCCCGCGCGGAGCCGCTCGAGAGGCGTCGTGCCAGTGGCCCGCACCTCTGCCGCGGCACCGCTCTTCTCGCCTTTCTCGACCGCGAAGGGTTTGCCGGCCTGCTGCGCGCGGGACGCCCCGGGGGTACCCGCGGCGGGCGGAGCGCCCGGAGGCCCCTTCTTGCCGATGCCGTCGATGCCCATCGCTCTCTCCAGCCTAGCGCATCGATGGACTCAGTGAATGTTGCCGATCGCCGTTTTCGCCGTGTTGTGCTCGACCTCCATCACGTTGGAGAGCGCGCTGAAGGTGCGGTTCTGGGCGTTCACCTCTTCCTGCACTTGCAGGTAGTAGAGGTTCATCTCCTGGTCCTGCGCCATGACCGACTCGATGCCTCCGTCGGTGGGCGCCGCCCCGGCGCTGGTCCCGACCCCGCCGCCGATGCCGGCGGTCAAGGCGGAGGGATTGCTCACGCTCGGGCCGACGATGGCACCCGGTCCCTCGGGAAGCGCCGTCGTGGCGATGCCCACGGGCAGGGTGCCGGTGACCGGGCCGTTGCGCACGGCAACGGCCATGAGCGGCGAGCCGGGAATGGTGCGAGCAGCCACGGTCGCGCCGCGCACGAAGGCGCGGGCTCCGCCGGCGAGCACCTCCGAGAAGGGCGCACCGACGGTTCGCGCGGTGGGGCGTGGGGTGGTCTCGACGCTGACGACGTCCGGCCGCGTGCCGGGCCCGGTGGGGGGAATGGAGCTGTCCATGGGGGTCCTATCGGTTGAGCGAGGGCTCTTCTGCCCTCTGCCCCCCTATCGGCGGCATCGGTCCGCCAGTTGCGTGAAAAAAGCTCAGCGGCCCCAGGCGACCGTCGCGCGGCGGATGCGGTGGTCAGCGGGCGCGGCGCCGATGTCGTCGAAGAACACGGCGTCGTCGCTGACCGACATGGCCACGTCGAACGACGAAGGCGCGTCCAGATCCACCAGCGTCCAGGGCGGCGACGCGGCCGTGCCGTCCGCGTGCAACCCGACGGCGTCGATCGTGACGTCCTGTCCGCTCGAGCGCGCGGCGAAGGCGCGCACGCCGTCCCCCGTGCTCTCGAGCACCAGCGACGCGGGGCTGCCCGACCCGGCGAGGGGCAGCCGCTGTCCCGCGCCCACCACGTGCGCCGAGGCGTCGAGGCGCGCGATCTCTGCCGTGCCGGGCGCGTCCACGCCCGTGGGCGGATCCTCGATCCACGCGACGAGCGCTCCGTCGCCTGCGAGAGCCAGGCGCGGCGATCGCGAGTGCGCCGCCGTCGCGAGCACCCGGACCTCATCGCCGGCGCGTCGCGCGTCGCGCGTGCGCAGGGTCGTCGCGTAGATGTCGCCGATGCCCTCGGTGGGACTCTCGCGGGGATCGCTCCACGCGAGCCACGCGGTGTCGCCGCGCACGACGAGCGCGACGTCGGCGGCGTCACCCGGCGCGCGCGTGATGCGCTCCTCGCGTGCCGTGCGTTGCAGGTCGTGGTCCACCTTCGTCGCGTAGACCTCCCCGTTGCCGTCGCGCGCGTCGACCCACGCGACCAGCCAGCCGTCGCCGGCCCACGCGATGGCGACGTCGCTGGCCTCGCCCGTGGCGGTGGTGAGCTGCACTTCGTTCACGCGACGGCCACGCTTGTCGAGCCTCGCGACGTGCACCTGCGCGTCGCCGCCGTCGCGACCGACCCATGCCACGGCGGCGCCGTCTTCCGGCTTTGCCGCCGAGGCGATGGCGACTCCGCCGGCGGAGACGCCGCGCGAGGTGAGCGATGCGGCGGGACCGGCGGGCAATCCGTCGCGGTCCAGCGGGCGCATGGTCACGGTGGCGCCACCCGTGCCGCCGCCCCCTCTTCGCTTGCGGCGTGGCAGCACGGCGTCGACGGAGCTCGTGATCATCGCCACGAACGTGCGGTCGCCCACCGTGGCCGTGGCTACATCCGCGAACGGCTGGCCCGAAGCGACGGTGACGACGCCCGCAACACGGGGCGCGTTCGCGGGCTGCGGCGGCGTGGTCGGGGCGACGAAGGGCGCGGCGCGGGGCGCGAGGGTCACCGTGACCACACCGGTCGGCGTCGACGAGTCGGCGGCGAGCGTCAGGCAGGTGTCGTCGACGCACCGCAGGTTCCACCCCATCGCGGCCGGCGCGCGCTCCTTGCCGAGCATGAGCGGTTCGGCTTGCCCGGGCTGAAGACGCGCGTCGAACCGTACGAACATCGGCGCGAGCGGTCCCTTGCACGAGGGGCCCTCCTCCGTCGTGCATGCGTGCGCCGTCGCCAGGAGCCCGAACCCCGCGTCGGTCGCCACGAGCTCCGGCGGCGTCGCGCTCGCGACGTCGAGCGAAGACACCGGCTGCGCCGACGGACCGTCGAGAGAGACCGCCGCCAGGTGCACCGGCCGCATCGCGCGAGCACGCCCGCGCGGCTCTTGCCACGCGAGCGCCGTTCCGGCGCGCCCCGACGCGATTCCCACGAGCGCCGCGCCGCCGACCGTCTCGAGCGCGCGCTTCGGCCCGCTGACGTGGCCGGCTCGGTCGATTCCCGCGAGCATCACCTGCGCGTCCTCGCCTCCTCGATCGGTCCAGCCCAGCAGCCACCCTCCGTTGACCGGAAGCAGGTCCACGTCGCCGTCGACGTTGGCCCGCGAGGCGACCGTCACGGGCGCCCCTCGCGGACGGCCGCCTTCATCGAGGTGCACGAGCGCCACCGAGCTCGCGCCTGCACCGTTGCCCGTGTTCGACGCATCACCGGGTGGCCCCACGAGCACGAGCGCAGCGCCATCGCCGTCGCGCGCGGCGGCCCAGCCGACCACGCCGCGCGCGATGCGCACGGGAAGCCCGCGAGGCTTGCCGTCCTCGTCCACCGGGGCCGCGAGCATGTTCGCGTCGCCCGCGGGCGTCTCCTCCGCCCACACGACGATGCCTCCGGTCGGCGAGGGCACGACGTCCGCCCACTTCACGTGGTCGACCGTGCGCTGCACGTCGAAGGGGCTGCCTCGCGTGGAGCCGTCGGGCGCCACCCCTATCACCGAGAGCGATTCGCCGCGATCGAGCAGCGCGGTCCACGCGACCAGCCAGCCGCCATGCGCGGCTCCCGTCGGCCGGACGACGAGAGACGTCGCCTCCTGCGGCACCGGCGCGACGACGTGCGGCTCCGAGAAGGGCGCCCCGTCGTGCGCGATGGGCACGACGACGAGCTCCTCCGCTCCCCCGCGGGGGGCCGGGCGTATCCACGTGACGAGCCCTCCGAAGAGCGCGCTCGCCATGAAGGGCCCCATCGCGTTGCGCTCGATCGTGCCGACGAGGTGCGAACGGGCAGGGGCGTGCGCGGCATCGGCGTCGTGGCTCACCGCGGGATGCGACTCGAGCGGCGTCACCGCGACCGAGGGCGCCGCCGCCGGCGCACCGCTCTTGCTCCCGCCGCAGGCGCCCGATGCGACGGCCCCCGCGAGGAGCAGGGCGAGCGGCGCGCGCGTCATCCGACCGACCCCGCGTCCTGCTCGCCGGGCACCTCGATCGTCGACCCGGCGAGCGCGGGTGCGTACAGGCCGGAGCAACAGGGGATGTGATCGAACTGCACCTGCGCCTGGAAGTCCGCCGGTCCCGAGGAGAACTGCACGTCCACCTGGCACGTGCCGGGCTGCTTCGCCTGGAAGGCGTAGCGGGTGCAAGTCGCTTGGCCGCCCGCGACGCAGCTCGCGACGACCCCCGCGCACGCAACGCCCGAGAGCACCACTTGCGACACGGCAGGCGCCCGGTCGGCCGGTACGTCGATGAAGACGCTCGGGTCGGCGCACTGGCACTCGACGCCCCCAGGGTTGCCGCACGCCGCGAAGAGCCCGGCGAGCGCCATGCGACCCATCATTGCTGGATCACCTCGTCGGTGAACGACTGCCGCACTGTGATGACGCCCGCGTGGCTGCGCGGGAAGGGCAGACCATGCAGCGCCGCGAACATGCAGTCGCGCGTGGTCGGGTCGAGGTCGCCCTGCTTGGCGTTGGCCGTCGTGACACCGAGGAGATTGCCCTCCTGGTCGATGCCGATGTCGACGGTGACCGCCTTGTGCGGATCGCCCTTGGCCGCGCGAAGCTGCTCGACGCACTTCCACAAGGGCTTGATGTGCGCGTCGATCTGCTCCTGGATGAGCGCCTGCGCTTCGACCGGCGTCTTGGCGAAGGGCCGCTCGGCCCTTGCATCCGCGGCGGCGGCGCCGGCATCTCCAGGCACGGATCCTCCCGACCCGCCGGGCGTCGACGTCGCGCCGGGCTGGGCTCCGGCGCAGGAGACGACGACGCAGAGCAGGGCCATCGAGCCCACAGCAATCGAGCCGCTTCGAATCGTCCCGAGGATCATGGCGCCCGCGAGGATACCTCGCGGGCCGACCGTACGCCGTTCAGGAGCCTACCCGGCGAGGGCCAGAGCAAAGCAGGCGGGGCACGTGCCGCTTCTCCCACGCCAGCGCGCGCTCGAAGTGCCGGAACTCCTTCTCGCGCTCCTTGAACTCGGGCGGGTGCAAGTTCACGCGTCCGAGGCCGCGGCTGCCCGGAATCACGTGGTGCAGCATCTCGTGGTAGACGATGTACGCGACGAAGTAGCGGGGCACCCACTTCTGATCGAGCAACGGGTGCACGCGGATGAGCCGGTCGACGGCGCTGTAGCTGCCGAGCCGGATGGTGCGTCGCTTCCTGGCGTGCGTCGTCGGCCGCTTGCCCCAGGTGATGAAGCAGTTGATGGCGCCGCCGAAGTAGCGGTCTCCCAGCTTCTCGAAGATCTCGCGCAGGTCGTGGTGATTGCCGCGCGTGACCAGTGCGGCGTCGCGCCGGCGCGGCGCGAGGCGGGATCCGTTGTCGTCGATGTAGTCGCCGAGGGTCGAGCTCGCGTCGCGGTCGCCGCGCGTCACGTAGCGCACGAGCGCGTCGACCACCTGGGTCGGTGCGTCGAGGAACATGTGGTGCACGCGCGCGTGGAGCGTCCCCCTCTTCACCCGGTGGGTGATGATCGAGTGGCGATTGTCGGTGATCGAGAGGACGACCGGTCCGCCGAACGCGGCCCTGAGCTTGCGCTCCAGCGCCTGCCGGGCCCCCTCGTGGACGAACAGGCGCGGCGCCGACGACGGGGCCACCAGACGGAGCTGGGGAACCAGTCGCTGCGGGATCCGGATGGCCGCCGCCACCTGGCCGCGGGCCACCCTGGCGGCGATGCGGCCGCTGACGAGCTGCGCGCTGCTCCGAACGCCCATCCGTGGGTCTCCTCCAAGCGGGTTAGAGGACGGGGGGAGGGGTGTCAAGGAAAGCACCTTTCCTCGGCGATGTCATAGACTTGGATGCGAGGGCGGCGGCCCCCAAAACCGCCTCGGGAAGGGTTCCGAGACTCAGCCGTGCAGCGTGGCAGAAACGTCTTGACCGGGGCCGTTTGGCACCGGGATCAGCGGTGATCGACGGCGAGCTTCAGGCTCTTCGGATCGAGCACGAATCGGAGCCGACCCTGCGGCGAGTCGGCCACGAGGTGGACGCCGACCACCATCGCTTTGTCGAACGGCTGATCGAACCCCCCGACGAGCCCCGCCACCAGCGCCGACAGGTCCGGCTCGTGTCCGACCACCATGACCCGCTTGCGTCCCTCGGCGGCGAGCCGGTGCGCGAGGTGCGTCGTGTGCCCTCCCGGCGACATGTCGCGCCGGACCTCGACGCTCCCCCCGCGGTCGCCGAGCTTCGTGCTCAGCGCGACGATCTCGGCGGTCTGCACGGCGCGCACGAGCGGGCTCGTGACGAGCAGCATGGGCTCCTCTCCGAGCTCCACCAGCGCGCGTCCGACATCCCAGACGCGCTTGCGTCCCGAAGGGGTGAGCGCCCGATCGCCGTCGGCGCCGCTCTCGGCCTGATCTTCGGCCGACCCGTGGCGCATGACGTAGAGCTTCATGTCCCCTGACCCGGGACCACTCTACTCCTCAATTGGCGGGCTTGGACACCGTGGGCTTCTTCTTGTCGTCCGCGGCTGCCGGGGGCGCACCGTTCGGCTGCGACGAAGCCGTCTGCGAACCGCCACGCTTGATGCCGTGCTTGGCGAGGACCATCGCCTCGATCTTGTCGAGCATCTCGGGGTGCTGCTCGAGGTACGTCTTGGCGTTCTCTCGTCCCTGGCCGATGCGCTCTCCGGCGAACGAGAACCATGCCCCGCTCTTCTCGATGATCCCGAGCTCCGAAGCGAGATCGACGATGTCGCCCGAGCGCGAGATGCCCTGTCCGTAGAGGATGTCGAACTCGATCTCGCGGAACGGGGGCGCCAGCTTGTTCTTGACGACCTTCACGCGCGTGCGGTTGCCGACGACCGCCGGGTCTTTCCCGCTCGTCGCCGCGGCTTCCTTGATGGCACCGATGCGCCGGATGTCGAGCCGGATGCTCGAGTAGAACTTGAGCGCGTTGCCGCCGGTCGTCGTCTCGGGGCTGCCGAACATGACGCCGATCTTCATGCGGATCTGGTTGATGAAGACGAGCAGGCAGTTGCTGCGCGCGACCGTGGACGTGAGCTTGCGCAGCGCCTGGCTCATGAGCCTCGCCTGCACGCCGACGTGGCTGTCGCCCATGTCGCCCTCGATCTCGGCCTTGGGCACGAGGGCGGCCACCGAGTCGATCACGATGAGATCGACCGCGCCGCTGCGCACGAGCATGTCGGCAATCTCGAGAGCTTGCTCGCCGTAGTCCGGCTGGCTGACGAGGAGCTCGTCGGTCTTCACGCCGAGCTTGCGGGCGTAGGCCGGGTCGAGCGCGTGCTCGGCGTCGACGAACGCAGCGACGCCGCCCAGCTTCTGCACCTGGGCGATGGCGTGGAGGGTGAGCGTCGTCTTGCCGCTCGACTCCGGCCCGTAGATCTCGACGATGCGGCCGCGCGGCAGCCCGCCGATGCCGAGCGCGATGTCCAGGCCCAGCGAGCCGGTCGGGATCACGTGGACCTCGCGATCGAGCGGCTCCTTGCCGAGCTTCATGATCGAGCCCTTGCCAAACGCACGTTCGATCTGGCCGAGGGCGGCCTCAAGAGCCTTGTTCTTGTCCATGGAGTCCTTTTCGACAGCGTCCTTGAGGGCGGGACGCAACGCGGTAACCGACATGTTCGACACTCCCTTCCTTATTTCATAGCCCCTCGCGAGTCGCAAAGACGCGCGTAGGCTGCGCCGATCCACCGGGTCGAAACCGCT
>DASVWO010000070.1:0-4193 GCA_036393165.1 Polyangiaceae bacterium | reverse complement strand
GATCGCGAGGCGCGCAAGGGAAAGCCGGTCCCGTCCGACCACGCGCCCCTGGTCGTCGACCTGGATCTGCCCGGACGTCCGTTCGACGCGGGATGGGCGAGCGCCGACGCGCGAATCGCTGCGCGTCGCGCGAAAGCCTAGCCGACGGCGACCATCGCCGTCGTCGAGGACGTTTGCTCCGTGGTCGAGGCGCTTTTCCCTCCGAGCGCCTCATCGGCCCTGCGGATCGTGCCTTTCGTGGGACCGATGCGGGCGGATATCCCTTTCGTCGCACCGTCGTGAGCGGCGAGTGACGCTTCGTCCCCGACGAATGCGTCAATCGTTCGCCCCGTCGCGTCATCGATCACGCCGAATGCGTCACTCGTTCGCCGTGTCGAAGCTTCGATGCGTGCGATTGACGCAGTCGTTCGATTGAATGACGCAACGAAGGTCGTCGTCGCCGACCCGATCCCCACGAGTGGTGCATTCGTGGCTCTCGATGGCGCTTTCTTCGTCCCGAGTGACGCATCGATCGCGATCGATGGTGCAATCAGAGGCAAGAGTGACGCAATCGTCGTCATCGATGACGCGCTCATCAGGCCGAACGGCGCGGTCTTCGCGGTCGATGACGCCTTCAGGGACCCGATTGATGCAGTCGTCGCCTTCGATGACGCGATCATCGAGCCCGCCGATGCGACGAGCGGTCTCGATGGCTCACTTGATGGAAGGAGTGACGCGACCAGCGGCTTCGAGGGTCCATTCGGTGACAAGAGTGACGCGACCCACGGCTTCGATGACTCATGGGGTGGGCCGAGTGGTGCGACGCTCAGGGTCGATGACCCATTGGCCTCGTCGCCCGATGGAAATAGGCTCCTCAAATATGGG
The DNA here is from genome assembly GCA_036393165.1 of Polyangiaceae bacterium. Classification (GTDB taxonomy): domain Bacteria; phylum Myxococcota_A; class Polyangia; order Polyangiales; family Polyangiaceae; genus Palsa-1150. The sequence continues at coordinate 3,329 of DASVWO010000070.1, read as the reverse complement.
GCAATCTCCATCGCTTACCGGCTCGCCCGGTTGCCGGATGCGCTCTAGCGGCCGTCCCCGGCACGTCTCAGCGCGAAGAATTCGGCGGTGGGCCTGCCTGCTCGCGGACTGGTCACGTCACTTGCCAGGTTGTGAGAACGCCGACTCTCGTCGTGTCTGCCGCCGCCGTTGCCGTCTTCGCGACGACGCCAGCCTGCTCCTCATCTCCCGACGAAAAGGTGATTGTCGTACCCGGGTGGGGTCCGTCCTCGCCCGGACCGGCGCCTTCGGGCGCATCCTCATCGGGCGCCTCCTCCTCTTCTGGTTCGGGCGCGGGCGCCGGTAGCTCCTCCGGTGGCAGTTCGAGCGGGGGCACCACTGCCGACGGAGGCACCGGCGCCGCCAGCGGCGTCCCCTGCGACGTGGCGACGATGCTCGCCGCGAACTGCACGGGATGCCACTCGGATCCCCCTGCGCCGGGGGCGCTCGCCGGGCTCGTGACGTACGCGGATCTGAAGGCGACCGCGCAGGAGGATCCCACGAAGAACGAGGCGCAGCTCTCGCTGTCTCGCATGCAGAGCTCCTCGTCGCCCATGCCGCCGAGTGGCCCGCTACCGGCTTCGGACGTGACGACGTTGCAGAACTGGATCAACGCCGGGTACCCGATGGGCTCTTGCGCATCGGGCAGCAGCAGCGGTGGCAGCAGCAGCGGCGCGTCCGGCGATGGCGGGAGCGCGATGCCTCCCGTGAACGTGTTCAACAACGCACCACCTTTCGTCTCGCAGGCGGGCCGCAGCACGCACAACGCAGGGAAGGATTGCCTTCAGTGCCACGCCAACGGCGGCGGCGATGCGCCACAGTTCTCCTTCGGCGGCACGCTGTACGACGGCAACGGCAACCCGGTGGTGGGCGCCGAGGTTCGACTGGTCGACGCCAACGGCAACGCGACGAGCGTCCACACGAGCAGCACCGGCACCTTCTACTCCGAGGGCTCCGGTTTCGCGGCCCCTGCATACGTTGGCGCCCGCGACGCGACGAACATGGCGGACATGCTGGTGGCATTGCAGTCGAGCGGCGGCGGCTGCAGCTCGTGCCACTGCACCGGGACCGGCTGCTCCACCACGCCCATGCACTTGCCATGACGGACGGACAGGCGGCGGTTGCCGGCGTTGCCCTGCTGTTGCTGACCGGGTGCGGGTCGCAGTCGCAGGGCACGACGAGCGGAGCATCCACCGGACCGTATCCGGCGATGCGCCCGGACATCGGCAAGATCGTCGATCAGGGGGGCATGGTCCTCACGTCGCCCAAGATCGTCACGGTCACCTGGACCGCCGATACGAACGAGGCCGCCCTCGAGGACTTCGGCGACAAGCTCGGCGCGTCAGCCTACTGGAAGCAAGTGGCCGGCGAGTACGGCGTCGGCGCCGCCACCAGCGGCAGCGCGAACCACGTTCGCGTATCGACGCCGCCTCCGGCGACGATCGAGGTCATGGACCTCGAGACATGGTTCGCGCAGCAGGTGCAGAACCCCGCGACGAGCGGATGGCCCGCGTGGGACCCGCAGACGAGCTACGTCGTCTACGTCCCCACTGCGACGCACCTGACCTCGGGCGGCGTCGACACGTGCAGCCTCCATGCGAGCCTCCACTCCGAAGTGACCGTAGGCGCCGACGCCGTCACCTACGTCTTCATCGACGAGAACTGCCACGGCTCGCTCTCGGTCCTCGATGGCGCGACGAGCGCCGCCTCGCACGAGATCATCGAGGACGTCACGAATCCTCACCCCTACACCGGCAAGGCTTACATCGGCTTCGACTCGGCGCACCTGGCCTGGTCGCTGATGGACGGCGAGCAGGACGACGAGGTGGGAGACACCTGCGAGAGTTTGGCCGATGCCATCTTCACCGGCCCCGCCGATCTGCCGTACGCCCTTCAGCGAATGTGGTCGAACGTCAGCGGGGCGGCGGGCCATAGCCCGTGCGTTCCGCAATCGTCCGAGCCGTACTTCAGCGCGACACCGCTCGGGCAGGAGACGCTGGACGTGCTCGTCGGCGTCGCGCAGACGCCTGCGACGGCGCTCGGCTACCGTGTGCCCGTCGGCTCGAGCAAGACCTTCGACGTCGCCTACTACAGCGATGCACCCACGGGCCTCTGGTACCTCACGGCCGCCGAGGGCAACGGGATCGAGCCCGCCACCCCCTCGCACGTGAGGCTCTCGGTCGCACACGGCGCCGGCGCCAACGGGAAGCAGGACGCAGTGACGGTGGCGGTGGACTCCGCGCCAGCAAGCGGCAACGCCATTCTCGTGACGCTCGTCTCGAGCGCGCAGGGCCACACCACACACTATTCCCCCGTCCTCATCGGGGCCTACTAGGGGACGGCCATGCGCTCGCTTGGGTTCGCATCGATCGTCTCGCTCGCGGCGTGCGTGGCGTGCGGATCGGGGACGGACCTGAACCAGATCATCGACGTGAACCCGCGCTCCGAGGCCGGCGCCGTATCGGGCGAGGGCGGCAGTTCGGGCTTCCAGGACCCGTTCGGCGGTGCGCCCGGCTACATGGCGGGAGGGAGCGGCGACAACTCGCACAACGCCGGGAAGTCGTGCATGCAGAGCGGCTGCCACCCCACGGCAGGTGGAGGCGGCGGCGACGCGCCGAGCTTCCTCATCGGTGGGACGGTCTACGCGGACTACAAGGGCACCACGCCCGCTCCTGGAGTCGAGATCCGGATCGTCGACTCGGCGGGGCACTCCGCGAGCACGTACTCCGGGAGCAACGGCAACTTCTACGTGCGGAGCGGGAGCGCCAACGGGGTCACGTTCCCTGCCGTCATCGGCGCACGCAACGCGACCACGACGCGGCCCATGATCACGGTGTTGTCGAGCGCCAGCATGGGCTCGTGCGGACAGACGACGTGCCACGTCCCTGGAGGCGGCCCCCCGAGCGGCACCGGGAACTACTACCCGATCCACGTCCCCTGAGGGGGCTTGCCTGGGAGGGCCCATGACGATGACGACGAGCTCACTGATGGCGCACCCACACGATCCACCGCCGCCGCAGGTCGAAGAGCTCGAGGGCCCGGGGCGATCGATGCTCGCGATGCCGACACACGAGATCAAACTCTCGCCTGAGTTCGTGGACGCGCTCAAGCAGGTGGCGCCCAAGCCCCGCAAGCGCGTGCTCCCGTACGTCCTCGCGCTGGCGGTCGTCGTGGCGGGAGTCTCGCTCGCCGCGGTTCCCGAGGCGCGGCATCGGATCGCGTCGGCATGGCACCGCGCGGTGCACGGCGAACTGGCCGCGCCGAGTGTCGTGCCGTCCACGTCGGCACCCGTCCCCACCGTCTCCGCGAGC
>DASVWO010000069.1:0-10674 GCA_036393165.1 Polyangiaceae bacterium | reverse complement strand
GGCTGGTGGGCATCTTCCAATCGTAGCGCCTTCCTGAGCCGCCCCCAGCGTCAGCGCGCGTCACCCCGCGTCGCAGGCGCAGTTCGGCGAACAGCCCGCGTTGAAATCGACGAGCAGCTGGTAGCCCTCGGGGTTTCTGTTTTGCTCCACCAGGAACCACTCGTTGAGCGGCGGGTAATAGGCCCAGACGTACGGTCGGTGGTCAGGACCGATGTACTCGTGCAGCGCGTTGGAGTGCTGCACGTCCTGAGGTGAGGTCCGTGCCTGCGTCGGGTCGTAGGTGCAGGTCTCGACCATGTATGTCGGGCAGAGCAGGTTCCCTTGCCAGTCGACCGCGTTGTAGATGACAGCCTGGTTTCGGGCGAAGTCGAGGAAATCGCGCATCCTGTGGAACTCCCAAGCGAGGTCCAACGGGGCGCCGGCATCGAGGAACGAACCGAACACCGTCGCCCACGATTCGCTGCCGCACGTGGGGCCGACGGCATCGACTCCTGCTCCATCCTGAACAGGGGGCGGGCTTGTCTCGCCCGAGCCGGCGTCGCGAGTAGGCGAAGGCGAAGAGGCATCCGCAGCCGGCAGAAGCGGCTCATCACTGCCTGCGTCAGACGGCGCACCAAGCAAGTCACCACCGCATCCGGCGGTTGCCATCACGACGATCCACAGCCCTCGCCAACGGGGGTTGCCCATGCCCCGACGATGAGCGTCTGGAACGCGCGTGAGCAAGCGCAAACAAGCTGACTCTTGATGACAATCACGAAACCCGAATACCGGGGGACCCGGTCATGTCATGTGAGCGAGCGCTCGGCGAGCTCGGAGCGCATGTCCTCGAAACGAGGCGCCGACGGGTCCCCTCGCCATTCCGCGACGATTGACGGCCACGCCGAACCCGCACGCCCTCACACGATGATCAAAGTTGGACTGCTCGCTCGTCTCGTCGCCAACGCCGGCAAGGAGGAAGAGGTCGCCGCATTCCTCGCCGGAGCGCTCCCTCTCGCGCAGGGCGGAGAAGGAGACCGTGGTCTGGTACGCGATCCGGATCTCGAAGTCGGAGTTCGGCATCTTCGACGCCTTCGCGGCCGACGCAGGTCGCAAGGCGCACCTCGCGGGGCCCATCGCTGCGGCGCTGATGGCCAAGGCAGGTGAGCTCCTCGCGGAGCCGCCGAAGATCGAACAAGTCGACGTGCTCGCGTGCTGCACTGGCCTCGGGCATGGGGCATACTCCGGTCATGCGGCAATCGGTCCTCGAGCGAATCGTCGAGGAGCGCGTCGGCCAGTCGGAGGAGATGCTCGAGCAGCTGCTGCGCAAGGGACACGGACGCAGGGCTGGGCGTCGATCGCCGTCGTCGAAGCGTCGCGCGCGCGGAGCATGAGGATGCGCAGACCTCGACGACTGGAAATGAAGCGGGTGACGTCGTCGCCGTCGCGATGACCGAGGACTACGGCAACCGCTTCTCGCAGGGAGCAGCCGATGGCGATCTCACTCTACGACCTCAGCGTGCCGACCTTCCTGCAGACCGTCACCGCCGTGGCGGGCTTCCTCGACCGCGCGGCCGCGCATTGCGCGCAGACCGGCGCCGACCCCGACGACTTCGTGGAGGCGCGTCTGTTCGCCGACATGGCGCCGTTCCACTTCCAGATCGAAGCCACCTGCCACCACGCCGTGTGGGGCGTCGAGGCCCTGAAGACCGGTGCGTTCACCCCGCCCGCCCTGGTCGGGCCGCTTCCCTTCGCCGGGCTGCGCGCGATGATCGCCGAGGGCCAGGCGACGCTGGCGGCGTTCGATCGCGACGAGATCGACCGCTGCGCGGGCAAGGAGCTCGATCTGCAAATCGGCCCGCGGCGGCTCGCCTTCACGGCGGAGACCTTCATCCTCTCGTTCTCGCTGCCCAACTTCCATTTCCACGCAGTCACTGCCTACGACATCCTGCGCTCGCGCGGCGTGCCCATCGGCAAGCGCGACTACGAGGGCCGGCTGCGGACCAGGGCGGGCTAGAACCCCGGCATGTCGCTGTTCGCTTGGGGAGCCACGTACATGTACCCGGCTCCGCTGGCGGACACGTTCCACACGAGGATGCCGGCCAGCGAGCCGGCGGTGGACGTCACCGTCGGCGGGCTGGCCGTGCAGGCGCAATCGCTGCTCACGCTGAAGGCCGGCGCGAAGTCGGTCCCGATCAGGATTTCGAGAGGCGATGGCGACGACTGGCCCGGAGGCTGGCTCGTGCCGGTGCACGCCATGCCGGGGACCAGGCCGTCGCTCCGGTCGGACACGCCGAAGCCCACCTGATAGGGGCACTGCGTGGCACCGCTGACCGCGAACTCGGACGGCGACCAGTCGTACATCACGAGCTGAGACAGGGCCATGGGCGCCATCGTGATGCGCTGGTACGCGTTCTGGATCTGGGTCGAGCTGCGGTAGACGGTCATCAGCGACGCCGCGAGAGGAGCCGGAGCAGCGCCGGCCCCGTCGTCGGTCACCGCGTCGATGTAGAAGTCCTCCGCCTTGGTCGAGGAGGAGTACGTGTACGCGCCCTTGAGCGTGACCGACTCCGCCTGGGGAAGCGCGCCGACGGCGGCACCCACGCTGCAGGGATGGGCGATGTCGCTGGCCGAGCATGTGGCGCGCATGCCTGCGTAAGCCCCGCCGGCAGCGTCGTTCACGAAGAGCCGGTACACGGGGCCGGCGGTGACCCCGATGTTCACGACGGCGTCGAGCTCGAAGCATCCGGCGGTCTTCCCCGTGCGCATCGCTGCGATCGAGGACTTCGTGTACGCCGTGCACGCTTGCGTCCCCGACTCCGTGCCGCCGTCGTTGCCGCCGCTCGATCCACCGCTCGAGCCGCCCGAGCTCCCGCCGCTCGAACTGCCCGAGGATCCGCCGCTCGACCCGCCCGACGACGAGCCGCCGCTGGACCCACCCGAGCTCCCGCCGCTGCCCGAGGATCCGCCGCTGCCGCTGCTACTGCCCGAGCCGCACTGGCAGTCGTCGTATCCCGAACCGTCGCTCTTGCACATCTGCCCGCCGGCGCAACCGCCGACGCCCGTACACGCGGTGGATTGCCCCGGAGTGCATGCGGTGGCGGTCGCGCCGCCACCGCTGCTGCTGCTGCTGCAGGCGGATGCGGTGCCAGCGGCCGCCGCGAGCCCCAGGACGAGAGAGGACATGGAAAGGCCGGGCAGAAGACGGGTCATATCCAGGAAGACGCAGAATGCTGCAGCGACCGGACAAGAAAAAACGTCGTCCTCCGGGGCGCTACGTCAGGACCGCCAACGCTTCGCGAAGGATGGTCTGGACGCGGAATCGTGGGCAGGTCCTCCGCTGCATGGCGCGCGCTCACCGCATCGAGCGCGCGCTGCACTTCGGCACGGCGGAAGCCCAGGCTCACCAGACCGCTTGCGGCGAGGTTCTCGTGCCGTCGCGTGCTCGCGGGTCGACGTGATCGAGCTCGAGCCATGCCGTCGCGGGGCAGCGATTGCCCTCGGCATCCGTGAAGGTGCAGCGCTCGCCGTCGCGCTCGAACACCGCGCGCCGCGTCGCCTGCGACACGCGCCCGGTGCGGTCGCTCTCCTCCCGCGGTGGTCTCGGGCGCGAGGTCTTGCCGAGGCGCTGCTTCTCGAGTCGCTCGAGGAGGAGATCCACGGCGCGTTCGACCACGACGGCCAGGTCACCCTCGGCGTTCGCGTGGCGCATGAGATCCTGCGCGCGCTCGAGCTTCTTGCGCAGCTCTTCGCTCGCCGTGAACTGGACCTTGTGGCGTGTCTCCGAGAGCGGCGCGATCTGGAGTGCGCCCGCGAGCCTGGGAGCCGGCGCGGCCTCGACGCCCGTCATGGGGATGGGCGGTTGCGTCGGGATGGCCGTGATCGCTGCGGGCACGTCGGGTTTCGGCGACCGCTTGGCGAGGAGTGAGCGCACCTCCGCCTTCGTCTTGCCCGCGGCGGCTTCGACGAGCTCCCCGTAGTTCGCCGGTGTCAGCGCGTCGTGCAGGAGCGCGATCGTGGAGAGCGTGAGCTCCCCCCGCTCGATGCGCACGAGCAGGTCCGGGAAGCGGCGTGCAAGGCGGGCGACGTGGATGCGCCGGCACGCCTCGTCTTCGGACATGCCCAGCATGTGCACGCAGAACTGCAGCATCGATGGCCAGGCCGTTTCGAGATGGAGGCGGCGCTCTTGCACCTCCGCGAGGTGCGCCAGCAGGCGCGCGAGCACTGCGCGACTCTGGCCACATAGCGACTTCAGATTCTCGAGGAGCTGCGCGTCGGAGAGATCGGCGAGCGTCATGCGACGCTTCTACACCCTGAATTTCGGCGCTCCTGGGAGCCGCGTGGACGCGTCGTCGCGAGAGAAATGCCTTTGCGCGTCGGGCGCCCGCAGTGAAGCGAAGGCACGGCAACGTCGGCGCCATAGTGCCCTCTCGCGAGGACCTTCGCGCGACCGCGCGTCGCGGTGCACGGGATCGCGTCAAGCAGAATCGATGCGGATCCGCGCTGGCGCGGATGGCCCCCGTGGCGCGGCGCTCGATCGCAAGGTCGACCGCGACGAGCTCGAGGCGCCGCACTGCCCTCAGCGTTCCATTTCCCCGAGTCCCCGAATGATGTCGACGACGCCCCAGATCAGGAGTCCCGTGAACACCACGAACGTCCTCCCTCCAACGGCGTCCGCCACGACATAGGTCAAGAGTTGACTCGACGCGCGTCTCGCTCACACGCGTCGTCATTCTCGGCGCGGATGGTCGCGGTTTGCCGGATCAGGTCCGGAATGAGGGCCTCGACGAGCTCCTCCCTGCTCAGGGGGCCCCGTCCCGGAGAGGCCTCCGTCGCCTTCATGAAGTAGACGATGCCCCCGCCGTCCATGAGACGCCGATCGTACAGGGGATCAGACCCGGCGCAGGGTGGCACGCGCGCGCGTGAGAAAGACGGCCAGAAACGGCGCGATCGCGCTGGCACGCGAGGTGCTCTCGTATCAGGGGGCCTCTGTATGCTGCGTGCCGCGAATCTCCTCCTCATGATCGGCTGCGTGGCCTTCGCCCTCGGGTGCAGGCAGGGCGAAGTCACCGAAGGCGGGAGGGCGACCGCACCGACGTCCGACGCCGGCGAGACCGCGACGACCGACGCCGGTCAGCCGCCTCCAGCGAACGGTTCGAGCTCGGGATCAGGCTCTGGTTCGAGCTCGGGTGGCGGCTCCTCCGAGTGTCCCCCGGGCCCCGCCGACTTCGACGCGGGACCCGTCACGCCCACGACCGCAACCGGTGAGTCGGTGGTCACGATCGCGAGCGGCCAGCCGACTCCCTACTATCTCGCCATCAATCAGGCGGGCGTGTACTGGCTCGGGAACACGGTGATGATGGCGCCCCTCGATGGCGGCGCCCCGACGACGCTCTCCGGCGTTGGAAACGGAGGCATCGCGGCCGACTCCGCGAACGTCTACTTCGTGGGCTTCCCCGACGTCTTCGAAGTTCCCCTCGACGGCGGCCCGGGCGGGAGTCTGGGGACCGGCGTGACCAACGACAGCATCACCGTCGGCGCCTCGGCGGTGTTCGGCACGTACGGGAACTCCGGTGGCATGACGCTCGTCGCCGTCCCTCTGGATGGAAGCGGCACCCGGACCCTCGCGCAAACGTCGGCGCCGAGCAACTGCTACGGCCTCGCCTCCGACTCCGAGTCCGTCTACTGGAGCAACTTCGCCGGCAGCGCGCCCATCATGAGGACGCCGATCGACGGCGGCCCATCCACCGTCCTCGCGATGGGGTCGATCGTCTTCGGCGTCGCCGTGGACGCGACCTACGTGTACTGGGCGGAGACCGGCAGCGGGAACATCTGGAGAGTGCGCAAGTGCGGCGGGCCCGCCACGACGGTGGCGACGGGGATCACGGGCGCCAACCAGATCGCGCTCGACGACAAGAACCTCTATGTCACCACCGGTCTGCACGACCCGAGCGGGGGCGTCGCGAGGGTGGCCAAGGACGGCAGCGCCGTCACCTATCTGGCGACGGGGTTCCAGCAACCCTGGGGCATCGCCGTCGACGACACGAGCGTCTACTTCACGACAGTCGGCCCCGACGGCGCTCAGAACGCCGGGTCGGTCGTGAAGGTGACGCCGAAGTAGAGCTCACGGCAACGGCAGGAGCACGTCCGTGGGCTTCGGGTGCGTCCCGTCAAACTGCGTGACGGTCAGCGCGCGGCGGCACTCGCCGACGGTCGGCTCGAAGCCGTATGTACCGTCTCCCTCGACGTTCAGCCCGAGAACCGGAATGCATCCGGTGGGGCCACCCCCGTCGGTCTGTGCGTACGTTCCGTGCAGCATCGGGTCGGTGCTCCGTGCCACGTTGCCCGAAGCGTCTTCGGCCAGCGCGTACCAGGTCCCGTCGGCGAGGAGCTCGATGCCGACGACCGGGCCGTAGAAGCCGTTCATCGGCCCGGAGCACCAGATCCAGCGGCCCTCGAGCTGCGCGCTCAGGTCGTCCGGACCGCTGAAGACGTGGGCAGGTCCCAGCTGTACCGACGTGCACACGCCCTTGCGGAACGTCATCGGCAGAGCGGGGGCGAAGTCCTCCGTGTTCGCCGTCCCCACCATGACCAAGCGAATCTTCCGGGGCGAGTCGAACACGACGACCTGGGGCTGGAAGAGGTTGTCGGCGATGGGATGGAAGACGACCTGGTAGGTTCCCGCGCCGAGCGTCGCCGACGCGTCCTGGACGTCGAACGTGCCGGTCGCTGTGCTTCGCACCAGCATGGTGGTGTCCTGATCCGTGTCGAGCACGTAGTAGTGCCCGTCCGCGGTGAACTCGATGCCGGTGGCGAAGTTGTCGCCCATGCCCAGCCAGCCCGAGAGCGAGATGTTCGAACCGCCCTCCCCGTTGGAGCCGACGCCGCAGTCGCTCCATAAGCCGACGAGCTCCTGGACGATCTGCGCCGCGCCGCTCGGCATCTGCATCGTGCCGTCGCCTACGAGGCACGCGGGGGCAGTTTTCGCGTTGTACCCGGAGCCATCGCTCGGAGTGCCGCCAGCGTCGCTCTGGCCGTCGCAGCTGGGCTGAGTGTCACCCCACGGGCATGCGCCGCCACCTCCGCCAAGACTCACGACCGGGCCCCGGCACGACGCGAGAGCCACGCCGGACGCCACCCAGAACCCAAGGAACGTTTGGCGCCACATGATCATGGAAGAGGAAGAAGCACGTCGGTCTCGAAGGTCAGCGCGCGACGACATTGGCCGACGATGCCGCCAGCCATGGCGGTAAAGTCAGGGCCGCTCAGGGCGAGCGAGGGCGTGCATGACGTCGGATTGAAGCCGGCGTCGGCCTCTCCGTAGGTTCCGTGCTGCATGGGGTCGCTGCTCCGCGCGACGTTGCCGGACGCGTCCTCCGTGAGCGCAAACCACTCGCCGCCGGCGGTGAACTCCATGCCGACGACCGGGCCGCAGAACAAGCCGAACGTCCCGGAGCACCAGATCCAGCGGCCCTCGAGCTGGGCTTCCAGGTCGTCCAGCCCCGTGTAGACGTGGACTGGCCCCAGCGCGACCGAGGAGCACACGCCCTTGCGGAACGTCAGGGGCAGCGCGGGGGACAGGTCCTCGGTGTTCGCCGTCCCTAGCATGATGAAGCGGATCTTCCTGGGCGAGTCGAACACGAGGATCTGCGGTTCGAAGAGGTTGCCGGCGGTCGGGTGGAAGCTGACCTGGTAGGCGCCCGCGCCGAGGGTCGCCGACGCATCCACGACGGCGAAGGTGCCGGTCGCCGCGCTCCGATCGAGCAGCCAGGTGTTCGGATCGCGGTCGAGCACGGAGTAGTGGCCGTCCGACGTGAACTCGATGCCGATGGGGGTGGGGGTGCCCATGCCCGTCGCGGAGCCGTCGCCCATCGCCAGCCAGTTGGACAACCCGAAGGTCTCGTTGGATTTGCACCCGCCCTGGCAGTCGGTCCACGAGCCGACCAGCTCCTGAGCGATCTGCGCCGCGCTGCTCGGTGTCTGCTGCGTGCCGTCGCCGATGAGACACGCTGGGGCGATGAGGGAGCTGTACCCCGAGCCATCGCTGGGAACCCCTCCGGCGTCGCTCTCACCGGCGCACGTCGGCTGCTGGATGCCTGCGTCGCAGCTCGCGCCACCTCCTGCGTCGGCGCCCGGGCCACCACCGCGGCCGCCGCCGAGATCCACCACCGGCGCCGTGCACGACGCGAGGGCTGCGCCGGCCGTGAGCACGAGCCCGAGCACGGTGCGCCGCCACATGATCCTGGTTTGGCCGCCGGCGGTCGGTTTCGTCATGGAATCGACGCGACGCTCGCCTCGATGGCCGGAAGGAACAGGCTGTTCGGGGCGCTCTCCCGGAACCGCGCCGCCCGCGCGCGGGCCTCGTCGTAGCGCCCGATGGCCACGAGGGCCTGGATGGCGATGGCTTCGCGCTCTTCGTCCAGCTGGGCGCTCGGGAAGCGCCGACGATGCTCTTCGGCGATCGAGAGCGCCTTGGCACCGTCGCCCGAGGTCAGCGCCGCGCGCGCCTGGTCGAGCAGCGCGCGCTCGGCCGACAAGGTCGAGGCGGGGGCCGACTGCGACGGGCGCGCGCTACTGCTGGCACGCGCGGCGGACGATCCCGAATCGGCGGGTGGCGGGGCGGTTGGATTCTCGGTGGACATCGCCGGCACGGATGCGGCCACCGGGGCAGGCCGTTCGACGTAGACGATGTGCTCTGGCGCCGGCTTCTGCACGGCCGCATAGATCCCCGCTCCCGTGATCCCTCCCACCACGAAGCTCGCCGCCGCAACGCCGACGGCGTGCGAGGCGAGCCAGCTTCGATGCAATCCTGATCCTGACGCTGCCGCGCCGCTCGCCGGCAACGGGAGGACAACGCGCTTCCACACGCGGTCGAGCGCCGACGGATCCGCGCCGGCGTGACGCTCCGAATCGAGCAGCGCAGCAAGCTCCGGGTCCAGGGGCTCGACGTGCGGGTCCTTCATCGTTCGCTCCTCCGGAGTCGCCTGACGGCCGCAGCGAACTCCGTCCTCGCCACGCGCAGCCGCGAGTACGCCGTGTTGACCGGGATCCCGAGCAAGCGCGCGATCTCCGCCATCGGGACGCCGTCGATCTCGTAGAGGACGAAGACGGCGCGCCTATCGAGATCGATCGCCTCCAGCGCCGACAGCACCAGCTGGCGGTCCTGCTCGGCGGCGAGTCTCTGGTCCGGCAGCGCGGACGGATCGACGGCCCTCGCCACCGCGGCGTCGGCCGACCGCTCCCGCCTCCGGTGCGCTCTTCTCCAGTATTGCGACGCGATGCGGAACGCGAACCCGAAGAGCCAGGGGCGGAGGGGACGCGAGGCGTCGTACTCCCCGAGGTGACGCTGGACCTGGACGAACACGTCGTGCGTGAGGTCCTCGAGGTCGGAGGCGAGGACGCCGAGTCTTCGCAGCGAGTTCCACACGTAGGGGGCGTGCATGGTGAAGAGCTCGCGCAGGTCGAGGGGCTCCGCGCGCGGAGCGTCGACCATGGGACGAGACGCCACCTCCATGGATTGGTCGGAGGCCCGCGGGTTCGTCATCGAAAATGCAGGACCAGGTCGAATCCCAGCGAAGCGCCCACGGCCGGGTACTGCCAAGCATTCGTGCCGTTCAACACCAGCGTCGCCCTGTCGAGGTTGGCGACGACGTCCGTGCGGAAGCGCAGCGACGTGGCGTCACTCAGGCGGACCATCGCGCCCAGCCGACCGCCGGCCGCCCACCACGGGACCGACGTCGAGCGCGCATCGGAGACGCCATTCCCCGACGCTTGCATGGACCCGACTTGCCCGAGCGCACAGGCGAGGAAGGAGCCGAAGTGGACGCACGGCGCGACGTCGGCGAGGACGAGCCAGGTCGTCACCGTGCCGCCGCCCTGCGCCTGGCTGATCGAGGGAGCGTCGATGAGCCCCTCCAGAGAGAACGACAGCATGCGCCAGCGGACCCCCGCCCCGAGCGCCAGCCCGGCGGCGAAGCTCGGCGCGAGACCACCGGACCCGACGAGACCCACGCTCGCGTCGACGCCCCATGGCGACGCGCGGCTCGCTTGCGGCGCGGGCTGCTCCGGTGCGGCGACCGGGCTGCTGGTGGTGACGCTGGGCTCCGATGCCGGGGGAGGAGAAGGAGGAGGAGGAGGAGGAGGCCCCACCCGCGAGAGACTCTGCGGATCGATGGCAATGGCGATGGCGAGCGCCATGGCCCCGAGCAGATCGTCGCACCCTCGATCGGTCCGCAGCTCGCGAGCCCCGTGCGACAGCCCCTGGTCGTCGACCAGATCCACGGTCGCGACGAACGCCCCCTCCCGCCGCGTGATCCCCGCGACGATCGTGCGCGTCGCCCAGGGAAAGAACGGGTCGTACCCCACCCGCGCCGCCACCTCGTGCCGCAACGCCTGCTCGTCGGGACACGACCCCGCGTCGACCGACCGCGAGTAAACGAGCCGCGACGTGGGCGTCGCGCGAGACGCGCCCGCCGCCGACATCACGAGCGCGAACGCGGCCAGCGCAACGAACCAACGCACCGCCGACATGATAACGCTCTCCGCGCACGCCTATCCGCGCTGGCGCGGATCACCGGTTCAACGCCATCATCTCGAGGCAATGATAGACGTCCGATTTCGTCGGCGTATTCACGGCCGACGCTTCGACGACGCCGATCGACGTCCAGCCTTGCGCCCTGGTCGCGAGCGAAGCAGCTG
>DASVWO010000068.1:0-21289 GCA_036393165.1 Polyangiaceae bacterium | reverse complement strand
CAGCCTGAGGTGAATCGCGGAGCGGGCACCCACGTCCATGGGAAACTGAGCGAGATGAGCCGGTCGAAGAGGGCCATCCGCGCTACTCGACGAACGGCGACGGCACCTGCCAGCAACCGCCCGCCCTCGGCGCGGCGTGCGGCGTGTCCTGCCAGGGCGGGGGCGGCGGCATCACCTACCTCTACCCGTTCGGGCCGCACCCGACGTGCGCGCCCGGGGGAACCTGCTTCTGCACGTGCACCGCCCAGGGCGGGCCGGACGCCAGCTGCAACGGCGCTGCAGGGACCTGCGCGACCGGCCTGGAATGCGTCGACCACTTCTGCAGCGCCGGCGGGTACGAACCCGCCGGAGGGCCGTGCCTCTCCGACCGGGACTGCGCCGACGGCACCTCCTGCAGCTACCCGGCCGACGGCGGCGCGCCCACGTGCCAGGCGAGACTGCCGGCGGGCAGCGCCTGCACCCCGCCGGGCAACGGTCCCTGCGGCGGATTCTGTGGCCCCACGGGCGACGCCGGCGCCTGCGTTTCCCTCTGCGGCTCGATGTAGAGGAGGAGCGCGCCCGACGTAGACACTGCCGGGCGCAAGTGGTACTGGCGGGGCCCCCTCTTCCGCCCTATTGACCCCCCGCCGATGCTCCTGGCCGCCGCGCCCCAAGCGATCAACGTCGACATCGATCTGACCTTCCTGGTTCAGCTCGTCCTCTTCATCCTTTTCACGCTGCTCCTCAAGCCGATCCTGCTCGACCCGATGCTCAAGCTGTTCGAGGAGCGCGAGAAGCGCATCGACGGCGCCAAGGCGCAGGCCCGGCACATCGACGAGAAGTCCGCGGGAGCCCTCGCGAAGTACGAGGGGGAGATGAACAAGGCGCGCGCCTCCGGCTCCGCCGAGCGCGACCGCATCCGCGCCGAGGGCATGAAGCGCGAGCAGGAGATCCTCGCCGCCGTCCGCGCCGCCGCCGCCAAGACGGTCGACGACGGCAAGCGCAGCGTGCAGGCCGAGGCCGAGAAGGCCCGGGCCGCCCTGCGCGCCGACGCCGGCAACATGGCGCGCGACCTGGCGACCCGGGTGCTCGGGCGCGAGGTGCAGCCGTGAAGAAGCGCATCCTTTTCGCGCTGATGCTCCTCGTGACGGCGTGGAGCGCGTGGTCCTTCGCGCAGGGGCGCCGTCCGGTCATCGAGGCGCCGCCCCCCGGCGGCCACCCGGTGGAGACCCAGCATCACGAGGAAGAGGGCCCGGCGCCCATCAACTGGACGCAGTTCGGCACCGAGACACCTCCTTACATCGCGATGCTCGTGAACTTCGGCATCCTCGTCGCCGGGTACTACCTGCTGGGCAGGAAGCCCATCGCGGCGGGCCTGCAGTCGCGTCGCGACCGCATCGCGAAGGAGATCGAGGAAGCGCAGAAGATGCGCCACGAGGCCGAGGAGCGCGCGAAGCTCTACCAGGGCAAGCTCGAGAAGCTCGAGGACGAGGTGCGCATCGCCCGTGACGCCCTGGTCCGCGCCGGCGAGGCCGAGCGTGACCGCATCGTCGGCGAGGCGGAGGCCAAGGGCGAGCGGATGCGCAGGGACGCGCAGTTCCTCGTCGAGCAGGAGCTCAAGCAGATCCGCGTCGACCTGCAGCGCGAGACGGTGGAGACCGCGATCGCCGCCGCCGAGGAGCTGCTGAAGAAGCGCGTGACGATGGCCGACCAGGAGCGCCTCGCGGAGGACTACCTGTCGGACCTCGGCGGCAAGCCCGCGCGCCCGTCGATCGCGCCCAAGCCCGGCACGCAGGAGAACGCCACGTGAGCGTCCAGATCGTCGCACGCCGCTACGCCATGGCCCTGCTCGAGCTCGGGGCGGAGCAGAACGCCGTCGACAAGATGGCCGACGACGTCGACGCGATCGCGCAGGCCTTCGAGACGAGCCACGACCTGCGCAACGCCCTCGAGAACCCGCTGGTCGCCCACCCCGCCAAGAAGGCCGTGATGAGCGACCTCTGCGACCAGCTCGGCACGTCGCCCATGGTGAAGAACGCGCTGCTCCTCCTCATCGACCGCCGCCGCACCAAGACGCTCCCGTACGTCGCGCGCTACCTGCGCGAGCTCACCGATGCACGCAAGGGCATCGTGCGCGCCGAGGTCACCACGGCCGTCGCGCTCGGCGACGCGTACTACGAGCGGCTGCGCACGCAGCTCGAGAGGATGACCGGCAAGAAGGTCGTCGTCGACAAGCGCACCGACCCGGCGCTCGTCGCCGGCGTCGTCACCCGCATCGGCGACCGCATCTTCGACGGCAGCCTCCGCACGCGCCTGCAGGCGCTGCGCGACGCGCTGCTCCCCCAGGCTTGAGAGAACGGACGAGAGAGAGACACCATGCAGCTTCGCGCCGAAGAGATCAGCAGCATCATCAAGAAGCAGATCCAGAACTACGAGAAGGCCGCGCTCACGACCGAGACGGGCACGGTGCTCAGCGTGGGCGACGGCATCGCGCGCGTCTACGGCCTGGAGAGCGCCATGGCCGGCGAGCTGCTCGAGTTCCCGGGCAACCTCATGGGCCTGGTGCTCAACCTCGAGGCGGACAACGTCGGCTCGGCGTGCTTCGGCGACGTGTCGAACGTCAAGGAGGGCGCCGTCGTCAAGCGCACGGGCCGCATCCTCGACGTGCCGGTGGGCGAGGCGCTCGTCGGCCGCGTGGTCAACGCGCTCGGGCAGCCGGTCGACGGCAAGGGGCCGATCGACACGCCGCACCGCCGCCGCGTGGAGCTCAAGGCGCCGGGCATCCTCGCGCGCCAGCCGGTCAAGGAGCCGCTGCAGACGGGCATCAAGGCGATCGACAGCATGGTGCCGATCGGCCGCGGGCAGCGCGAGCTCATCATCGGCGACCGCCAGACCGGGAAGACCGCCGTCGCGATCGACACGATCATCAACCAGAAGGGCCAGGGCGTCTTCTGCTTCTACGTCGCCATCGGGCAGAAGCAGTCGACGGTGGCGAGCGTCGTCGACAAGCTCACGCAGCACGGCGCGATGGAGTACACGACCGTCGTCGTCGCCGGCGCGAGCGAGATGGCGCCGCTGCAGTTCATCGCGCCGTACACCGGCGTCACGATGGCCGAGTTCTTCCGCGACAGCGGGCGCCACGCGCTCTGCATCTACGACGACCTGTCGAAGCAGGCGGTCGCGTATCGCCAGCTCTCGCTGCTCCTCCGCCGTCCGCCGGGCCGCGAGGCATACCCGGGCGACGTCTTCTACATCCACTCGCGCCTGCTCGAGCGCGCGGCCAAGATGGCCGAGGAGTGGGCGGTCGTGAAGAAGGACGTCACCGAGTGGGACAAGCGCGGCGACGCGAAGGTCTACAAGGGCGAGCTCGGGAAGCACCACGCGGAGGAAGAGCTGAAGAGCAAGGGTGAGGGGTACACGCTCCTCAGGAACCCGCGCTCGGGCGGGTCGCTCACGGCGCTGCCGGTCATCGAGACGCAGGCGGGCGACGTGTCGGCGTACATCCCGACGAACGTCATCTCGATCACCGACGGGCAGATCTTCCTCGAGACGGACCTCTTCTACTCGGGCGTTCGTCCGGCCATCAACGTCGGCATCTCGGTCAGCCGCGTCGGCGGCAGCGCGCAGATCAAGGCGATGAAGGCGGTCGCCGGCAAGCTGAAGCTCGACCTCGCGCAGTACCGCGAGATGGCGGCCTTCGCGCAGTTCGCGAGCGATCTCGACAAGGTCACGCGCGACCAGCTCGAACGCGGCGCCCGCCTCGTCGAGCTCCTCAAGCAGGGCCAGTACGTGCCGCTGCCGGTCGAGAAGCAGATCATCATCATCTACGCGGGCACGCGCGGATACGTCGATGCGATCGCGGTCAACCAGATCGCGGCCTTCGAGAAGGGGCTCTACGACTTCATCGAGAAGAAGTACCCCGAGATCTACGAGACGCTGCGCACCAAGAAGCAGCTCGACGAAGAGACCGAGAAGAAGCTCAAGAAGGCGCTCGAGGAGTTCGGGACGGCCTTCGGCAAGGGCGAGAAGAACTGAGGCTCTGAGCGACCCATGCCCTCCCTCAAGGCGATCCGCAAGCGCATCGCGAGCACCAAGGCGACGCAGAAGATCACGCGCGCCCTCAAGATGGTGGCGGGCGCGAAGCTCACGCGCGCGCAGCAGCGGATCGTCGCGATGCGCCCCTACGCGGTGAAGACAGGGGAGGTGCTGCAGTCGGTCGCGGCGACGATGACCGAGTCGGCCGAGGCGAACGACGAGACGCTGCACGCGCTGCTCGCGAGGCGCCCGGAGAAGAAGGCGCTGCTCCTCGTGCTCACGGGAGACCGGGGGCTCTGCGGGGCGTTCAACACGAACGTCAACAAGACCGCCGAGCGCGCGTGGCGCGAGAAGGAGGCGGCCGGCATCGGCGTGAGCTTCGCGACGCTAGGACGCAAGGGCCGCGAGTACCTCACGCGGCGCAAGGCCGACATCGCGCACGACTTCGCGCACATCTACGACGGGCTCGACCTCGAGAAGGCGCGGCTCGTCACCAAGTGGATCGTCCCCCGCTACGAGAAGGGCGAGTGGGACGCGATCTACGTCGTCTACAACGAGTTCAAGAGCGCCATCACGCAGAAGGTGACGCTCGAGCCGCTCCTGCCGCTGCCGCCGCCCGCGAACGGCGCGCCCGCCGCAGACAAGCTCGGGCCGAGCGACTTCATCTACGAGCCGAACCAGCGCGCGCTGCTCGAGCGGCTCGTGCCGATGTACGTCGAGATCGCGATCTACCGCGCGCTCCTCGAGAGCCAGGCGAGCTTCTTCGGCGCGCAGATGACCGCGATGGACGCGGCGACGCGCAACGCGAAGGAGATGATCGCCCGCTACACGCTCGTCTACAACCGGGCGCGCCAGGCGGCGATCACCAAGGAGCTGATGGAGATCATCGGCGGCGCCGAGGCGCTCAAGGACTAGCCGTCCGTCTCAGGCGCCAGCGAGTGGTTCTTCAACGCGGAGGCGCGCCGCCCGTCGCGGGCTGCACGGTTTCGGTGACGTCGCGCACGCCGGCGGCCATCGAGGCCAGGAGCGGCGTGGGCCACAGGCCGAGCAAGAGGGCGATCACCGCGAGGGGAACGAGGGCCGCGACCTCGCGGGGCGCCGCGTCCGGCAGGCGGCCGCCGAAGGGCTCGAGGTAGGTGCTGCGCTTCCACGCCGGATCCACGTGGCCGAGGAGCAGCATGCGGGCGGCGCGCAGGTGCGCCGCCGCCGTCGCGACGAGGGCGACGGCGAAGACCGTCGCGAGCACCGGGTGCCGCGCGAAGCTCCCGAGCATCGCGAGCAACGGGCCCCAGAAGCCGGCGAGACACGGGACGCCGAGGGAAGTCGCGAGACCCGCCGCCGCCAGCGCCGCGAGCGCCGGCGTCTCGGTCGCGAGGC
The DNA here is from genome assembly GCA_036393165.1 of Polyangiaceae bacterium. Lineage (GTDB taxonomy): Bacteria > Myxococcota_A > Polyangia > Polyangiales > Polyangiaceae > Palsa-1150. The sequence goes on along the minus strand of DASVWO010000068.1, from coordinate 15,898 downwards.
CCCCGAACCGGTCGAGCGCGCACGTCTTCACGCGCTGCGCGAGCGCCGCGGCCACGCCGAGCAGCATCGCCGCAGCGAGTCCGCGCGCGAAGAGCGCCGCGACCGCGCCCGCCAGCCCCTGCGCCGTGAACGCGCCGATGCCGAGCAGCGCGCATCCCCCGGAGGCGATGGTCGCGTAAGCGACGAAGCGCCGGAGGTCCCTCTGCGCCATCGCGCAGAGCCCCGCGTACGCCGTCGAGAGCACGCCGAGCGCCGCGATCGAGGCGCCCGCCCACCGCGCGCCCTCGGGCATCGCCGCGAGCCCCACGCGCACGAGCAGGTAGGGCCCGAGCGACGTGACCACGCCGGCGAGCATGATCCCCGCCCCCGCCGGCGCCTCCTCGAGCGCCTCCGGCAGCCAGCCGTGCAGCGGCACGATGGGCGTGGCCACCGCCACGCCCACGAAGAGCAGCAGCCACGCGACGTCGACGAACGGGATGCCAGCGATGGGCGCGTGAAGCGCGAACGTCGTGCGCGCGAGCTCCGGGACGGCCAGCGTGTGTGGCGCGGCCGTGCCGTCGACCAGGTACGTCGGCCCCGACGCGCGCGAGAGCGCCACGAACGCGCCGAGCAGCGACGCCGAGCCGAGCGCCCCGTACGTGGCGATCTTGGCGGCCGCGTGCTCGGCGCGCGCGCCGCCCCAGCCGCCCACGAGCATCACGAGCGCCACCAGCACGAGCTGCCACGCCGCGAAGAGCACCGCGAGGTCCAGCGCGACGAGCGCCGCCGTGACCGCCGACGCGAGCAGCGCGAGCGACGCCGCGTGCGCGTCGCTCCGCCGCTCGACGCGCGCGACGACGATCGCGACGAGCCAGAGCACCGCCGCCAGCGGGACGAGCGCGGCGCTGACGCCGTCGAGGCCCACGTACCACTCGGCGCCGATGGAGCGCACCCACACGGCGCGCTCGACGAACTGGAAACCGTCGTTGCCGTCCGCGCGGCCCACGTCGGGGACGAAGCGCGCGTACGTCCAGAGCGCGAGCAGCACCTGCGCGACGGCGACGCCGAGCGCCGTGCGCGCGACGATCGGGTCGTCGCGCCTCCCGGCCGAACGCGCGATGCCCGCGGCGAGCACCACGAGCAGCGGCAGCCCGACGAGCAGCGACAGCGCGTGGGCGCCGAGCCATCCGAGCCCCGTCGGCGCCTGCGCGCGGAAGCCCATCGCGACCTCGCCGGCCTCCTCGTCGGTCGACGTGACGACGACGTGCCCGAAGGCCTGACGGACGCGCGGGTCGCGGTCGGGCATCCAGGAGACCACGAGGTCCTTCGCGGCGCCCGGCGCGAGCGTCGCGCTCGTCGCGGCGCCCTCGGCGAAGCGCACGGCCACGCGCGCCGGCGAGCGCACGTCGTCCTCGTCGCCGCGGATGGCGACGCGCGAGACGATGAGCGGATCGGCGCCGACGTTCGTCACCGTCATCGTGCCGACCCATCCGCCCTGCCCCGGCCCGAGCTCCAGCGGTCCCTGCCCGCCCCCCGGAAGCGACAGGACGATGCGCCCGCCCGCATGCGGCCCCGGCGCCGCGCGCGCGACGGTGCACGCGAGCAGCACGGCGAGCGCCGCGAGGATCGCCCACACCACGCGCCCCAGCGGCATTCCCACGAGCGACGGGACGCGCCGCCCCGCGCGCGCCACGCGCACCGCGATGCGGTCCCCCGGCGTCGACACCACATGCCGGTCCGCCGTCGCGAGCATCCACGCGGCCAGCGCGGTGCCCGCCGCGACCGCCGTCGCGACGGCGCCGACGACCCACCGCTCCATGCTCGCGAGGAGCGCCCCCAGGCGCTCGGGGACGCTCACGAGGACCGACGCCTCCTGAGCCTCGTCCGGCGCTGCCGCCACGTCCGACCGGCGCGTGGCCACGAGGTGCAGCGCCGCGCACCCCGCGCCGACCACGGCCATCGCGACGAGCCCGCGCAGGCCGCCGCCCATCCCCAGCGCCGCGCACGTGAGGCCCCCCGGCGCCCCCAGCGTGAAGACGAGCCAGCGCGCGAGCCCCTCGTGCGCGAGCGCCTGCCACATCGCGCCGAGGACCATCGCCGCGCCCACCGTCGCCACGACTGTGCCCGTGTGCCTCGCCGACGGGAAGAGCGGCTCGAGCCGCAGCAGCAGCGCCGGCCCGAGCATCGCCGGCAACACGCCCGCCGCCACGGCCACGAGCGGGCCCGGCGCCCCCGGGCTCAGGTTCGCGGGGCGAGCGCCGTTCATCGCCGCCGCCGCGCACAGGAAGAGCAGGAGCGCCGCCGCGACGACCGACACGCCACCCGGCGCCACGCGCTGCTCGAGCGCCTGTCGCACCGGCGCGTCCCCGCGCGCATCGGTCACCGCCAGCTCGTCGCGCATCGCGTGCATCGACAGCGTCGGCCCGAGCGGCACGAGCACCGCCTCGTCGCCCTCCGCCAGCGTCACGCGGGCCGCCTCCTCGCCGCCCGCGCCGGTCACCACGCGCACCACGTGCGACCCGGCCGGCAGCGCCGCGCGCACGAAGGGCACGCGCGCCAGCGACACGCGCGAGTCGTCCGCGTAGGCCAGCGCCCCTCCGGGAGCGGTCATCGAGACCGTCGCCGCGCCCGTGCGCGCCGGCAGGTGCGCGGCGGCGATGCCGTCGGGCGCGTCGGGCCCGTAGTCGTCGGCGTCCCAGTCGCCGCCGAGCGCCCAGAAGAGGAGCACCGCGCCCAGGGCGAGGGATGCGACGGCGAGCGCCCCGCGCGACGCCGCGACCGCCGCGGCCCGGGCGTTCGACCACCCCGCCAGCCACGCCCCCGCCGCCGCCGAGAGCGACCACCCGAGCGCGAGCCCCGCGAACCCGTCGGCGAGAAACGAGAGCATCGCCCCGGCGAGCGCCAGGTGCAGCCACGCCCACGGACGCCACCCGCGGTCCGCGGGCGGGCGCATCGCGAGGACCACCGCCGCCGCCGTCCCCACGGCGCACGCCAGGGTGCACTCGACCGCGGCGCGCCCGTCCATCCACAGGTCGAGCGGCGCCTCCAGGCCCCCGAGGGGCACGCCGCGCGCGAGCGGATCGAGCATCGCGCGGCTCGCCGGGTCCAGCCGCAGGAGGGCGATCACGTGCCCGAGGACCGCCGCCGCCGTGACCACCGCCGTCCCGACGCCGACGGTGCGCGCGCCCGCCAGCTGCGCCTCCGCCGGCCGGTCGCCCTCCACGGGCGGCCGGCGGCGCCGCCACAGGACGAGGTGCCAGGCGAGCCCCAGCAGCGGCAGCGCCACCATGACCCACAGAGTTCGTGACAGCACGACCCGCTGAAGGGGACTCACCCAGTCGTGCATCGACGCTGACAGGCTACCGCTTGTGCCGCCGTTTTCGCAGGATCATAAGAAGGGGCTGAGGCGGCCATCGGCGGCCGGCGCGAGCATCCCGTGCCGCAGGCGGTGGGTGAGCGCGGCGGCCGCGGCGGCGACGGCGACCACCAGCGAGCCGCTGACGAGCAGCTGAGCCGCGTGCGCCGGGCTCCACCACGTCCAGGCCGCCGCGGCGAGCAGCGTCGCCAACGCGAGCGGCGCCGTCCGGAGCACCACGGCGCGCGAGCGCTCCGCCAGGCGGCCGGCCGGCACGACGCGCCGCACCCACGCGAGGAGCAGCACGAGCAGCCCGGTCTTCGCCAGGAGCAGCACGGCGCCGGCGACCTGCAGCGCCGGATGCGCGGCCTGCACCGCCGCCGGCACGCCCGGCACGAGCCAGCCGCCGAGGAAGAGCACCGCCGCGAGCCCGCTCACGAGCAGCCTGTGCGCGCGGCACGCGACCGCCAGGCCCGTCGCCCCCGGCGCGGAGGGCGCCTGCGCCTCGGTGAACGCCGCGACGCCGGTGGCCCCGTCCGGGGAACCCGGGTCGATGCGCGCGGACGAGAGCAGCAGCGCGAGCGCGAGGAGCATCGCGGGGCTGCGGAACGCGAGCCAGTCCCACGGGCAACCCGCCTGGTCGCGCGCGATCTCCTGCACACGGAGCGAGCCGGTCGTGACGACCACCGCGGCCACCGCAACCGCCGCCGGCACGTGCTGCCAGGCGACGTGCGCCGCCGCGCGCACCCCGCGCCACGCCGAACCGCTCGCCACGAGCGCTGCCGTCGCGAGCGACGTCGCCGCGGCCGCGAAGAGCAGGCCCACGTCGAGCCGGGCCGCCACGAGGTACTGCCCCAGCGGCATCGCGAGAAGCAGCGCGAGGGCGACGGCGTCGACCAGCGCCGCGATCCCCGGCAGCGGCAGCGCATCGGCCATCGCGGCGCGCATCGAGGCGCGCGGCGCGGCCCGCATGCGCGAGGCGACGCGCTGAACCCCCGCCGCGAGCAGCGCCGGTATCGGAGACGCGAGGAGCACGACGAGCAGCAGCGCCGCGAGCACGATGAGCGCGCCCCCGAGCAGGTCCGCCGGAGCCGCACGCCGCCAGCCGTCCACCGGCATCGTTCGGGTCGCGTCCACCCCGGCGCGCCGGATGGTCATCGCCGCCTCGCGCTCCGCCGGCGCGGGCACCATGTCGCTCACCGCGCCGACGCGCAGGCCGTCGAACGCGGTCACCACGTCGTTCGCGGCGAGCCCCGCGGCCTCGGCGCGCGACCCGGAGTCCACCGCCTCCACCGCGAGCCCGCCCGACGACGCCGTGCCGTGCAGCCCCATCCAGGCGAGCGCCCGCGCGCCCTCGTGCTCCGCGTCGGCCGGCGCCGCCCCCGGCCTGACGTCGAGCGTCATCCGCCGCAGCGTCCCCGCGATGGGCGGCGCGCCCGGCGCGGCCGCGGCGAAGGCGACCTCCACGTCGCCGTCGAAGGTGGTGTGCGCCGCGCGATCGCCGGCGCCGCAGAAGAGCGCCTGCACCGGCTCGGTGAACGCGATCTCCGCCTGGTCCGGCCCGAGCACCGTCGCGCTCGTCACGATCTCGGCGCCTGTCTCCGGCCGCTCTCCAGGCCGGTGGAGCGTCCCCCGGAAGGTCACGCGCGCCGGTTTGCCCGCCGGAAACCCCTCCCCCACGAGCACCACACGGTCGCCGACCTCGACGGCCCGCGGGACGACGTCCGTCACGCTCACGAGCTGGGGACCGACTTCCCGCGTGCACGATCCCCCCCACGCCAGCCAGGCCACCACCAGCAGGAGGAGCACCGGCGCGAGGCTTCCCAGCCGCTTCATCGTCTCCGACTTGTAGACCGGCAAGGCGTCCGGGGTCGAAATCCCGGCGAAAGCGGCGGTATAACGGGAGCCGGTGACGACGGACCTCGCCAAGGCGCCCGTGAACGTCGGCGACGTCGTCGCCGGGAAGTACCGCGTCGAGGCGCAGATCGGCAGCGGGGGGATGGGCGTCGTCTTCGCCGCGCGCCACATGCAGCTCGAGGAGCCGGTCGCCCTCAAGTTCGTCGCCGTGGACCGGGCCGCCGACCGCGAGGCCGTGGGGCGCATGATGCGCGAGGCGCGCGCCACCTTTCGCCTCCGCAGCGAGCACACGGTGCGCGTGATGGACGTCGGCGAGCTGCCGTCCGGCCCCGTGTTCATCGTCATGGAGCTGCTCGAGGGCCGCGACCTCCGCGCCGAGCTGGCGGCGCGTGGCCCCCTGCCCGAGCACGAGGTGGTGCAGCACGCCCTCGAGGCGTGCATGGCGCTCGAGGAAGCGCACGCCGCCGGCATCGTCCACCGCGACCTCAAGCCGCACAACCTGTTCCTCGCGCGCTCGCCACGCGGCGGGACCATGGTCAAGGTGCTCGACTTCGGCATGTCGAAGCTCGATCCGGAGCTCTTCGAGGGCGGCCCCCTCACGCGCCCCGAGACGGCGCTCGGCACGCCCCGCTACATGGCGCCCGAGCAGTGGAAGTCAGCGGCCGGAGTGGACCACCGCGCCGACATCTGGGCGCTCGGCGTCGTGATGTTCGAGCTGCTCACCGGCGAGGCGCCGCTCACCAAGCTGCGCGGGGCCGAGCGGCAGGCGCGCCTCCTGGCCGGCGCCATCCCCACGCCGCGCGAGCTCCGCGCCGACGTGAGCGACGCGACGTCGCGCGCCATCATGCGGTGCCTCCGCGCCGACCCCAAGGTGCGCTGGCCCTCCGTCGGCCACCTGGCGACGGCGCTTCGCGACGCCCATCCGGAGCTCGCCCCCACACAAGAGCGCCAGGAGGTGACGCGCACCGACGTGACCGTCGCCGTGCCGCCTGCGGAGATGCGGCGGCGGGCCGCCGTCGCGTTCGCCGAGCAGACGGAGGCGCAGGTGGTCCCCGTCGCGCCGCCGACGGCGCGCGAGACGCCGCTCGCGCGCAACCCGGTGCCCTCGCCGAGGGGGGACGACTTCGACCTGGCGACCGAGGTGCGCCCGCCCCTCTTCACGCCGGCGGAGATGGAGTCGCAGACCCCGCCCACGCCGCAAGCGCCGAGGAAGCCTGCCGGGGCCAAGGCGCACGCGGCGACGCTGCGGTCGGCGGGAGCGCCGGCGACGCTCCCGGCACACATCGCCGCGGCCCCGCCGACGGACAAGACGTTGCCGATGCAAGGTGCCCCCGCCCACGCGGCGCCCCAACCACCTCCCACGGCGCCGCTTCCGGCGCCGACCGCGCCCCTGGCCGCGCCCGCACCCGTGGTGGTCCAGTCTCCCGGTCCCATCGCGCAGGCGCTCGCCCCATCGTCGGCGCCCTCCCCTGCCGGGCCGGTCCTCCCGCCAGCGCCGCCGCGCCCGCCCGCCCCTCCGCGGCTCGACACGCGCGGCATCGTGCTCATCGTCGTCGGCGGCCTGCTGTCGATGCTCGTCGCCGCCGTGCTCGCCTGGATCGTCGTGCGCTCGCTGAGCCAGTAGCCCGCGCTTCCTCGGCGAGCGACGACTCAGAGCGGGTGCGGGGGGGCGCTGCGGGCGAAGTCGAAGAGATGCGCCTCGTTCGCGGCGCGCATGGCCACCGTGATCTCGCTGCGCACGTCGATGGGCGAGACGGCGCCGATCCGCTCGAGGGAGTTCTCGATGAAGATGCGGCCGCGCCCCTGCACGACGAGCAGCACGTTGGCGATGACGCTGCGCTTGATGCTCTGCTCGAACTCGTTGCCCTCGATGACGACGTGCATCGAGTCGCAGTACGCGAGCACGTCGCGGTAGAAGCCGACGAGCTCGTCGCGCACGTTGCCCTGCGGCAGCGCCCGCGGGCCGATGACCGACAGGTAGAGCATCTTCCTGCCCATGCTCGCGCTCTCGCGGCGGAGGACGTCGACCACCTCGATGAGGTCGTCGTGCTCGGGGGCGCGCCACGCGACAGCCAGCACGCGATCGATGATCAGGCTGCGCTGGGCCACTCCCACGCACGATAGCTCGACGCGCCCGGCGAGTCTCGCCAATGTCGCAAACGCCCCGTATCCTCGGCCCCCCATGCCGCCCTCCCACCTGATCGAAACGCCAGCCTGGAAGGCCCTCGCCGCTCACCACGCCAGCGCCAGCACGAAGGGCGCGCAGATGCGGGAGCTCTTCGCGAAGGATCCGGGGCGCGCGGCGCGCTTTTCGCTCGAGGTCGAGGACCTCTTCGTCGACTTCTCGAAGCACCGCATCACCGACGAGACGGTGAAGCTGCTCCTCGACCTCGCGAGGCAGCAGGACGTCGCCGGGTGGCGCGACAAGATGTTCGCCGGCGCGAAGATCAACGGCACCGAGAACCGCGCCGTCTTGCACACGGCGCTTCGCAACCGGAGCAACACGCCGGTCCTCGTCGACGGCAAGGATGTGATGCCCGAGGTGAACGCGGTTCTCGCCAAGATGCGAAAGTTCACCGACGCCGTGCGAGGCGGCGCGTGGAAGGGTCACACCGGCAAGCGCATCACCGACGTCGTCAACATCGGCATCGGCGGGAGCGACCTCGGGCCGGTCATGGCGACGCTCGCCCTCGAGCCGTACTGGCACCCCGAGATGCGGCCGCACTTCGTCTCGAACGTGGACGGGACGCACCTCGCGCAGACGCTCTCGCGCGTGAACGCCGAGCAGACGCTCTTCGTCGTCGAGAGCAAGACGTTCACGACGCAGGAGACGCTGATGAACGCGCGCAGCGCCCGCGCGTGGCTCGTCGAGAAGCTCGGGAGCGACCAGGCGGTGCCCAAGCACTTCGTCGCCGTCTCCACGGCGACCGAGGAAGTGAAGAAGTTCGGGATCGATCCCGACAACATGTTCGTCTTCTGGGACTGGGTCGGCGGGCGTTACTCGCTCTGGAGCGCCATCGGATTGCCCATCGAGCTCATGGTGGGTGCCGATGCCTTCGAGGCGATGCTCGCGGGCGGGCACCTGATGGACCAGCACTTCCGCACGGCGCCGCTCGAGAAGAACGTGCCCGTCATCCTCGGGATGCTCGGCGTCTGGTACGCGAACTTCTTCGGCGCGGCGACGCACGCCATCCTGCCGTACGACCAGTACATGTCGCGCTTCGCCGCGTACTTCCAGCAGGGCGACATGGAGAGCAACGGCAAGCGCGTCGACCGTCAGGGGCGCTTCATCGAGGACTACACGACGGGCCCCATCGTGTGGGGCGAGCCGGGGACCAACGGGCAGCACGCGTTCTACCAGCTGATTCACCAGGGGACGCGCCTCGTCCCGTGCGATTTCCTCGCGCCGCTCGAGACGCACAATCCCATCGGCAAGCACCACGAGGTGCTGCTCGCGAACTACTTCGCGCAGACCGAGGCGCTCATGCGCGGCAAGACGCCGGACGAGGCGCGCGCCGAGCTGCAGGCCGCGGGCACGGCGCCGGCGCGCACCGAGGAGCTCGTGCCGCACAAGACGTTCCCCGGCAACCGGCCGACGACGTCGATGCTCTTCACGAAGCTCACGCCGAAGACGCTGGGGATGCTCGTGGCGATGTACGAGCACAAGATCTTCACGCAGGGCATCGTCTGGGACATCTACAGCTTCGACCAGTGGGGCGTGGAGCTCGGCAAGCAGCTCGCGAAGAAGATCGAGCCCGAGCTCGAGGCCGAGGGCGAAGTGAAGACGCACGACGCATCGACGAACGCCCTCATCAACCGCTACAAGCGGCACTTCGGCCGCGCCTAGTCCTGGACTCAGGCACGCTGGGCGGCGCGCACGCTCGGCATGCTCGAGGGGTCCGCTTCCGCACGGGCGTCGCGCAGCGCCGCGGCGGCTTCGGCAGCCGTGGGGCGCGCCCTCGGTTCGAGCGACAGGCAGCGGTCGACGATCTCGGCGACGGCGCGGTCGAGCTTCGGTCGCGCCATCACGAGCGACGGAGGCGGCGGCATCGAGCGGCCGTGCACGCGGCGGACGAAGAGCGGGTCGCGGAAGGGCAAGCGGCCCACGAGAAGCTCGTGCGCCATCACGCCGAACGCGTACATGTCGATCGACGGGTCCAGCGGAGTGCCGTCGATCGCGAGCTCGGGCGCCATGTACGCGGGCGTGCCCATGACGCGCCCCGCGCGCGTGACGCGCGCGTCGCCTTCGAGCGACTCCGCGTCCGACCGCGACGTGCGCACCCCCTCCGAGAGCAGCATCGAGACTCCGAAGTCCACGATCTTCGCGCTCGGCCCGTCGGCGCTCTCCTCGATGAGCACGTTGGCCGGCTTGAGGTCCCGGTGCACGACGCCGCGCGCATGCACCGCCTGGAGGCCCTCGGCGATCTGCCGCAAGACGGCGAGCGACCACGCGATGGGCGGATCGTCGGCCACGCGCTCCTCGAGCGCCACGCCCTCGACGTACTCCATGACGATGTAGAGGACGCCCTCGCGCGTCATGTCCACGTCCACGACGCCGACGATGCCCGGGTGGTCGATCTCCGACGCCAGCCGCGCTTCGCGCGCGAACCGCGCGAGCGCCTCGCCGCTCGACTTGCCGTGCAGCAGCTTGAGCGCCAGGCGCTTCTTGTCGTTCGTGCGCTCGACCTCGTACACCCACGACATGCCGCCGGAGGCGAGGAAGCGCACCACGCGGTAGCGCCCCTCGACGACGTCGCCCGGCTCGAGCGCGAGCACCGGCAGCCGCAGCGAGCCGACGCGCGCGAGCGTCTCGGCGAGCTGGGTCGATCGGTTGCCGATCTGCCGGCGCAGCTCCTCGTTGAGCGTGGCCACCTCGGCGTTCGTCGTCTCCAGCGCAGCGACGCGCGCTTCGAGCGCCGCGTTGAGCGCGTCGGACCTGTGCAGCGACTGCATCAGCTGCGCGCCGAGCGCCGCCGCCTGCAGCACCGCGACGAGCACCGTGCCGGCGCAAGCGCCGCGCAGGCCGTGATAGAGCTCGCCGAACCCGAGCCACGACGCCGAGTCGTCGAGCGCCAGGACGCACACCACCGGCCACGCGATGGTCGCGAGCACCGCCGCGAGCGCCGGCCGCCCCTTGCGCATCGCTTGCACGAGCATGCGCACGCAGAAGGCGCCGGCCGCGAGCATCGTGAGGATGGCGATCGGCGTGGGCCCGCGCGTGAGCGCGAAGGGGCCGAACCGCACGACGGCGGCGATGCACCAGAGCGCGAGCAGCAACCACCACGCGCGGCTCGGCTTGTGCTCGAAGATCGCGCCCGTGAACATGATGGCGCTCACCGCCGAGAGCGTGACGCCGAAGCCGACGGCGATGCCGTCCCCCCAGCCGAAGATCGGCTCGAGCAAACCCAGCGTGAAGGCCGAGTAGAGCGCGCCTGCGATCGACGAGAGGCAGAACCAGCCGTAGGCGGTGCGCCTGCGGTCGAAGAGAAAGATGAGGCCGTACGCGATCGAGACGAGCAGGATCATCGCGAGCGCCGCGCCGGCCGAGGCCTGGTTGAACGTCGCGACGAGCGCGTAGTCGAACCCGCCGCTCGCGTCGTCGAGGCGCGGCACGGTGTCGAGCCACGCGCTCTGCGTCCAGCGGTGGTCCACGTCCAGCACCAGGTCGAGCGCCCCGGCGCGCGTCACGTCGGCGGGCACGAGGAAGCGGTGCGCGCCCACCGCGCGGTACGTCTCGAAGGGGCTCGCGTCGAGATCGGGGGCGTCCACGCCGTTCGCGCGCAGCGTCGCGCGCGCGCTGAAGTACGGGATGGCGAGCGCCACGGGCTTGCCGCGCAGCTCGGCGGGCACCTCGGCGCGCGCGCTCAGCGTGTAGTGCTGCTCGTGGTCACCGAGCTCGCGGTCGAAGTGCTTGGGCGCCGTGATCGTCTCGTGCACGCCCGGCGCGTCGAGCGTCCACGTGGCGATCATCACGGGCGAGGGTCCGCCTCCGCACGCGACGAGCAGCGTGGCCGCCAGCACGAGGAGGAAGGCGCGCCCGGCGCGCATGCCCCCAGTATGCACCAGTTGGGAGCGGGTTTACTGGTCGACGCAGCCGTTTGCCGCGTTGGACCACTCCTGCTGGATCAGCACCTGGGTCTTGCCGTCATTGAGCGTCACGCAGCTGGGCCCGTAGGTGAAGTTGCACTTGTCGCCGATTTCCTGGCCGTTCTTGTCGTACCAGGCGGTGATCTGCGGGTCGGTCGTGGCCTCCATGAACTCGTGAGCGAGCCCATCGAGGAGCGAGACGGTGCCGGCGGAGAAGCCGTTGCACGACAGCGAGGTCACCGTGGACGGCGAGCAGCCCGAGACGCCGTCCATGTTGGGCATGTAGGCGACCTGGAAGGTGACGCCGTTGCACGTCGCGTCGGCGTGCCACGCGCAGTAGCTGACGTGCGGGAAGTTGGACGTGAAGAAGAAGTAGATGCCGTTCGGATCCGGCGTGCCGAACATCGCGCACACCTCCTTGCCGAGGTCGCTCGCCTTGGGCGCGTGCGACGGCGGGGCGCCCGGCGCCGAGTACGAGCCGACGAAGTTCGTCGTCGCACCGCCGCCGCGCATGTACTGGTCGGCGATGCCGAGATAGGCCGTGCCGTTCAGACCCTTGAGGAGCGTCTCGACTCCGGCCTGCTCGTCGCTCGGGAAGCCTGAGCCCCAGAAGATCGCGTACGTGTTGGACGCGTCGAGCACCGGCCCGCCGTGGTCGAGGAGCGGCCCGGGCGCCGCGACCCGCTTGGACGTGGTGCGCACGTGCTCGTTGCCGTCCGAGACGCTCTGGGCGACCGTCCCCGTCTGCTCCGGGGCGCTGCTGCACCCGACGATGGCACCCACCGACACGACCAGCGAAACGATCACGAGCTTCATCGAACGGCCTCCCAGCGCCGAAAAGGCGCCTGACTGGACCGCTGTCGTCTATCGCACCTTTGGCGAGGTGCAAGGTCGACTTCAGTCGCTTCGAGAGCGCGGCGGCCGTCGGCGTAACATGCCAGTCCCATGGGACGCGCGTTACGAATCGCCGGCAGCCTGGCTGCATTCGTCGGGGTGGCGACCTGGGCCACCGCTGCCGCAGCGAAGCAGACCGTGATTGACGATTTCGAATCGGCCAACTCTCCGTCACCATGGGTCTTTTCGAACGGACCCGAGTTCCCCGGCGCCACGGGCTCCCTCGCGTCGGGCCCCGGATCGACGGGCAAGGGCGCGGCGCTCTCCTACGATTTCTCGGGCGGCGGCAACTACGTCGCGATGACCCTCACCCTGCCCGCGCCTCTCACGGCGACTGCCATCGGATACGCGGCGAAGGCCGCTGGTGTCCGCACGGTCCTCCGCGTCCAGGACTCGAGCGGCCAAGTGCTGCAGTACGGCGTGAACCGACCCCTCGAAGGGGGAGGCCCCGACGCGTGGTACCAGGTGGCGGTCGACCTCACGGCGCCCTCGACGTACTGGAGCGGCGCCAACGACGGCGTCCTGCACCAGCCGATCACGGCGATCTCGCTCCTCGCGGACGACTCGATCCAGAAGGGACGCGTCGGCGTCGTCGGCTTCGACCACGTCGTCGCATGGGACGTCCTTCCGGCATCGGTGGACCCTACGCAGACGCCGCTCCCGGCCCCGGCGGGCGCGGGGGATCTCGCCAGCCGGCTCGGCGTGAACATCCACTTCACGACGGACGACAAGGCGCTCGACATCATCGCGGCAGCCGGCTTCTCGCGCGTGCGCATGGATCTGGGCTGGGGCGGCGTCGAGACCACCCAGGGCGTCTACGACTTCTCGGCGTTCGACGCGCTCGTCGCCTCTCTCGCCTCGCGCGGGCTGAAGCTCCACCTCATTCTCGACTACTTCAACGGCCTCTACCCGATGCCGGGCGACCCGGCCTTCGCGACAACCACGGTTCCCGCGTTCGCCGCGGTGTCGAAGGCCGCCGCCGCGCACTTCGTCGGCAAGGGAGTGACCTACGAGGTGTGGAACGAGGAGAACGGCGGCTTCTGGCCTCCCATGGCCGACCCGACGCAATACGCCCCGCTCTGCGCCGCGGCCATCGCGGCCGTCCACGCGGGCGACGCGACCGCGAGCGTCACCACCGGCGGGCTCGCCGGCTTCGACGACGCCTTCCTCGAGGCCATGCTCGACGCCGGCGCCGGCGCAGGCGCGAACGCGGTCGGGGTCCATCCGTACCGCCAGGGGGGCGCCGAGAGCGCGAGCGACGACCTCGTCTTCATGCGCGCCATCGTCGCCGCGGCGTACGCGATGCCGCCGCCGGCGTGGGACACCGAGTGGGGCTACAGCTCGCAGTGGTTCGGCGGCGACGCGGGCGGCCACGATCCGGGCGCGCGCATGCTGCAGGCGCAGCGCACGTCGCGCGAGCTGCTGACGGCCTGGGCGCTCGGCTTCCCGATGGAGATCTATTACGACATTCGCGACGACGGGACGGACCCGACGAACGCCGAGCACAACTTCGGCCTGGTGCAGAACGACTACACGGACAAGCCCGCGGTGGTCGCCGTGCGCACCCTCTCCAAGTTGGCCACCGGCCGCACGTTCACCGGCTTCCTGCCGGCGGGCCTCACGAGCATGCACGCGATGCTCCTCGTGGGCGCGACCGATCGCATCGTGGCTCTCTGGAGCGACGCGCCCGGCAGCGTGACGCAGGTCACCGTGCCCTCGAACGCCAAGGCGGCGGTCGACATGCTCGGCGCACCGGTCACCCTCGCGACGGACGCCGGGACCACGAGCGTCACCGTGAGCGAGATCGCCGGCCCGGTCTTCGTGACGTTCCCGAACCCCGCGACGAGCGGCGGGGACGCCGGCGCGCCCGAAGGTGGCTCCGACGCCTCCGCCGGACCCTCGGCTGACGGCGGTTTCGTCGACGCGACGACGGACGCGCCGTCGAATGCAGCGAGCGGAGGAAGCGGCTCGTCTTCGGGTTGCGGCTGCATCGCTGCCGGCAGCGAGGCTCTTCCGGCTGCGCCACTCGTCGCCGCCCTCGCAGCGCTCCTCGGCATGGCTCGCCGCCGCCGCCGGTAAACCCTTGCCGGAGGACGTCGAGCGGGACGGACTGACGTTGAAAAGAGCCGAGCGCGAGGCGACCGGAGTGGAGCGCGAGGTGACGAGGGTCGCCGGCGAGGTCCGGAGAGTCGAGCGCGAGGGGAGAAGAGTCGGCGCCGAGGTCGCGGACCTCGACGTCGTGGTCCGCAGAGTGGAGGCCGATGTCTGGAGAGTCGGCGTCTAGGTCCGGAGAGTGAACGCCGAGGTGCGGAGACGCGACGCCAAGGTCCGGAGAGTGGAGCTCGAGGTCCGGAGAATGGAGCGATAGGTGACGAGAGTCGAGCGAGAGGCGAGCAGAGTGAAGCGCGAGCCCTGCCGACTGAAGCGCGATGCGAGAAGACTCGAGCTCGCCTGAAAAGACCTCGCGCTCGAGTCTTTTGACCTCTCGCTCGACTCCGGGGACCTCGAGGACCACTCCGTTCGGTGCGAGCTCGCATGCGGCGGAGTGGAGCGCGACTCCGCCGGCCACGACGTCGACGTCCGCGACCTCGGCGCCGACTCTTCTCACCTCGCGCTCGACTCTCCGGACCTCGGCGGCGACTCTTCTCGCCTCGCGCTCCACTCCGGCCGTCTCTCGCTCGACTCTTTTCGCCTCTCGCTCCATTCGGATGGCTTCATGCTCGGCTCCCGGCGCCTCGCAGGACCGTCCCGCCGTGGTACCGATGCTCTCGTGAAGACAGCGCGTGTGGCCCTCGTCGCGTGCGTCGGCGCGTTCGTCGCGCTGATCGTGCCGGCGATGGCGCTCTACCCGGGCGGCACGTGGTGGGAGCCGCACGCTGTCGGCCATCGCTTCTGGACCAATTTTCTCTGCGACCTCGAGTGGCGCACGGCGCTGAACGGCACGCCGAACCCGGTGGGCGCGCGGCTCGCCGAGGGAGCGATGCTCGCGCTGGTCCTCGCGTTCGTCCCCTTCTGGCCGCTCGCGGCGCGCCTATTCGCGGAGCGCGCGCGCCTCGCGGCGGCCGTGCGCGTGCTCGGCTGGACCTCGGTACTCGGGATGGTTGCAGTGGCGGTCATGCCTAGCGAGCGATTCGGCGTACTCCACGGCGTCGCCGTCGTCGTTGCCGGCCTGCCGGGCCTCTCGGCGGCGGTCCTCGCCGCCACCGGCCAGTTGCTCGCACGCCGCGCCCTGGCCGGATCGCTCGGCGCCTCCATGGTGCTCTTCGCTATCCTCGACTTCATCCTCTACGTGCACACCATGCTCCACGGAGGACCCGGCCCCGTGATCCTCCCCGGGGCGCAGAAGATCGCACTCATGCTCCTGCTCGCCTGGATGCTCGTCGTCGCCGCTCGCGCGCCCGAGTAGTCTGCGCTCTCCGTGCGCCCGTCCTCCGCCATCGCCGCATTGCTCCTCCCGCTCGCCGGGTGCGCGTTCATGCACGACCCGTCGAGGATGGCGGGCCCCTGGCACGACCCGATGGCACCCTTCGACGTGAAGGCGCTCGGCGATGAAGTGTGCGCCATGCGCGACCTGCCCCTGAGGGAGCCCCTCGACGTCCGCGCACTCTCCGACGACGACTTCACGTTCCGCTTCTTCGGCGTTCGCGACCTCTCCGGCCGCGAACGCACCGAGGCGGCCGACGCGTTCTGGAAGGGCTTCGGCTTCGCGCCGCCCGGCGTGTCGGG
>DASVWO010000067.1:0-10803 GCA_036393165.1 Polyangiaceae bacterium | reverse complement strand
ATCACGATCTCCTCGAGCGCCGCGTTGCCGGCGCGTTCACCGATGCCGTTGATGGTGACCTCTGCCTGCCGTGCTCGCGCGCGCAGGCCGGCCAGCGCGTTGGCCGTCGCCAGGCCCAGGTCGTCGTGGCAGTGCACCGAGACGACGATCTCTCCCGTCCAGACGCGAGGCACGTTCTTGACGATGCCGGAGATGAGGACCCCGTACTCGTCGGGCGTCGTGTACCCCACGGTGTCCGGGATGTTCAGCGTCGTGGCTCCGGCGGCCACGGCACGTGTGAGCACCTCGTGGAGGAAAGCGCGATCCGTCCGTCCCGCGTCCTCGGGGCTGAACTCGACGTCCTGGCAGAGGCTCCGCGCGCGGGCCACGCTCTCGTCGACGCGCGCGAGCACCTCGGTGCGCGTCATCCGGAGCTTGTGCTCCATGTGCAGATCCGACGTCGCGATGAAAGTGTGGATCCTCGGGCGTGCCGCGGGCGACACGGCCTCCCAGGCCAGGTCGATGTCCCGCGCGTTCGCTCGCGCGAGCCCGCAGACGACGGGCGGCTCGTCGGATGGCCTTCCAGCGATCGCGCACGTTCCGACCTCCTCGGCGATCGCGCGTACTGCCGCGAGGTCGTCGGGAGACGCCGCTGGAAACCCGGCCTCGATGACGTCCACTCCCAGGCGCGACAGCGCCCGCGCCACCTCGAGCTTGCGCATCGAGGTCATCGCTGCGCCCGGAGACTGCTCGCCGTCGCGCAGCGTCGTGTCGAAGATACGTACGTGGCCCTCGCCGATCGTGCTCATGGCGACTCACCGGCTCTCGACGACGACGGGATCCAGGAACGGCATCATGGCGCGCAGCTTCTCGCCGACTTCCTCGATGCGCTGCGACCCCTCCTTCGCGCGCTGCGCCCGGAACCAGGGCTGACCCTCGGCGTTCTCCTCGATCCAGCGGCGGGCGAAGGCGCCGGAGCGGATCTCATCGAGGAGCTTGCGCATCGTCTTGCGCGCCGACTCGTCGACGACGCGCGGACCCGACACGTAGTCGCCGTACTCCGCCGTGTCGCTGATGGAGTGGCGCATGTATCTCAGGCCGCCGCGGTACATGAGATCCACGATGAGCTTGAGCTCGTGGAGGCACTCGAAGTAGGCGACCTCGGGCTGGTAGCCGGCCTCGACGAGCGTCTCGAATCCTGCCTTCACGAGGGCGCTCACGCCGCCGCAGAGCACGGCCTGTTCGCCGAACAGGTCCGTCTCGGTCTCCTCGGCGAAGGTCGTCTCGAGGATGCCCGCGCGGCCCGCGCCGATGGCGGCGCCGTAGGAGAGCGCGAGCGCCCGCGCCCCGCCACTCGCATCCTGGTGCACCGCGACGAGCGCCGGCACGCCCTGACCGGCGACGTACGTCTCGCGAACGCGATGGCCGGGTCCCTTGGGCGCGATCATGCTCACGTCCACGTCGGGCCGCGGCGAGATGGTGCCGAAGCGGATGTTGAACCCATGCGCGAACATGAGCGTCTTGCCCGGCGCGAGCGCCGGAGCGACGTCCTTCGCATAGAGCACGGCCTGCGCCGTGTCCGGCACCAGCATCATGACGACGTCGGCCCACGTCGCAGCTTCGGTCGGCGACGTCACCGGTAGCCCCGCGTCCTTCGCCTTGGCGATGCCACGGCTTCCCGCGGGAAGCCCGACGCGCACCTCGACGCGGCTGTCGCGAAGGTTCAGCGCGTGCGCATGACCCTGCGAGCCGTAGCCGAGGATGGCCACTTTCTTCGCGCGGACGAGAGAGAGGTCACAGTCCCGGTCGTAGAACACGTTCGCCATCGTCGCTGTCCTTTCAAGCTGCTTTCGGTTCATCGTCCTCGATCCGGATCCCCGCCTCGGCGCTCCGGCGCATCGCCACCGCACCGGTGCGCACGACCTCGAGGAGCCCGAAGGGTCGGAGCACGTCGACGAGCCCGTCGATCTTGTCCGCCGTGCCCGTGATCTCGGCCACGAGGGCCTCGGTCCCCACGTCCACCACGCGCGCCCGGAACACCTCGCAGAGGCGGATCACCTCGCTCCGAACCTTGCCGTCTGCGCGCACTTTCACGAGCGCCAGCTCGCGCACCACGGTCGCTGCATCGGTCACGTCTTCGACCGCGAGGACGTTGACGAGCTTGTAGAGGTTCGCCTCGATGCGTCTCGCGGCGTCGGCGTCTGCCTCGACCACGATGGTCATGCGCGAGACGCCCTCGCGCGCCGTGCGGCCGACCGTGAGCGACACGATGTTGTAATTGCGCCGACGCATCAGCGAGACGACCCGATTGAGCACGCCCGGGAGGTCCTCGACGTGCGCGATGAACGTGCGAAGCGAAGGTCTGGCGCTGGTGCTCATGAGTCGCTCGTCTCCACGATTGGGCTTGGACGCCGGATCATGTCGTGCAGGTCGGCCCCGGCCGGCACCATGGGGTAGACGCTGTCCTCTTGCTCGACGCGGAAGTCGATGACGACGGTGCCCTCGGCGGCGCGCGCCGTGGCAACGGTGTCGGCAATCTGCTCGCGCTCCGTGACGCGTAGGCCGAGCAGCCCGTGGGCCTCGGCGAGCTTGACGAAGTCTGGACCGCGCAGCGGCGTCGCTGCATAGCGTCCGCCGTAGAAGAACTGTTGCCACTGGCGGACCATGCCGAGGTAGCCGTTGTTGATGACCGCGACGTGCAGCTTGAGGCGCTCCTGCGCGCACGTGGACAGCTCCGCGGCGGTCATCTGGAAGCCGCCGTCGCCGACGACGACCCACACTTCCTCGTCCGGCCGCGCGAGCTTCGCGCCGATGGCAGCGGGCAGCGCGAACCCCATCGTTCCCAGGCCGCCCGAGGTGATGAGGCGGCGCGGGTGGTCGTGCTTGTAGTACTGCGCCTCCCACATCTGGTGCTGGCCGACGTCGCTGACGACGAGCGCCTTCCCCTCGGTGATGCGCCACAGGTCGTGCAGCACGTGCGCGGCGAAGAGGCGGCCGCACGACGGCATGCTCTGGATGTCGCGCACGGCCGAGCCGCCCTTCATGGCCCGGATCGCCTCGAGCCACGCCCGCCGCTCGCGCCGCGCCACCGCCGGCAACAGGGCCTCGAGCGTTTCGCGCACGTCGCCCACGAGCGCCACGTCGGCGCGCACGTTCTTGTGGATCTCGGCGGGGTCGAGCTCACAGTGAATCTTCTTGGCCCGCGGGGCGTACGTCTCGAGCTTGCCGGTGACGCGGTCGTCGAAGCGCATTCCGAGCGCGAGGAGCACGTCGGCCTGCTGGATCGCCTGGTTGACCCACGCCTCGCCGTGCATGCCCATCATCCCCAGCGACAGCGGGTGGGTTGCGGGGAAGCCGCCGAGGCCGAGCAGCGTGGAGGCGACGGGGATGCCGGCCTTCTCCACGAGCTCGCGGAGCAGGTCGCTCGCGCCCGCCGCGACGATGCCGTGGCCGCAGAAGACGATGGGACGCTCGGCGGCGTCGATGATCTCGACGGCTCGGCGGATGTCCTCGGGCCGCGCGCGCAGGTCGGGGCGATATCCACGCAAGCGCACCGGTTCGTCGCTCCACGTGAAGTCGATCGTCGCTTGCTGCGCGTCCTTCGTGATGTCGACGAGCACCGGTCCGGGGCGACCCGATCGCGCGACGTAGAAGGCCTGTCGCAGCGTGGGCGCGATGTCCTCGACGCGCGTCACGAGATAGTTGTGCTTCGTGATGGGCAGAGTGACGCCCGTGATGTCCGTCTCCTGGAACGCGTCACTGCCGATGAACTTCGACCCCACCTGTCCGGTGATGCAGACGATGGGGATCGAGTCGAGCATCGCCGTGGCGATTCCGGTGACGAGGTTGGTCGCACCGGGTCCCGACGTGGCGATGGCGACACCGACGCGGCCCGACGCGCGCGCGTACCCGTCGGCCATGTGCGCCGCGCCTTGCTCGTGGCGCACGAGCACGTGGCGCACGGGAGACTCGAGCATCGCGTCGTACGCCGGCATGATGGCGCCGCCGGGGTAGCCGAAGACGACCTCGACGCCCTCGCGCGCGAGCACTTCCCAGAGGATCTGGGCGCCCGTCTTCACGCCGCACCCCGCCGCCTCAGGAGCGCCACCCGCAGCCCCTCGTAGTAGCGGAGCGCCGCCTCGTCGGGCTCGTGGCTCGGGTTGGCGAGGACGTGGTCGATCTCCGCGACCACCTTCTCGACGCCGCCCTTGCGGTCCACCAGCGCGCGAAGCTCGTTTTGCACCTCGGACTCGACCGTCGTCGTGCCGACGCGTGGATCGCCGAACGCCATGCGCGCGAACCCCGCGGCACGCTCGAGCGCGCGCCCGGTCGCGTCGTGATGAACGGCGACGCGACAACCCGCCCCCGAGGAATTGCGGGCGACCAGAACCACGTCGAGCCGCGCGTCCGGCTCGAGCGCCCCCGCGTACAGCGCCGCGCCGTGCGCGAAGACCACCAGGGTGCCCGGCGCCACGCGCGGTGCGATGCTCGAAGCCCACATGGCCGGCTGCTCCGACTCCGGCATGTGCACGACGATGACGTCGGCCTGCGCGAGTGCCTGAGACACGAGGACCGGCCGGAATCCGTCGGACACGGCGCGGATCCAGCTCATGCCTCCCGGGCGCAGCGCGACGCTGACGTTCCACCCGGCCGCGCGCAGGCGGCGCGATTGATCACGCGCCTCGGTCCCGTACCCGATCATCGCGATGCGTGTGCCGGCTCGCTGGTGTGCGTCGGCGTTTCCTTTTCCATCATCCATGGCGTCTCCCTCCTTCGTGGGTCTCTGCAGGGGCGCGCGTGACGGCGCCCTCCGAAGCGGATGAAACGAGCGCGGCGTACTTGGCGAGCACGCCCGAGGGCGCCGGTGGTCGGTGCGACGTCGCCGGTTCGCGCCCGGCGAGATTCGCGTCCACGTCGAGACGTCGCGACGCGAGATCGATCGTGATGCGGTCACCGTCGCGCACGAAAGCGATGGGGCCTCCACGCTCGGCCTCGGGGCAGACGTGTCCCGCCATCATGCCGTACGTCGCTCCGCTGAAGCGGCCGTCGGTGACGAGCGCGACCGAGTCGCCCATTCCGCGGCCGACGATCGCCGCCGTGACCGCGAGCATCTCGCGCATGCCGGGGCCGCCGCGCGGTCCCTCGTGACGGATGACGACGACGTCTCCCGGCTGGATCGCTCCCGCCTGCACGGCAGCGAAGGCGCTCTCTTCGCCATCGAAGACCCGCGCGGGCCCGACGTGTTTCTGCCGATCGTGCCCTGCCAGCTTCAGCACGCAGCCCTCGGGCGCGAGCGAGCCGCGAAGGACCGCGAATCCTCCGCGCGGCTTGAGCGGCGAAGACGCCCGGCGCACGACCGGCTGGTCGGCGCGCTCGTGGGCGTCCGCGAGCTCCTCGAAAAGTGTGCGGCCCGTGCACGTCGGCGTGTCGTGCAGAAGGCCTGCCTCGCGCAGTCTCGCACCGAGCAGCCGCTCGCCCCCGGCCCGGTGCATGTCGACCGCCGTGAAGCGTCCTCCCGGTTTCAGGTCCGCGATGACCGGGGTGCGCGCCGCGATCGCGTCGAAGTCGTCGATGACCAGGGAGACCCCGGCCTCGCGCGCGATCGCGAGCAGGTGCAGCACCGCGTTCGTCGATCCGCCGGTCGCCGCCACCGTGGCGATCGCGTTCTCGAGCGATGCCCGCGTGATGAGTGACCTCGGTCGCACGTCGCCCGCCACGAGCTTCATCAGGGTCCGACCGCTCGCGCGCGCCGCTTCGGCCTTGCGGGCGTCCGTGGCCGGAACGTCGTTCGCTCCGAGCGGGGACATCCCGAGGAATGCGATGGCCGTCGCCATCGTGTTCGCGGTGTACTGCCCGCCGCAGGCCCCGGCGCCGGGGCAGGCGCGGTCCTCGATCATCCGCAGCTCGCGCTCCCCGATGCGTCCTGCGGCGTGCGCGCCGACCGCCTCGAAGACGTCCTGGACCGTCAAGTCGCGGCCCTCGAAGCGCCCCGGCGCGATCGCGCCCCCGTAGAGCATGAGCCCCGGCACGTCGAGTCTCGCGAGCGCCATCACCGTGCCGGGCAGCGTCTTGTCGCACCCCGAGAGCGCGACGACCCCGTCGAGCGCGTGGGCCATCACGAAGAGCTCGATCGAATCGGCGATCACCTCGCGCGACACCAGCGATGCACGCATCCCCTCGGTGCCCATCGAGATGCCGTCGGACACGGCGATCGTGTTGAACTCGATCGGCGTGCCCCCGGCGTCGCGGATGCCGTGTTTCACGTGCTCGGCCAGCGCGCGCAGGTGCACGTTGCACGGCGTCACCTCCGTCCACGTGTTGGCCACGCCGACGAGCGGCCGTTCCAGCTCGGCGTCGGTGAAGCCGGCGCCCTTGAGCATCGCCCGGGCCGGCGCGCGGTGGTTTCCTCTCTTGAGTGCGTCGCTTCGCATGCGGTTCGTCGGTACGTGCAGAAAAAAGCCCCCGCATCCGTTTCCGGGTGCGGGGGCCGTAGGAGGGACAGGGAATCCCTCAGCGCGGCGGCCCGCACCCGGGCTCAATAAGGACGAGCCCTACGAGGACAGGGATGAGTCGGGCGAGGAGCCCGCTCGAATGGGCAGGTGCGACCGCCACCATCGACGCTGGAGGTTGGACCTCGTTGTGCGCCGCGTCAAGAGCCAATGACGTGAAATTGACGCGGGACGTTATCGAGACGCACCGAGAAAAATAGGGAAGCGAGCCACCCACCTCGTCCGTGTCGGTGCGATGCGTCATGAGCGCGTCACGGCCCCTCGCGCCCGCTGCGTGCTATCCGTTCGGACCCGTGCGCGTTGCTCTCGTTTACCCGCCGTCGTGCGATCCGACGGCTCCTTACCTGAGCGTGCCCACGCTCGCGGCCTGGCTCCGCGCGAACGGCGTGGAAGTGGTGCCCGTCGACGCCAACGTGGAGGCGTGGGAGTCGCTGCTCACGCCGGCCAGCCTCGAGCGGCTCGGCGCGCGCATCGAGGTGCGCCTCGCCTCGCTCGACGCACTGGCGTCGCTTTCGCACGAGGACCAGCTCGCGTACGCGGCGCTCTCGGCCGCGCGCGAGGACGCGGCGACCACGCCCGCGGCGATCGAGGATGCGCTCGCCGTCTTGCGCGACCGGTCGGGGCGCCGCTTCTACGACCCGCGCGACTATGCGCGAGCCGTCGCCACCGTCGACGCGGCTCAGCGCGTGGTGAGCGCGGCGCACCATCCGCTGTCGCTCGACTTCGTGGCGTACCGCACGCCCTTCTCGCTCCTCTCGGCCGAGGAAATCGCGCGCGACGCCGGGGACGGGCGCGATCCGTTCCGCGATTACTTCCGCGAGCTCGCTCGTCGTCTCGTGCGCGAGGGCGTGCGGCTCGTCGGCATCTCGGTCGCGTTCCCCGGTCAGGTGCAGCCGGCGTACTCGCTCGCGTACGCGCTGCGCGAGCTCGCACCGGACGTTCACGTGACCGTCGGCGGTCCGGCGCTCACGCAGATGCTCCTGCGCCTCGACGGCGAACGGCTGGAGAAGGCACTCGGTCCGTTCTCGACGGCCGTCGTCTACGAGGGCGAGCACGCGCTGCTCTCGATGGTGCGCGCGCTGGAGCGCGGCGAGGATCCAGCCGCCGGCGGGCGCGTCATCCGCGGGACGACGATCGAGGACATGTCGATCCTTCCGCCGCCGGACTTCGACGGCCTACCGCTGGATCGCTACCTCGCTCCGGAGCTCGTGCTGCCGTACGACCCGACGCGCGGCTGCTACTGGGGTGTCTGCACGTTCTGTCACTACGGGCTCGCCGAGGTGGGCACCGCGAGGTACCGCGAGCGGCCGGCCGAGGCGGTGCTCGATCACCTCGCGGCCATGAAGGAGCGCTACGGCACGCGCATCTTCTACTTCTCGCAGGACGTCTTCTCTCCCCGCATCGCGACGCGCATCGCGCGCGGCATCGTGGAGCGCGGGCTCGACGTGAAGTGGGGTACCGACATGCGCCCTGAGAAGGCGCTCAGCGAGGAGAGGTGTCGCGAGCTCGTCGCGGGCGGACAGCTGAGCGCGGCCCTCGGCGTCGAGAGCGCATCGCCGCGCGTGCTGTCCCTCGTCGACAAGGGCATCTCCATCGAGGCGGTCGCCAGCGCCATCGAGAACCTCGCGCGCGCCGGCGTCGCCGTGGAGGCGATGTGCTTCAGCGACTTCCCGACCGAGAGCTATCGCGAGGCGATGGAGACGGTGCGCTTCGTCCAGGCGCGCGGTGACGACCTGTCCCTCTTCATCCTGGGCCGGTTCGACCTGACCCATGGATCCCTGGTCGCGCAGAAGCCGGGCGACTTCGGCATCGCCGAGGTGTGGGGCGTGGAGGGCGACGAGCTGGGCACCGGTCTCTTCTTCGCCGAGCGCCGGCGGCCGAAGCGTGCCCCGGACCAGGCGAAGCTCGAGGAGGCGGTGAGGGCGCTCTCGTCGCGCTGGCGACTTCGGCGCTACCCGTGGGCGGGGGCGCTGTCGACCGCGCACACGATGCTTTGGTATGCCCATCACGGTCCGGACGTGTTCCGCCGGCTCTCGGTCGAGCCCGCGGAGCAGCCCCCGGTCGCCGCTCCGCGTGCATCTCGCCGCAAGCCGCGCTTCGACCTGACGCGCGTCGCCGAGCAGAGCGCCGCTCGCGAGGCGGAGCTCTGGGATCGCATGGTGAACGAGGAGCGCCGCGTCTCGCGCGCGACCTACGAGGCGCGCGCGGCCGCGCTGCCGCACGCGAAGCCGGCGACGGGGCGCACGCGCACGGTTCCCCGGCCCGAGGCCCGCGCGGCCGGACGACGCCCCTCTCACGCAGCCAACGCCACGAAGCGCTGACTGCCGGGCGTTCTGCCTGCGCTCCTCTTTTCGCGCGCCGCAGGAAAGCAAGGCCGGGGCGTCACGCTGGTGCCGCACTTTGCGGCCGATGGCAGAGGGGACGCGATTGAAACGTGTGCGTCCTTGGCCGCCTCACCTGCGCCCGTGTACGCGCTGGGGCACTGCGGGAGACGAACATGAGAGGATTCCCTTGGCTGCTCGCGCCTCTGGCGATCGCCCTGCTGGGGCTCGCGTACGCGTGCGGAGGAGCGACCCAGAACGGAGCCACCCCAGGCGACGCCGGGGCCGACGTCGGGATGGTCGCGACCGACGCGGGAGCGGCAGCGTGCAAGTCGTGCAAGGCCCAGAGCGACTGCAGTGGGGGGGACATCTGCGCCCCGCTCGGAGGCAACGGCTCGTTCTGCGTCAAAGCCTGCGACACGAGCAGCCAGTGCGCGAGCGACGAGACGTGCACTCCCGTCGAGGGTCCCACCGGCGGACAGGCCGGCGGCTGCGTCCCGCGCGGTGGCGTGTGTGGCGGGGGCTCGCCGACGAAGGACGCGGGCGGCGGCGGCATCACCGACGCTGCGGCGTGCGCCAATCTCGCGCCTCCCAGTACGGCCGCGAGTTGCCAGTGCCCGTCTGGCCGCACGTGCAGCCCCAACGGCTGCCGCTACCAGGAGTACTGCAACACGACGACCAACACGTGCCAGCCTGCGCCCGTCGGCTGCGGCACTGCTGGGGGTGTGTACGACGGAGGCGCGCCGCCCACCGGCAGCGTCGGCGCGGACGGCGGCTCCGTGTCGCGCCTGCTCTTCGCGATCGTGGGAGACACGCGCCCGCCGAGCGAGGACGACACCTCCGGTTACCCGACCGCGGTCATCACGAAGATCTTCGGCGACATCCAGGCCCTCTCGCCGCGGCCGTCCTTCGTGATCGCCACCGGCGACTACCAGTACGCCAGTCCGACGGGCACGGAGGGAGCGACGCAGCTCGACCTCTATGCCGGCGCCCGCGCGCAATACGCCGGTCCCCAGTTCCCGACGATGGGCAACCACGAGTGCACGGGGCTCACCAACTCCAACTGCGGCATGGGCAACGCCGACGGCATCACCAACAACTACACTTCGTTCCTGCAGAAGATGCTCGCGCCCATCGGGCAGACGGACCCCAACTACGAGATCGACATCAACGCGCCCGACTCGTCCTGGACGGCCAAGTTCCTGTTCGTCGCCGGGAATGCATGGGACCAGAGCAAGGCGGACTGGCTCGACCAGGCGATGTCGCGCGCCACGACGTACACGTTCCTCGTGCGCCACGAGCCCGCCAGCGCGAGCACGGCGCCGGGCGTCGGACCCGCCGAGGTCATCATGACGCACCACCCGTACACGCTGTCCTTCGTCGGACACACGCACACCTACCAGCAGTCGGGCGCGCGCGAGGTCATCATCGGCAACGGCGGAGCTCCACTGAGCGGTGGCGTCGACTACGGCTACGGCATGGTGAGCCAGCAGGCGGACGGCTCGATCGCCGTCGACATGATCGACTACTCTACGGGTCTGGCGGATTCGTCGTTCCACTTCGCCGTGAAGCCCGATGGGAGCCCCGCGCAGTAGCAAGCGTTCGACCCTCGCCATGGGAGTCGCCGTCGTCGTCGCGGTCCTCGCGGTCGGCCTGACGGTGCGGCATCTCTTTGCCGCCCGCGCGAAGCCTCACGCATCCGCGGCCTCGCGCAACGACCGCCTCCTGCACGTCCCGCACATGCCGGGGTCCATCACGCTCGACGGCGACACGGACGACCCGGGGTGGACGTCGCAGCCCGGCCCCGGACGCACCGGGGACTTCGAGTTCGACAATGGCGCGCCCGGACGGCCCTTCTCCGAGGTGCGCCTCGTGTGGGGCGACGGCTACCTCTACCTGTCGCTCTACGCCTCGGACGAGAACATCCAGACGCGCACCCACGAGCCGGACGGGCCGCTCTGGCTCGACGACGCCTTCCGCGTCGTCTTCACGCA
>DASVWO010000066.1:0-10244 GCA_036393165.1 Polyangiaceae bacterium | reverse complement strand
GCCCTGCTCGGCGTCGGGGGGATGGCGAGCGTGTACGCGGCCACCCATCGCAACGGCAAGCGCGCCGCGGTGAAGGTGCTCCACTTCTCCGCCGCGCACGACAACGTGGTGCGCGCGCGCTTCCTTCGCGAAGGGTACGTGGCGAACCGCGTCGAGCACCCGGGCGCCGTCTCGGTGCTCGACGACGACGTGGACGAAGACGGCACCGTGTTCCTCGTGATGGAGCTGCTCTCGGGCGAGACCATCGAGGACCGCCGCATCGCCTGCGGGGGCACGATGCCCGTCGGCGACGTGCTCTCGTCGATGGAGCAGGTGCTCGACGTGCTCGCCGCGGCGCACGCCAAGCACATCGTGCACCGCGACCTCAAGCCCGGGAACCTCTTCATCACGAGCGGGGGCGCCGTGAAGGTGCTCGACTTCGGCATCGCGCGCCTCGCCGACATGACGCAGCCGCGCACGGCGACCACCTCGTTCTCGTCGTCGATGGGCACGCTCGGCTTCATGGCCCCCGAGCAGGCGCGCGGCCGCTGGGAGCTCGTCGACGCGCGGACCGACCTCTGGTCCATCGGCGCGACGATGTTCACGCTGCTTTCGGGCCGCTACGTGCACGAGGCCGGGACGGCGAACGAGCAGTTGCTCGAGGCGATGACCAAGCCCGCGCCGCCCCTCGCCAGCTACGTGCCGAACGTGCACCCGGAGGCGGCGAAGGTCGTGGTCCGCGCCCTGCTCTACGAGCGCGCCGACCGCTGGCAGAGCGCGAAGGAGATGCAGGCGGCGCTGCGCGCGGCGTACGAGGTGGTCACCGGCCGGCCCCTGGCGACGGCGCCGCGCCTGAGCATCTCGGGACGCGTGCCCGACGTGACCGTCCAGCACGCGCCGACGCTGCCGGCGGTGGCCGGGCCCATCTCGGACCCGAACGCGACCGGTCCGCGACGCGCCGCCGAGGCCGCGACGGGGCCCACGATGCGCGGCACCCGGCGCGCGGGAATGGCCGTGGCGGGCGCGGTCGCGGTCACGGCGATCGGCGTCTTCGCGATGACCATGAGGCGCGGCGGGGCGCCGGCGCAGACGGCGGCGACACCGAGCGCGCCGGCGGCGGCGGCGAGCGATCCCCCGGCCGCGCCGAGCGCGAGCGCCGCGGCGGCCGCCGTCGCGACCGTCGAGGCCACGGCAGCCGCGAGCGACGCGCCCGTGGCGCCCGCCGCGTCTGCATCGACGGCGCCGGCTGCTGCGACGAGCACGATGGGTGCGCCGCACAAGCCCGCGGCGCACGGCGCTCCTGCGACGGCGAAGCCCTCCGCGACGCCGGCGCCGACTCCCAGCGCCACTGTTGATATATTCGAACGCCGCCGGTGAGCCTTCGTGGAGAACGCGTGCGTGCGGTCGTCGGCATCGTCGCCGGCGTGATGGCGGGGCTCACCCCCGCGCTCGCGCACGCCGACACGCGCGATCCGGCCGCGGCCGAGGCGCTCTTCGAGGCGGGCCGGCAGGCGGCGACGCGCGGCGACTGGGCGACCGCGTGCCCCAAGTTCGCCGAGAGCGAGCGACTCGATCCCGCGGCGGGCACGCTGCTCAACCTCGCCGACTGCGAGGAGCACCTCGGGCATCTCGCGGCGGCCTGGGACGCCTGGCACGAGGCGATCGCATCGCTCGCGCCGGGCGACGACCGCATCGGCCAGGCCCGCAAGCGCGCCGCCGCCCTCGACGCGCGCATCCCGCGCCTCACCGTGCGCCTCGCGCCCGACGCGCCCGCCGGCGCGACGGTGCACCGCGACGCCGTGGAGCTGGGTGCGGCGTCGCTCGGCATCCCGCTGCCGGTCGATCCCGGCGCGCACGTCGTCCGCGTGGAAACCGCGGGGCACGAGCCGTCTTCCACGTCGGTCACCCTCGCCGAGGGCGAGTCGCGCGCCATCGACGTGTCGGCGGGCGCCGCGATCGCGCCCGAGCCGCCGGCCCTGCAGCCTGCGCCCGCCGCTCCCGCACCGCCTCCGCCAGCGATGGAAGCGCCGCCGCTCCCTCCTGCGCACCCCGTGCTTCGCACCACCGGCTTCGTGCTCGGCATCGCGGGCCTCGCGTCGCTCGCCGCCGGCGCCACGACGGGCGCCCTGGCCTTCGCCCAGAAGAGCACCGTGCAGAACCACTGCCCCGACCCACGCGGGTGCGACCAGGCGGGCCTCGACGCCGCGCACAGCGGCCACACCTACGCGACCGTGAGCGACGTCACCTTCGTCGCCGGGGGCGCGCTCCTCGCCACCGGCGCCGCGCTCGTGCTCCTCAACCCCGCGCGGCCGCCGCCGACGACCAGCTGGACCCTCGCGCCGGCCCCCGGCGGCGCGAGCATCGGCGTGCACGGGAGCTTCTGAGTGCGCCGGCTGCTCGCCCTCGCCGGCTGCGCCCTGGCGGCGACGCTCGCCATCGCGTGCGAGTCCATCATCGGCGTCGACTACTCCGACAAGCACCTCGCGACGTGCCAGCACGCCGAGCCCCCCGGTCCTCCCGGCGGAGGTGATACCGGCAGCGCGGTCAGCTTCACCTCGGTCGTCTACACGATCGACTGGGGCGACGACTCCGACTCTGCCGGCAACCCGCGCGCGCTCACGATCGGATACGACGACGACGACCGCTGCACGAGCCTCCTCGACGCGCCCGCCTGCGAGCCGGCGTCCTGGACGGCGGCGACGATGGTCGACGGCCCAGGCGGCATCGACAACGGCGTCGGCATGCTCCTCTACGATCAGGGCACCTACTTCGGGCTCAAGCCCTTCACGTCGAGCTTCCTCACCGAGAGCACCCAGAGCGGGCAGCAGGCGCCGCCCGGGATCATCCGCGTCACGGGCTACAGCGGCTACGCGATCGACGCGCAGGTGACCGTCGAGTGGTTCGTGCCCGTGGCCCCGGGCGTGAAGCCGAAATGGGACGGGACCGACTCGTGGCCGATCCTGAACGGCACGGCCGACCCGACCTCGGGCGGGGGCATCGTGTCGCACTTCATCGACAGGTCCGCCTTCGTCACGAACTACCACCTGGTCGCGCATCTGCCGGTCGGCGCGCCGGTGGTCATCTCCGACGTGCCCTTCAAGACCGTGAGCATGATCGTCACGGCCGACCTCGTGCTGCCCGCCGCGGGTCAATGGCAGCTCCAGAACGGCATCGCCGCCGGCGTCGGGCTGCAGTCGGAGCTGTTCGACGAGCTCGGAGCGCTGACCGCGTCGTTCGCCGGCACGAGCGACGCCGGCATTCCGAACGCCATCTGCAGGAACGAGACGGCCCTCTACGCGAAGATCAAGACCTGGCTGTGCTCGCACGCCGACGTCCTGCGCGGCAGCGGCCCGGCTTGCGACGCATCGTCCTTCGGGATGGGCTTCACGGCGCGCCCGGGCAGGGTCGGCGCCATCGCGCCGGCAGCGCCGCCGGTGATGTACTGCATGCCGGGCGACGATCCGGCGGGCGACACGTGCGCCACGCCCCCGCCCCACTGAGCCAGGGATGCTAAGCAGGGCATTCCGATGACCCAGTCCCCGGCCCTGGACCAACCCTACGATCCGGCGCTCGTCGAGTCGCGCTGGTACGGCTTCTGGGAGTCTCACGGCGTCTTCGCGGCGACCGATTCGCCCGCCGACGCGCGCCCCGTCTACGTCGTGCCGATGCCCCCGCCCAACGTCACGGGGTCGCTGCACATGGGGCACGCGCTCATGACGACGCTGGAGGACGTGCTCGTCCGCTGGCACCGCATGCGCACCTTCAACACGCTGTGGCAGCCAGGGACGGACCACGCGGGCATCGCGACGCAGACGGTGGTCGAGCGCATGCTCGCGCGCGAGGGCAAGACGCGGCACGACGTCGGGCGCGAGGCGTTCGTCGAGCGCGTGTGGCAGTGGCGGCGCGACACGGGCGACCGCATCCACCTGCAGCAGCGCGTGCTCGGCGCGAGCCCCGACTGGTCGCGCACCAAGTTCACGATGGACGCGGACATGAGCCGCGCCGTGACCGAGGCGTTCGTGCGCCTGCACGAGCAGGGCCTCATGTACCGCGCGACGCGCCTCATCAACTGGTGCCCCGAGTGCCGAACGGCCCTGAGCGATCTCGAGGTGGACAACGAGGAGGGTGCCAACGGCGAGCTCTTCGAGTTCGCGTACGAGGTGGAGGGCGGCGGCGAGATCGTCGTGGCGACGACGCGCCCCGAGACGATGCTCGGCGACACCGCCGTGGCCGTGCACCCGGACGACCCGCGGTACACGAGCTTCCACGGCAAGCGGGTGAAGCACCCGTTCGTCGACCGCACCTTCCCCATCGTCACCGACGCGATCCTCGTCGACCCCAAGTTCGGCACCGGCGCCGTCAAGGTGACGCCCGCGCACGACTTCAACGACTTCGCGACCGGCAAGCGGCACGGGCTCGAGGAGATCAACATCCTGAACCTCGACGGGACGATGAACGCGAACGCCGGGCCGTTCGCGGGCCTGGACCGGAAGGAGGCGCGGCGCGCCGTGAAGAAGGCGCTCGCGGAGAAGGGATTCGCCCGCGGCACCAAGCCGCACGTGCTCACTCTCCCGAGGTGCCAGCGCTCGGGCGGCGTCGTCGAGCCGATGATCTCGACGCAGTGGTTCGTGAAGATGGCCGCGATGGCCGAGAAGGCGCTCGACGCGGTGCGCACCGGCAAGACCGTGATCCTGCCCGCGGAGTGGACCAAGACGTACGACCACTTCCTCGGCAACATCCAGGACTGGTGCGTGTCGCGGCAGCTCTGGTGGGGGCATCAGATCCCCGCCTGGCACGGGCCCGACGGCAAGATCGTGGTCGCGCGCGAGCGCCCCAAGGAGCTCGGGCCCGAGTGGACGCAGGATCCCGACGTGCTCGACACCTGGTTCTCGTCGGCGCTCTGGCCCTTCTCGACGCTGGGGTGGCCCGAGGAGACGCCTGCGCTGAAGAAGTTCTACCCCGCGAGCGATCTGGAGACGGGCTACGACATCCTCTTCTTCTGGGTGGCCCGCATGATGATGTTCGGGCTGCACTTCATGGGCGACGTGCCCTTCCGGCGCGTGCTCCTTCACGGGCTCGTGGTCGACGAGACCGGCGAGAAGATGAGCAAGGTGAAGGGCAACGTGATCGACCCGCTCGATCTCGTGCACGGCGCGACGTTCGAGAAGATGGTGCCCGACGCCGACGCGCTCACGAAGTTCAAGAAAGCGTACCCCTCGGCCGCCGCGATGGGCGCCGGCTTCCCCGCCTTCGGGGCCGACGCCGTGCGCTTCACGCTGGCGACCTACCCGCCGAGCAACAAGCGCATCGCTCTCGCCCCGAAGCGCATCGAGGGCAACCGCCACTTCCTGAACAAGATCTGGAACGCCACGCGGCTCGCGCTCGATCTCCTCGGCGACTGGAAGTGGATGGACGAGCCCCCGCCCAAGGGCTTCTACAACCAGTGGATCCGCTCGCGCTTCGCCAACGCGTGCGCCACCGCGCATGATGGCCTCGACGCGTTCCGCATCGACGAGGCGGCGCACGCCGCGTACCGCTTCTTCTGGAACGACCTCTGCGACTGGTACCTGGAGCTCGCCAAGCCGATCCTGCGCAAGCAGACGGACGGCACCTTCCTGCGTCCCGACCAGGTGCCCGAGACGCGCGCGACCCTCGCGTACGTGCTCGAGGGAAGCCTGCGCCTCATGCACCCGCTGATGCCGTTCATCACCGAGGAGCTGTGGCAGCGCGTGCCCCGCCCGCAGTCGCGCAAGGCGAGCATCGCGCTGGGGCCGTACCCCACGCCCGACGCCGAGAAGGAAGCCATCTCGGCGGAGGTCGAGGCGTGGATGGGCACCCTGCAGCAGGTCATCTCGGCCGTGCGCACGGTGCGCAGCGAGCACGACGTGGACAAGAAGGCCGACGTGCCGGTCGCCATCCGCGCCGACGTGCCCGAGATGGTCGCGTTCCTGCGCGGGCACGTGGAGGCGATCCGCGGGCTCGTGAGAAGCAAGGGCGATCCGGTCTTCGAGGGACGCGGCGGCGCGCGCGAGGCGGGGACCACCGTGAGCATCGTGACGACGCCGCAGGGACCCGTCGAGGTGCTCGTGGGCCTCAAGGGCCTCGTGGCCAAGGACGACGAGCTCGCGCGCATCGATCGCGAGATGAAGAAGGCCGAGAAGGACGTCGCGGCCCTCGAGAAGCGCCTGGGCAGCCCGGGGTTCGTCGACCGCGCGCCGCCCGAGGTGGTCGAGGAGGCGCGCAAGCAGCACGCCTCTCTCCTCGAGGCTCGCGCCCGGCTCGGGGAGGCGCGTAAGCTCGCAGAGGAGCTCTGACCCGTGTTCATCATCATCCCGCGCATCCGCATCCAGCCGCGGCCGCGCGCGGCCCCGGCGCCCGCCCCGCCGCCCCCGCCCCAGTTCGCGCTCACGCCGACGACGCAGAACGGCGAGACGGCGCTCTTCCAGGACTCGCGCATCGGCTTCTCCCACGCGCTGCCCGGATGGCCGCAGGCGACGTGGGTCCCGCCGAGCCCGGGCGAGCCCCCGGCCGACGCGATGGTGCAGTTCTGGGACTTCCCGATGTGGATCCGCTACCGCGTCGAGACGATGACGAGCCACGCGCCGAGCGCGATGCACGTCGCGGTCGACTACGCGCAGAGGTACGCGACGTACCGGACGCGTGACCCCGTGAAGGCGGCGCCGGCGCGCGACGACCACATGCACACGTGGTCGGTCGACGCCGCGGCGGTCGCCTCGTATGCGCTCGTCGCGCCCGACCCGATGGGGGCGACGCACGAGGATCTCGCGGTGCTCGTGAAGCACGCCACGGTGCTCACGGTGACCCGCCGGCACGCGGGCTCGGCGGAGGACTGGGTGCGCCACGCCGCCTTCCGCGCCGCCGCCGACGCGACGATGCTCTGGGACCCGGCGCGCTTCCGCTACGACGCGCGCATCTGGCCGACGAGCACGTTCCTCGAGCCGATGCTCCCGCCCGTGCTCCTGCAGGGCCGCCAGAACGCGCTCCCCGGGATCGCCGCGGCGATGCAGCTCGCGCCCGGAGAGGGCGACGCGCTCGGCCGGGTGCTCGAGGCGATGATGAAGAGCGACGACCCGCCGTGGGCACCGCTCGCGCCCGACGCGAGGCTGCACTGGGCGAAGGACCTCGCGTCGGCCGTGAAGACCGAGGGCGTCGCGGCGCTCCTGCGCAACGGCCTCGCCGAGGTCGTCACGTCGCACGACCTGCGCGGCTTCGCCCTCACGACGGGCATGGCGCTCTCGGGCGGCGTCGCCTAGCGTCGAGCGCGGTCTGCCGGCGGGTGCCCTCCCGCCAGAGCCGCCATGTTATGTGACATAACATGCGGCCGGAATTGGAGGGCCCTCCCCGCGCGGGCCAATCGACTTCGCCCGCAACGAAACCAATGAGCCGGGCCCGGTCCCCGGGACAGGTGCGTCCCCGAGGACCGGGCTGCCCATGCCGCGGGGCGTCTTCGGCCGGAGCCCGCGGCGCTTCTCACCGATCACGCGTGGGCGCTAGGACTTCGCGGGAGTCGCCGGCGTCGCGGGGACTTGCCCCTTGATCGCCTTCTTCGCCCGCGGGCCCTTGGTCCCGCGCGCAGCGCGCGTCGCAGCGCGCTTCTCGACCGCCGCCGCCTTGGTGGCCGCGTCCGGCGTCGTCCGGGTCGCAGGTGCGAACCCGAAGTCGGCCGTCGCAGTCCCCTTCTTGCCGTACTGATTGGTCACGAGGACCTTCAGGTTGGCAAGCAAGGCCACCGCCGCCGCGACCGCCGCGTTTTGCGCGGCGACTGCGTCGTGGAAGGCCTTCTCGGCGGTGGTCGCCCCGTCGATGGCCGAGGTCGCGCCCGTGAGGGTCGCGAGAACGGTCGCCGTCGGAACGGTCTGCCCGTCGAGGACGAGCGCCTGGGATCCGGCGTAGTACTTCTGGATCCCGGCGATCGCCAGGCGGATGCGGTTGATGATGGTGTCTCGGTTGGTGTGTTTCGTGACAGCCTCCATCGTCCGAGTTGCGGAGACCCGTTCCCGGGCGGCCCCATTGCCGCTCCTTCGTGGCCCCCTATAGGGGAGGATCCTTCGGGGCCCCGATTTGCCGTCACGAAGCGTCTCTCGAACGTCTCGGTGCGCTTTCTCGTCCGGGGAGCGCGCAGCCTCAAGACGAGGGCGGGCAGCCTCACGTGGGGAAGGCGCGTTCCCCCGAGGGGAGAGCGCTTCCTCGCGTGGGGAGCGGGCGCTCTCGTCAGGGGAGAGCGCGCTCTCACGAGGGGAAGGCGCGGCCTCACTTGGGGAGAGGGCAGCCTCAGGAGGGGAGAGGGCCGCCTCACGAGGGGAGCGCGCTCTCTCACGTGGTAGGGTCGCCCTCCCCTGGTGAGCGAGCCGCCCCTCGAAGCTGCACTGCGCGCCCTGCGCGGAAAGAGCGACGTCCGCTACGTCGAGGTGCGCTTCGTCGAGCAGCGGGGGGAGCGCCTTCGCGTGCGCGACGGGCGGCCGGAACAGGCGACGGCCGAGGCGTCGCTCGGGGTGGGGATCCGCGTGCTCGGGAGCAAGACGTGGGGGTTCGCGTGCACGTCGGACGCGAGCGAAGCGGGCATCGTCGCGGCGGCGGAGCGGGCGCACGCGATCGCGCGCGCGTCGGGCGTGGCCGCGAGCCGCGCGGTGGCGTTCCCCGAGATCGCGCCGCAGCGCGGGAAGTACGCGACGCAGGTCGAGCGCGATCCGTTCGCCGTGTCGCTCGAGGACAAGCTGGCGGTGCTCGACGGGCCGGTGCGCGCGCTGCGCGCGGGGGACAGGAGGCTCCAGTCCGCCGAGGCGTGGATGGACTGGACGCGCGTGCGAAAGCGCCTCGTGACGAGCGAGGGCACCGACGTCGCGCAGGACATGACGTACGGCGCGTGCGGGATGCACGTGCACGCG
The DNA here is from genome assembly GCA_036393165.1 of Polyangiaceae bacterium. Classification (GTDB taxonomy): domain Bacteria; phylum Myxococcota_A; class Polyangia; order Polyangiales; family Polyangiaceae; genus Palsa-1150. The sequence continues at coordinate 1,359 of DASVWO010000066.1, read as the reverse complement.
GTGGGCGACGACGGCGTCGCGCAGCGGCGCAGCTACCCGACGTGGCAAGGGGGCGACGGGTTCCAGGCGGGCTACGAGCGCATCGCGAAGCTGGACCTCGCGGGCGCCGTGGACCGCACGCGAGGCGAGGTGCTGGAGCTCCTCGCGGCGCCGCAGTGTCCGGCGGGCACGGCGACGCTGCTGCTCGAGTCGTCGCAGGTGGGCCTGCAGATCCACGAGTCGTGCGGGCACCCGACGGAGCTCGACCGGGCGCTCGGCAGCGAGATATCGCTCGCGGGCGGGTCCTTCATGCAGCCGGGGATGCTCGGCAAGCTGCGATACGGATCGCCGCTCGTGAGCATCGTGGCCGACGCGACGGTCCCGGGCGGCAACGGCACCTTCGGGTGGGACGACGAGGGGGTCCCGGCGGCGCGCCACGCGCTCGTCGATCGCGGCCTCTTCGTCGATTACCTCTCGAGCCGCGAGACGGCGGCGGCGCTCGGGCGCGCGTCGACCGGCACGATGCGCGCCGAGAGCTGGAACCGCGCGCCGATCATCCGCATGGTCAACGTGTCGCTCGAGCCGGGCGCGGCGGGCACGCTCGAGGACCTCGTCGCGGACACCGACGACGGGATCCTCGTCGCCACCGACAAGAGCTGGAGCATCGACGACCTGCGCCTGAACTTCCAGTTCTCTTGCGAGATCGCGTGGGAGATCAAGAAGGGCCGCCGCACGCGGATCCTGCGCGACCCGTTCTACACGGGCATCACCCCGCGCTTCTGGGGCTCGTGCGACGCGGTGTGCGGCGCGGGCGACCACCGCCTCTGGGGCATCACCTCGTGCGGCAAGGGCGACCCGATGCAGATCATGCACGTGGGCCACGGCGCGAGCCCCGCGCGCTTCCGCAACGTCACCGTCGGGAGCGCCTCGTGAAGGCCGACGCGCTCCTGGCGCTCGCCGGAGACGTTCTCGCCGCGGCCGGAGAGGCGGAGGCGGAGCTGTATCTGCGCGCGACCGAGCGGGGGTGCGCCAGGTTCGCGGGCGGGGAGCTCGGGCAGCACATGCAGCTGAGCGAGCCGCTCGGCGTCGTGCGCGTGGCGCAGGGCAAGCGGGTCGCCGAGACGATCACGACGCGGCTCGATCGCGACGCGCTCGTCGAGGCGGTGCAAGCGACGGCGCGGGCCGCGCGGCTCGTGCCGGAGATCGAGGGCTTCTCCGGCTTCACGCGCGCGAGCGAACCGGGTGGCCCCTCCCCCGCCCGATTCGCCAGCGCGACGGCTCGAGCGACCCCCGAGGAGCGCGTGGAGCGGCTCGCTCCGGCGCTCGCTGCGGTGCGCGCGGCGAAGCTCGTCAGCGCGGGAATGCTCGAGACGCGCGTGC
>DASVWO010000065.1:0-17916 GCA_036393165.1 Polyangiaceae bacterium | reverse complement strand
GGAAAGGCGCCTGCTTGTGCAGCGGCACGCCCGCTTCTTCCTCGGTGCGGTAGGGCACCAGCGGCTGCGTGCGGTCGGCCGGGTACGTCTTCTGGAGCGGGTGCCCCTCGAACTCCGGGTACATGAGGATGCGCCGCAGGTCCGGGTGACCGCGGAAGCGCACGCCGCTCATGTCGTAGACCTCGCGCTCGAGCCAGTTGAGCCCCGCCCAGATGGAGACGAGGCTGTCGAGCTCCGCGCCGTCCATGTCCTCGTCGCCGACGCGCGTCTTGAGGCGGATGCGGTGCCGCTTGCTCACCGAGTAGAGGTGCAGGACGACCTCCATGCGGGGCAGGCGCTTCGGGTAGTCCACGCCGCAGAGGTCGACGGGCAGGTCGAAGTCGAGCGCGGGATCCTCGCGCAGGAACTTGGCGATCGCCTTCCACTCGGCCGCCTCGACGAGCGCCGTGTCGTCGCCGAAGTCGGAGTGCGTCTCCAGGATGGCCGCGCCGAAGCGGGCCTTGAGCTTCTCGAGGACCGCCTGGCTCACTTGTCTCCTCCCGCGCGAAGCTTCGGCACGAGCTCGCTCGGGTCTCCCGCCGAGCGACGGAGCTGCACGAGCGCATCGACCGAGTGCGGCGGGTCGAAGCGCGGCTTCACGACGCCGGGGCGGCGCGAGCCGGTCTGGATCTTGTCCTGAAGGAGCATCAGGCCGTCGAGCACCGCCTCGGGCCGCGGGGGGCAGCCGGGGATGTACACGTCGGTCGGGATCACTTTGTCGATGCCCGGCACCGTCGTGTAGTTGTCGTAGAAGCCGCCCGACGACGCGCACGTGCCGAAGGCGAGCACCCACTTGGGCTCCATCATCTGCTCGTAGATGCGCTTGAGCACCGGCGCCTGGCGCTGCGAGATGGTCCCGACGACCCAGAGCAGGTCGCTCTGGCGCGGGGAGAAGCGCGGCGCCTCGGCGCCGAAGCGCGCGAGGTCGAAGCGCGGGCTCGTGAGCGCCATGAACTCCATCCCGCAGCAGGCGGTGACGAAGGGGTACGCGAAGAGCGAGTACTTGCGCGCCCAGCCGAGCAGCGCGTCGACGCGCGTCGTCGCGAAGCCCTGCTCGGAGCCCTCGAGGACGACGCTCCTTCCGCTCACGTCTCCCATTCGAGCGCTCCCTTCTTCCACACGTAGACCAGCGCGACCACGAGCACGACGAGGAAGCCCATCATCTCCGCCAGGCCGAGCCATCCGAGGTCGCGGAAGTGGATGGCCCACGGGTAGACGAAGACGCTCTCGATGTCGAAGACGACGAAGAGGATCGCCGTCAGGTAGAACTTGACGCTCAGCTTCAGGTGCCGGCCGCCCGAGCTCTCGCTGCCGCACTCGAAAGGCTGCAGTTTCTCGGGGTTGGGCTTCTTGTGACGGCCGAGAAACGTGGCTGCCCCGTAGAAGAGGGCGGCGATGGCCCCCGACACGAAGAGCAGCAGGAACACCGGCGCGTAGGTGGCGATCATCGAGGCTCCGGGGCAGGAAAACCCGCGGGTTTTCTAGTGCCTACGGGCGGAAGCTGTCAATGTCGGCCGGGGCGGGACCGCCGCGGGCCGGCGCGCCTCGACAGCGCGCAGCGCAGGTTGTCTACGCGGCGCGCGGTCTTAAGTGCTTCGTACCGTGACGCAACACGGGGTGGAGCCCTCGGGCGCCTCCCTCTCCCAGACCGAGGCGCGATTCGCCGTTCTCGAGGTGGACGCGGCGGGCATCATTGCGCTCGCCGCGGGCAACGGCTTCGGCGCGCTCGGCCTCGACAAGGCGCGCCTCGTGGGGCGCCCTGCCCGCGAGGCGCTCGAGTCGTCCCCGGACCTCGAGCGGATCGTGGAGCGAGCGCTCGAGGGACACTCCGTCGACGCCGAGCTCTTGCCGGGCGGTCCCATCGACGGCTGGTGCGCCCACGGCGAGCCGCGTGCGGCGGCCGGGGGACCGCGGGCCGGCGCCATCATCGCGGCCGTGGGGTCCTGCGATCCGGCGCGGGCCGCGCGCATCCACGTGCTCTTCGGTCAGGTCCCCGCAGCCGTCTGGACCACCGACCGCGAGCTCCGCTTCACGGCCGTCGTCGGGAACGCCCCCGTCCTCAGGTGCTCGCTCGGGCGGCCGGCGCGGGCGGGCATGCAGCTCCAGGAGCTCCTCGGGGGCGCCCTCGCGACAGAGCCGCTTCTCGCCGGGCACGTGGCGGCGCTGGGGGGAGCGGGCTCGCACTTCCGCTACGAGCGCTCCGGCGACGTCCTCGAGGTGCACGTCGAGCCGCTCCACGACCGGCACGGCCGGATCGTCGGCACGGTCGGCGCCGGCATCGACGTCACCCAGCGTGTGCGGAACGAGCGCGAGCTCGAGCGAAGCCGCTGCCGGCTCGACGAGGCGCAGCGGCTCGCGCACCTCGGCTGGTGGGAATGGGACGCGCGCAGCGACGTCGTCACCTGGTCCGACGAGCTGCACCGGATCTACGGCCTGGAGCCGGGGTCCTTCGAGGGCACGTTCGGCGCCTTTCTCGCGCGCGTGTTCCCCGACGACGTCGCCGAGTCGCGGCGCGTCGTCGGCGACGCGCTCCAGAAGGGCGGCGCTTTCGTCCACGACCACCGCATCCTCCGGCCCGATGGCGAGGTGCGCATGCTGCACACCTGCGCGCGCGCCGTCGCCGACGAGCACGGGCGGCCCACACGCATGATGGGCACGTGCTGGGACGTGACCGATCGCTGGATGGCTCAGAAGGCCGCCGAGCACACCGCGTCGCTGATGCGCGCCGTCGTCGAGGCGACCGCCGATGGCATCATCGTCGTGGACTGCCACCGGAGGATCGTCGCCTACAACCGGCGCTTCCTCGCCATGTGGGGCTCCTCGGCGGAGCTCGCCGTGGGCGGCGACGACGACGCGGCCGTCCAGGCGGCCCTGCCGCAGCTCCGCGAGCCGGAGCAGTTCCTGGAGCGCGTCCGCACGCTGTACGCCGAACCGGAGACGGAGGCGTTCGACAGGATCGAGTTCCTCGATGGGCGCGTCTTCGAGCGCCACTCGGGCCCGCAGCGGCTCGACGGCGAGGTCGTGGGCCGCGTCTGGAGCTTCCGCGACGTGACGCAGCGCGACCGGATGCTCGAGCGCGCCCTGTTCCTGGCGGACGCCGGGCGGCTGCTCGCGTCGCTCGACGTCGAGCGGGCGCTCGACGGCGTCGCGCGGCTCGCGGTCTCGCGCATCGCGGCCGCTTGCGCCATCCACCTGCGAAACGGCGAAGAGCGACCGCCGATCACGTCCGGCCCCGGGTCGGGCGCGACCGCGGCCCTCGACGTCCCGCCCGGCGTGCTCGCGGGTCGCTCGTCGGTCTGGACCGAGGGCGACAGCTGCCGCATGGGCGTGCCGCTCCTCGGGCGCGACGGCGTGCTCGGCGCGATGATCTTCCGCGCGCAGCCGGGGCGGACCTACGACGGCGACGACGTCCGCCTCGTCGAGGAGCTCGCCCGCCGCGCGGCGATGGCCATCGAAAACGCGCACCTGTACCGGGAGGCGCGCGAGGCGCTGCGGGTGCGCGAGGAGTTCCTGTCCATCGCGGCGCACGAGATACGGACGCCGACGACGACGATCCACCTCGCCGTGCAGGGGCTGCGCGGCAAGGATCAATCGGGCCAGGTCGCGGGCAAGCTGCTCGCGGCCATCGAGCGCGAGGACCGGCGGCTGGCGCAGCTCGTCGACGACCTGCTCGACGTGGGGCGCATCCGCGCGGGCCGGCTGCAGCTCGATCTCGGCCGCGTCGACCTCGTGCAGGTCGCGCGCGACGTCGCCGAGCGCCTCGCCCCCGAGCGCGCGCGGCGGGGATCGACGCTCACGGTGCAGTGCGACCCGCAGATCGTCGGCACGTGGGACCGGCTGCGCCTCGAACAGGTCGTCGCGAACCTCCTGACGAACGCGATCAAGTTCGGCGAGGGCAAGCCCATCGCGATCGAGGCGCACAGGACCGGCGGGCGGGCCGTCCTGCGCGTCGTCGACCACGGGATCGGCATCCCCGTGCGGGACCAGGAGCGCATCTTCCAGCCGTTCGAGCGCGCCGTGCGCGAGCGCACGCACGGCGGCCTCGGCCTGGGCCTCTACATCGTGCACACCATCGTCGAGGCGCTCGGAGGCAGCGTCGGGGTCCGGAGCACGCCGGGCGCCGGAGCGGCCTTCACCGTCGAGCTGCCGCTGGAGGTGCGCCGGTGAATCACCCGGGGGCGGTCATGGTCGTCGACGACGACACGGACATTCGCGAGACCATCGCGATCCTGCTCGCCGCGGAGGGCTACGCGACGCTCGAGGCCGGGAGCGGCATGGAGGCGCTCGCCCTGCTCCACGAGGGCCGCGACGTCGCCGTCATCCTGGTCGATCTGCGCATGCCGGACATGACGGGCACCGAGCTCGTGGGGCAGCTCAAGGAAGACCCGTCGCTCGCGGCCATCCCCATCGTCGTGATGTCCGGCGACAACGCGGCGTGCTCCATCGCGCGCGACATCGGCGCCGACGAGTGTCTGGTGAAGCCCATCGAGCTGCCCGTGCTGCTCGCGACGGCGGACCGCTACGTCCACCGCTGACTCCGCACGCCCGCACGGAGCGGGGTCAAACACCCGACGTGAATCCGGGCCGGCGGCTCAGGAGGGCTTCGCCTCGAGGAGCTTCGCCTTCCACGCCGTGAGCCCGACGCCGAGGGCCGACTCGACCTGGCGGAGCTCGTCGGCGAGATCGCGCTCGCCGACTCCCGCCTCGAGCGCGTCGCGCAGGCACGCGTAGGCGGCGACCCACTTCTTGCGCTTCAGGAAGGCGCGGGCGAGCGGCGGCATCACGTCGGCGGCGCCTCCGCCGAACGCGAGCGCACGACGCAGCGGGCCGATGGCCTCTCCGGGCCGGTCGCTCTGGAGCAGGGCCTCGCCGAGACGGCGGAAGAGGTCCGCGGCGGCCACGCCCTCCTGCGCGTACTGGATGCCGATGCGGAAGACCTCCTCGGCCTGCTCGACCTCGCCGAGGTGCACGCACGCGCTGCCGAGGAGGCCGAGCCCCTTGGCGATGAGGCCGCGCGCGTCCGGCGTGAGCAGCTGCCCCTCGGGCGTGCGCAGGAAGATGGCGAGCGGCGCCGGCCACGAGCCGAGCAGCTGGATGACCTTCGTCCACTCCTTGCGCAGCGCGGCCGCCTCGGCCTCGCCGACCTTCGAGAGATCGATGGCGCTGCGGGCGCCGGTCGCGACGCGCTCGAGCTCCTCGCGCACCAGGGCGCGCACGCGGAAGCGGAACGCGTCGAGGTCGTGCGTCTCCTCGACCCCGTCGTGCAGGACGACGAGCTGCGCGCCCTCATCCTCGTCGATGAGAAGCTTGCGCAGCGAGTAGCCGTAGAGCGGCGCGAGCAGCAGGTAGCGCACGCCGATGTAGAGCTGGATGACCTCGATCTCGGTCTCGCGCGTCGGCTCGGGGGCGGGCTTGTCGTCCTCCACGAGGAGCGCGCCGACGAGGCGCCGGCGGAAGTCGGCCAGCGTGAGGCGCTGCGGCTCGAGGCCGTCGTCGGTCTCGCCGACGCCGACGACGAAGTCGACGAGCGAGAGGTCCGGGTTGCGGCGGTCGACCGTGAGCGCGGTGATGCGGGCGCCGACGATGATCGAGAAGGCGAAGAAGCGCTCGCCGATGATCTCGCAGAGGGCCTGGAAGCTTCCGATGCCCTCGCCGATGCGCTCGAACCATCCGTCGGTGCGGACGGCATCGAGGTCGAACTCGCGCGGTGTGGGCTCGGCCATGCTTGAACGATGCGAGAGAGGATTTAACAGGAAGATCAGAAGCTCAGGAAGGAGTTGGGGTTCGAATCCTTCCACCCCCCAGCCTTCCTGATCTTCTGATCTTCCTGTTCAAATCTCCGGCTTTTCGACTCTACCAGATTGTGCCCCCCGCCAGTGAATGCACACGGGCTTCACCCCGCATCCCTCGCATCTCTCGGCGTCGCGGCGCGAGGGGCAGCGCTGAAGCATGCCCATGTGGCAGAGGGAGAAGTCGTAGCCGGCGGGGTCGTCCGGGTCGTAGCGGCGCAGGGCCGCGGTGATCTCCTCGGCGGTGCGCCACGAGGCGGCACGGCGGCGGGTGAACCCGAGGTTCTTGCCGAGCCGGTGGATGTGCACGTCGACCGGGATGAGCAGGCGCTCGGCGCCGAGGTCCCAGAGCCCGAGGTCGACGCCGTCGGCGGGCCGGACCATCCAGCGCAGGTAGAGGAGGAGGCGCTTGCACCCGCTCGGCCCGCGCGGATCGGGCAGCAGGTGGGCCGGGCCCCGGCGGCGCGCGCTCGGTCGCAGGTCGCCGGCGGCGCGGATGGCGTCGCACCAGGCCGCGAGCGCCTCGCGCAGCTCTCCGTGCGCGGCGAGCTCGCGCGAGAAGCGCGCGCCGAGCGAGCCGTCGGCCCGCTGGACGGCGCGGGCGCCGGCGAGGAGGCGCGCGAGATCCTCGCCGCGGAAGACCCGGTGCTTCCACCCGCGGAGGCGTGCGTGGAGGTCGGCCGGATCGTCGGCGATGCGCGCCGGGTGCTCGCCTAGGCGCGCGAGCAGGTCGTCCAGCTTCATGCGGATCGCCTTCACGTTGCCGAACGCGACGCACGCGCACGCGAGGCCCACGAGCTCCTGGTCCTCGGGCGCGCGGTAACGGTGCACCATGCTCACCGGGTCGGCCTGCAGGCGCGAGCCGACCGGGAACGTCGCGCGGATGTGGTCCAGCGTGGCGCCGATGCGGGCCTGACGGTCCGCCTCTACATCGGCTTTGGCGGCTGCCAGTGAGGCAGTGGCGGCACGCCCTGCCCCGCCTTGCCCGCGCGCTTCTTGGCCGCCTCGAGCTCGCGGTGCGTCCGCTCGCGCCGCACGCGCGCGATGGCGAGCCACGGATCCTTCCCGTCCACCTGCGACTGCGCGATGTACTCGTCCCATTGGGCCTCGGCGTTCATCCAGTAGCGCACCGCCTCGGCGGGGTCCTTGTCCTCGCGCGCCTCGACCATCGCGCCGAGCGCGAGGTACCAGAGCCGCTCCCACTCGGGGACGAAGAAGACACCGTTCGAGTCGCTGCGCATGATGGCCATGCCGTTCATGTGCACGGCCTGCGTCGCGTTCTCCAGGGCGCCCTGCGGGTCGCCCGAGCGATCGAGCGCGATCGCGAGGTCCCAGAGGTCGAGCACGTAGGTCTGGCTCACGCCGAACTGGTTGGGCAGCGAGCCGCAGATCCGCTGGACCTCGCGGAACGTCGCGACGGCGTCGTCGACGTGCCCGAGGCGCATCTCGGCCTCGCCCAGGTTCATCATGTCGGTGGCGCGCGCGCGGTCGTCGACGAGGAGCGGGATGTAGCGTCGCCACGCCGCGAGCTCCTCGCGCGGCCGGTTGAGGTTCGCGTACGAGTACGCGAGGTTCTCGAGCGCGGCGGTGAGGCCGTCGCCCTCGTGCGCCATCTCGGTGGCGGGGGCCAGGACGCGCACCGCGAGCTCGTACATGTCCTTGCGGCCCTGCTTCTCGCCGAGCAGGCGGTACACGGCGCCCAGGTCGAACCGCAGACGCACGTCGGGGCTGTCGGCGGCGTGTTTCTCCTCGAGCAGCGCGCGCGCCGCCTCGAGGCGGAGCTCGAGCTGCTCGTTGCGCACGATGGGGATGGGCACCTCGTCTTCCGGCGGCGGCAGGAGCAGCCGCTGGACGCGCACGTGCAGCGCCCATCGCTCGCGCACGTCGGGATCGCGCGCCGTGTCCCACACCGTCGGCGGCGTGTCGGCCCGCGCGACGGCGGCGGTGAGCAGCAGCACGCCTGCGATGGCGATTCCGAGCTTCACCGTGGCCTCGCCTTCTTCGACACGTGAGCTCCGCTGAGATGGGATCGCGCCCAGTCGGCCCAGGGGCCCCTGGGGGCGGCCGCGAGGAAAGCTTGCCACGCGTCGCGGGCGCCGGCGGCGTCCGTCGGCTCGAGGGCGATCGCCACGAGGGCGTCGCGCTCGGCCGGGGCGACCGCGAGGAGCTCCTTCGCCCGTGCCGACGAGAGCGGCGTGCGCGGGTCGCCGCCTGCCTGGCGAAGGCCGTCGGGATTCTTGCGGTCGAGGAGCGCCCGGCACTCGTCGGCGTCGCCCCGGCGGTCGAGCGCCACCGCGAGCGCCAGCGTCGCGACCGCCGCGGGCTCGTCCTGCGCCTCGCGCGTCGCCTCGCGCAGCGCCGCGACCGCCTCGTCGAGCCCCGCCGGTCCGCGCTGCATCGCGACGAGCCCGGCCTCGACGGCGGCCGCGCTCCTCTCCGCGGCCGAGAGCGTCGTCGCCCTCGGCAGCACCGCGCGGTACGCGTCGGCCGCCTCGGCGGGGTGCCCCGTTCGCGCCAGCACGCGCGCCCACGCGAGCAGCGCCAGCGGGTCCTCGAGCGCGCGCGGGTCGCGCGACTGCCCGTCGCGAAGGGCCCCGGCCGCCTCCTCGAGCCGGCCGAGCGCCACGAGCGCGCGCCCCTCGAGGACGCGCGGCGCGGCACGGCCCGGCAGCGCCGCGTCGGCCTGCTCCGCGGCCGTGAGCGCCTGGCTCGCCATCGCCGTCGTGCCCGCGAGCTTCGACGCCGCGCTCGCCACGAGATCGCAGTAGCGCCGGAGCTCGGGGGATTTCGCCCGTTCCCACACGTTGGCCGCGTGCCCGTGCCCCTCGCCGCACTCGGGCGGCCGGCCCGTCGTCCACCCCCCGGCGGCGGCCGTGACCTGGGCCAAAGCCAGCGTGGCGGCCAGGAACGCGGGGATCACGGGGCAAAGGTAGCGCGCCTGGCGGCATGACGCGCCCCGTCCAGCGCGGGCCGGCGGAGGAGCCCATCCGTCTCAACGGCGGCTCCATCTCTCATAGGGGTGTGGCGAGGTAGCAGCGCCTGCTTAGATCTGAGATCCATGGGGGCGCGCGCCCAAGATCCGTCGTTGCCGGTGCAGTCGGCGCCCTCGCAGGGCGACCTGATTGACGGCAAGTACCGGGTCGACCGCGTCCTCGGCCAGGGCGCGATGGGCTCCGTCGTGGCCGCGCGCCACACGCTGCTCGACACCGACGTCGCCGTGAAGGTGCTCTCCTCGGAGCTGCTCCGGCACGACAAGGCCGTCGAGCGATTCATGCGCGAGGCCCGCGCCGTCGCCCGCCTCAAGAGCGAGCACGTCGCCCGCGTCATGGACGTCGGCGCGCTCGAGGGCGGACAGCCGTACATCGTCATGGAGCTGCTCGAGGGCGAGGACCTCGACCGCCGGCTGCTCCGCACAGGCGCGTTCCACGTGGAGCAGGCGGTCGACTACGCGCTGCAGGCGCTCGAGGCGGTCGCGCATGCGCACGCCGCCGGCGTGGTGCATCGCGATCTCAAGCCGGCGAACCTGTTCCTCACGACGGCGCCCGACGGGCGCGAGATCCTCAAGGTGCTCGACTTCGGCGTGGCCAAGCTCCACGAGCGATCCACGGACGGGAGCGACCCGGGAAACCCCGGCGTGCTCACCGGGGAGCACGCCGCCATCGGATCCCCCGGCTTCATGGCGCCCGAGCAGGTCAAGTGCGCGCGCGACATCGACGAGCGCGCCGACGTCTGGGGCATGGGCGCGGTGCTCTACGAGCTCCTCACGGGGCAGGCCGCGTTCAACGGCGACAGCGTCGCCGAGATCTTCGGCGCCATCCTCCACACCGAGCCGACGCCGCCGCGCCGCATCCGGCCGGACATCCCCGCGGGCCTCGCGGACGCGGTGATGCGCTGCCTGTGCCGCGGCCGCGAGCTGCGCTTCCAGAGCGTCGCCGCGCTCGCCGCGGCGATCGAGCCGTACGGCTCGGGCGCGCTCGTGGACTACGCGGCGCGCATCGCACGGACGCTCGAGCGATCGACACGCGTGAGCGACCCGGGCCGGTCGAGCCACCCGCCGTCGGTGATCGTGACTCCCGACCCGATGGTGCCGCGCGTCGTCTACACGCCGGCGCCGCCGAACGCCGCGATCCGGTCGACGCCGCTGCGGCCGCCGGAGATGAACACGCGCGAGACGCTGCTCGATGCGGCGGGGACGTCGCGCACGTCGGTGCATCCGGGCAGGCGGCACATCCGGGTCGTCCTCAGCATGGCGGTGGCCATCGTCATCGGCGCGGGCGCGGCGGCGTTCGTTCGCAAGGCCGTTCCCTGGAGCACGCCCGCGGAGTCCGAGACTCCGGAGTCCCCTCCCCCGGCCGCGAGCGTTCCGCCTCCGGCACCGAGCCCCGACCCGCCCGCGGTGGAGCCGACGAGCAGCGCGCCGGCGCCGGAGGAGTCGGCGCCCGTCGTCGCGGCGACCGCCACCACGTCGGCGCACCCCGCGAAGCACGCGCCTCCCGCGCGGCACGGGGCGACGGCGACCCCCGCCAAATCGAGGCCCGGCGAGCTGCCGAGCGTCCTAGACTCGCCGGAGTGAGGCGCGATGCGTGACGCCGGCAGGATGGGACGGGCGGCCGCAGCGGCGGCGGCTGCGGTGCTGCTCTGCGCCGCGACCGCGGGGGCGCAGACGCACGATTCGACGCGCGCGCAGGCCGACGCGCTCTTCCGCGAGGGGCAGCAGCTGCTCACGGCGGGGCAAGTGGCCGCGGCGTGCGGAAAGCTCGAGCAGAGCGAGCAGCTCGACCCGAAGATCGGGCGCCTGCTGAACGTCGCCTACTGCCACGAGAAGCAGGGGCGCATCGCGACGGCGTGGCACGAGTACGACCAGGCGGCGGCGATGGCGGTCCAGGCGCACCAGGCCGAGCGCGAGAAGTTCGCGCGCAAGCACGCGGCGGAGCTCGCGAAGAAGCTCGCGTTCCTGCGGCTCGACGTCGGGTCGCTGCCGGACGGCGCGCAGGTGAGCATCGACGACAAGCCGCTCGCGCACGACCAGTGGCCCGTGCCGTTCGCGGTCGACCCGGGGGATCACACGATCACGGTGGCGGCGCCGGGGTACAAGACGCACATGCAGTCGGTGACCATCGCGGGCACCGGCGAGACGCGCGTCGCGGTGGGCGCGCTCGAGAAGGAGGAGGCCCCGCCCGCGCCGGCGACGCCGGCTCCGGAGCCTGCGCCCGCCCCTGCCCCGGTCGCGCAACCCGAGCCGCAGCCCGCGGCCGCCGTGGCGGAGGAGCCGCCGCCGTCGCACGGGAGCTCGCGCACGCTCGGATGGATCGTCGGCGGCGCCGGGGTCGTCGCGCTGGGCGTCGGCGCGGGATTCGGCTTCGACGCGCTGTCGCTCAAGAGCCAGGCCGACGGGCACTGCCCGAATCGGCAATGCGATGCGACGGGGCTCTCGGACATCAGCAGCGCCAAGACGGCGGCGACGGTGTCGACCATCGGTCTCGCCGTGGGGGTCGTCGGCGTGGGCGTCGGCGCGTTCTTCCTCCTCCGCCCGTCGTCGTCGCCGAGCGCCGCGAGCGCGGCCGTCACGCCGTTCGTCGGCGCGGATCGCGCGGGCGTCGCGCTGCAGGGGGCCTGGTGATGCGGATCGGTCGCGCGGGCTGGACGCTGCTCGTGGTGCTCGCCGCCGCCGCCGGCTGCGCGCAGGTGCTCTCGCTCGACAGCTACGGGCCCGCGCCGGCGCACGACGGAGGCCAGGGCAGCAGTGCGTCGTCGAGCGGAAGCAGCAGCGGCTCGTCGGGCAGCAGCAGCGGCGTGCAACCGGGAGACGACGGCGGCGACGCCACCGTGGGCAACGACTCCGAGGGCCCCGACGTCACGCCGGGACAGGACGCGCCGCCCGTCGAGACGGGCCCCGTCTGCGACCAGAGCAACTGCCCCACGGGCTGCTGCACCACGGGCGGCCAGTGCGTGGCGTACGCGTCGCAGTCGAGCGCTGCGTGCGGCACCGCGGGCGCCGCGTGTGCGCCGTGCGCCGCGGGCGGCACGTGCTCCATGGGCATGTGCACCTGCGGCGGCACCTCCTGCAACGGCTGCTGCACCGCGGGCGGCACGTGCGAGCCGCTCGCGAGCGAGTCGACCGGATCGTGCGGCGCAGGCGGCACGGCGTGCGCCGCATGCGCGACGGGCCAGACGTGCGACACCCAGAGCGGGCAGTGCGTGTGCAACGCCGGCTCTTGCCCCAACGGCTGCTGCACCGCGGGGGGCACGTGCCTGGCGGCCGCCAACGAGTCGACCTCCGCGTGCGGCGCCGGCGGCGCGGCGTGCGTCGCGTGCGCGCCCGGCCAGGAGTGCGACACGGCGACGGGCCAGTGCGTGTGCAACCCGACGTCGTGCGCGGCGGGCTGCTGCAACGGACAGACGTGCGTGCTGCAGGGCTCGCAGACGGCCACCGAGTGCGGCAACGGCGGCGGCGCCTGCGCGGCGTGCCCCGGCGGCGACACGTGCAAGGCGGGCCAGTGCTGCCACGGCATGATGTGCATGGGCGTCGGCGGCGGCTGACAGCCCGCCTCTTGCTCGATACAGGGCGTCTCTTACGCCTGCGGGGACGCCCTGTACGTCGCACGAGGCGCCTCTTGCGCCTCACAGGGCGCCCTGTGTGACCCACAGGGCGGTCTGTGACGTGCACGCAGCGCCCTGTACGGGCCACGGGGCGCCTCGTGCGACGCAAGATGCGCCCCGTCCATCCGCCGGATGAAAAAAGTCGCGCCCGATTCCCCTTCCACGGCGGGCACTTGCGAGAAATCGACCGGATGCGCCGAGGCACGTGTCCCAAACGGGGGGTCTCGATGCACTTGGAGATCAGAAGGGCAGGACGGTCGCCGGCACGTCGCCGGCTCCGCCCAGATCCCTCGCATGGAGAAGACAGATGACCACGAACCGACTCGACAACAAGCTCGCGTTTCTCACCCTCTGCCAGTCGCTCATCGCCGGTGTGCAGTCGATCCCCGACCCCACGCTGACGATCGACGGGCAGACGCTGCCCAAGGCGCAGGTCCTTCAACCGCTGACCGACTACGTCGCAGCCGAGGCGCTCGTCGCGCCCGCGGAGGCGGCGTACCACGCGGCGGTGCAGAAGGCGCACGACGCCGAGGTGCCGGCGAAGGCCATGGTGGCCAACCTCAAGCCGTACCTCAAGGTGCGGCTCGGCAAGTCGAACCCGGCTCTCAAGAGCCAGTTCGGCGTGACGCCGGCCAAGACGCCGCAGCGCACCGCGGAGTCGAAGGCCGAGGCGGCCACGAAGGCGAAGGCGACCCGGGCGAAGAATCACCCGAAGGCGCCGAAGCCCACGGCCTGATCCGGCGCCAGCGGGCGGACCAGGGTCGCGCGGCAGGGGCGCGAGGGGGTACCGTGACGCGCATGCGTCACGCCCTCGCGCTCCTGCCCCTGGTGCTCACCGCGTGCGGCGGCTCGCCGTCGCCCGCTCCCTCCGCGCAGCCGAACACCGCGCCCGATCCGCCCGCGCCGGCGTCGTCCGCGTCGGCGGCGCCCGCGGGCGATCGCACGCTGCGCTTCGTGGTCGACGCGATGGGCCACGCCACGGGCAGCAGCGTGGTCACCATCCACGCCAACGGGTCGCGCGACGCGACGTGGGAGTTCAACGACCGCGGCCGCGGGCCCAAGCAGGACACCCACTGGGAGACCGCGCCCGACGGGACGCTCGCGCGCGTCGACATCACCGGCGTCGACTACCTGAAGCAACCGGTGGACGAGCACCTGCACGTCGACGGCGGGCGGCTCGTGTGGAGCAACAACGCCGAGCACGGCGACGCTCCCGCGGGCGGACACGCCTACTACGTGCCCATCGAGGGCGCGCCGGACCTCACCGGCACCTTCGTGCGCGCGATGCTCGCCGCACCCGACGGGCGGATCGCGCTCCTGCCCGGCGGCTCGGCGCACGTCACGCGCGCCGACGACGCGACCGTCGCGGCGGACGGCAAGTCGATGCACGTCGTGCGCTACGAGATCGACGGAGTCGCGTTCGAGCCGTTCTCGGTGTGGCTCGACGACGACCGCGAGCTCTTCGCGAGCGCCAGCCCCTGGTTCTCGGTCGTGCGCGAGGGCTGGCAGAGCGTCTTGCCGAAGCTGAACGACGTGCAGCGCGAGGCGTCGGTCGCGCGCTACGCGACGCTGGCGAAGAAGCTGGCGCACACGCCGCCGGCGGCGGGGCTGGCCATCGTGCACGCGCGCCTCTTCGACTCCGAGAAGAAGCGCGTCGTTCCGGACGCGACGATCGTCATGCGCGGCGACCGCATCGTCGCGGCCGGGCCGGGCGCGACGACGAAGGTGCCGGCGGGCGCCGAGACCATCGACGCCGCGGGCAAGACGGCGCTCCCGGGGCTGTGGGACATGCATGCGCACTTCCAGCGCATCGACGGGCTGCTCGACGTGGCCAACGGCGTCACCGGCGGGCGCGACCTCGGCAACGACATGGAGGAGCTCCGCAGCATGAAGCAGGCGTGGGACGCCGGCACCGAGATCGGCCCGCACGTCCTCATGGCGGGCCTCATCGACGGACGCGGGCCGTTCCAGGGGCCGAGCAAGGTGTTCGCCGACACGGTCGACGAGGGCAAGTCGGACATCGACGTGTACGCGGGCCGCGGGTACGAGCAGATCAAGCTGTACAGCTCCCTGAAGCCGGAGCTCGTCGCGCCGCTCGCGGCGTACGCGCACTCGAAGGGCCTGCGCGTGAGCGGGCACATCCCGGCGCACATGTTCGCCGCCGAGGCGGTGGACGCCGGGTACGACGAGATCCAGCACGCCAACTTCCTGATGCTCCAGTTCCTCGCGTCGCGCGACGACGACACGCGCACGCCGCTCCGGTTCACGCTCGTCGCGCAGAAGGGCGCGGCGCTCGACCTCGCGTCGGCCGACGTGCGCAAGTTCGCCGCGCTGCTGGTGAAGCACAAGACCGTGATCGACCCGACGCTCGCGACGTTCGAGCCCATGTTCCTCAATCGGCCCGGCCAGATCGGGCCCACCTACGCGGCGGTGGCCGACCGGATCCCGGTGCAGGTCCGGCGCGGGCTGCTCCAGGGCGGGCTCCCGGTGCCCGAGGGGATGGATGCGACGTACCGCGCCTCGTACGAGACGATGAAGAAGCTCGTGAAGCGCCTGTGGGACGCGGGGGTGCGCGTCGTCGCGGGCACCGACGACATCGCCGGCTTCACGCTTCACCGCGAGCTCGAGCTGTACGTCGACGCGGGGATCCCGGCGCCCGACGTGCTGGCGCTGGCGACGATCGGCGCGGCGCGCGTGATGAAGCACGAGAAGGACGCGGGCTCGATCGCGCCCGGGAAGTACGCGGACGTCGTGCTCGTCGACGGCAAGCCCGACGAGCACATCTCCGACGTGCGCAAGCCGGTCACCGTCGTCAAGGGCGGCACGGTCTACGCGAGCGCCGACCTGCTGGCGGCGGTCGGAGTGCGGCCGTGATCGCGCTGCCGCGCGCCTACAACGCGGCGACGCACTTCGTGGACCGGCACGTCGCCGAGGGGCGCGGGGCGCGCGTCGCCTTCCGCGACGACGCGGGGTCGCTCACGTACGGGGAGCTCGCGGATCGCACGGCCCGCGTCGCGGGCGCGCTGCGGGCGCTCGGGGTCGAGCCGGAGCAGCGCGTGGCGCTCTGCATGCTCGACTCGGTCGACTTCCCGTGCGTCTTCTGGGGCGCCATCCGCGCCGGGATCGTGCCGGTGCCGCTCAACACGCTGCTCACGACGGCCGACTACGCGTACATGCTGGCCGACTCGCGCGCGCGCGTCGTCTTCGTGAGCGACGCCCTCGCCGAGAAGGTGCTGCCGGCGGTCGCGCAGTCGCCGCACGCGAAGAAGGTGGTGCGCGGGAGCGAGCTCGCGGCGCTCGTGGGCGGCGCGTCGGGGGCGGAGGCGGCGGCCACCTGCTCGGACGACGTCGCGTTCTGGCTCTACTCGTCCGGGTCCACCGGAACGCCCAAGGGCGCACTGCACCTGCACGCGCACCTCGTGCAGACCGCGGCGCTCTACGGCGAGGGCGTGCTCGGCATCCGCGAGGACGACGTGGTCTTCTCGGCGGCGAAGCTCTTCTTCGCCTACGGGCTGGGCAACGCGATGACGTTCCCGATGCACGTGGGCGCGAGCGCCGTGCTCCTCGGCGAGCGGCCGACGCCGGCGGCGGTGATGCGCACGATGAAGACGCACCAGCCGACGATCTTCGGCGGCGTCCCGACCCTCTTCGCGTCGATCCTCGCCGACGCGTCGCTCGACCGCGCCGCCGGCTCGCAGCGGCTGCGCGCGAGCATCTCGGCGGGCGAGGCGCTGCCGAAGCACGTGGGCGACCGGTGGCGCGATCGCTTCGGTAGCGACATCCTCGACGGCATCGGCTCGACCGAGATGCTCCACATCTTCATCTCCAACCGGCACGGCGACGTGCGCTACGGCACGTCGGGCAAGCCGGTGCCCGGCTACGACGTGAAGCTCGTCGACGAATCGGGCGAGCCCGTCCCCGAGGGCGAGGAGGGATCGCTCTGGGTGCGCGGGCCGTCGAGCGCCGTCGCGTACTGGAACCAGCGCGAGAAGAGCCTCGCGACGTTCCACGGCCCCTGGACCCGCACCGGCGACCGCTACGCGCGCGACGCCGACGGCTACTACGTCTACCAGGGGCGCGCCGACGACATGCTCAAGGTGGGCGGCATCTGGGTCTCCCCCTTCGAGGTGGAAGCGGCGCTCGGCGCGCATGCTGCGGTGCTCGAGGCGGCGGTCGTCGGGCACGCCGACGACGAGGGCCTCGTGAAGCCGCGCGCCTTCGTGGTGCTCAAGGCGACGGTCGCGGCGAGCCCGGCGCTGGCCGAGGAGCTCAAGGCGTTCGTGAAGGGCCGGCTCGCGCCGTACAAGTACCCGCGGTGGATCGAGTTCGTCGCCGAGCTGCCGAAGACGGCGACGGGGAAGATCCAGCGCTTCAAGCTGCGTGCGGGATGAGGGAGCTCGTCGCGGCCGGGCACCGGCTCGAGGCGGCGTGGCACGGCCCGGCCCCCGAGCGCGCGCCGACGCTCGTGTTCCTCCACGAGGGGCTCGGCAGCGTCGCCGGCTGGCGCGACTTCCCCGAGCGCGTCGCCGACGCGTGCGGGATGGGCGCCCTCGTCTACAGCCGCTGGGGATACGGCAAGAGCGACGCGCGCCCCGCGCCGTGGCCGCTCACGTACATGCACGACGAGGCGCGCGCGTCGTTGCCCGAGGTGCTCGACGCGGCCGGCGTGCGCGACGCGGTGCTCGTCGGCCACTCCGACGGCGGGTCGATCGCGATCCTTTTCGCCGGCGGCGGCTCGCCCCAGGCGCAGCGCGTCCGGTCGCTCGTGCTCCTGGCGCCCCACGTGTTCGTCGAGGACGTCTCGGTGAGCAGCATCGCCGCGACCGCCGACGCCTTCCGCACCGGCGACCTGCGCGAGCGCCTCGAGCGACGCCACGGCGCGAACGTCGACGGCGTCTTCTGGGGCTGGAACGGCGCGTGGCTCGACCCCGGCTTCCGCACGTGGAACATCGAGGACTCCCTCCCGCGCGTGCGCGTCCCTTCCCTCGTGTTCCAGGGGCGCGACGACCCGTACGGCACGCTCGCGCAGGTGGACGCCATCGAGCGCGGCTCGGGCGCGCCCGTCCAGCGGCTCGTGCTCGACGCGTGCGGCCACGCGCCGCATCGCGATCATCCCGACGCCGTCGTCGACGCGATCCGGCGCTTCGTCGGACCGTGATCCTGGCTACGGGCGCGCCGCGATCACGAGCGTCGCCACCGGTCCGGCCGGCACGAAGCGAGGCGCCGCGAATCCCGCCCCGGTCACGAGCGCCGTCAGCTCCCGCCGCTCGTACGACTTGCCGCCGTCCGCCAGCGCCAGCATGTTCAGGTTGAAAAGCAGCGGCATCGGCGGCCCGACGCGCCCGTCCTCGACGACGAACTCGGCGACGACGAGGTGCCCGCCCGGCCGGACAGCGCGATGCAGCCTCCCGAGGAGCTCGCGGTTCGAGGCGGGCGACTCCTGGTGCATGATGTTCGACAGCACCGCGACGTCGAAGCGCCCCTGCCC